>PBFM01000006.1 GCA_002718655.1 Fidelibacterota bacterium
AGGCTTTGGTTGAAACGAAGTCTTTCGGACAAAATCCATTCGTGGGTAAGTGTAGTAGATATGCGACTAATATCTGTGGTGTTTGAAGATAATTCGTAGCCAGTACTCAATAAATCTCTACCAATATCGTTCTGCCCAAAATAATCAAGCATCAAACTAAATTGGTCCTTCTCACTTTTGGATACCCAATACATCTCAGTGTTTAAATTTAATTTTCTTATTTCGTCTTTATTTAAGGGGGTAATTGATGACTGGTTTAATAAATCCTGTAATTGTCCAGACGTACCCCAACTAAAGTTTCCAAACTTTTTGGATATATTAAATGAGGCAATGTTTCCTGATGAGTTATTTCTACTATTGTCAGTACCTATATCAAACATTGTTCTTCTATATTTTAAACTTAATCTAGAATCTTCTGGCGTTTCTGCGGTTATAATATTTATTACCCCTCCAATTGCATCTGATCCATGGAGCGAGGAACCAGGACCTTTAATTATTTCAATCTTATCAACATTACTAACTAATATTTGATCAAGGTCAATCATATCTTGAAATTTGCCATTGATAGGTTTACCATTTTTCATTACCAAGATATATTTTGATTCCAAACCCATCAAATTGTAATCAAACATGCCATGGGCATCATATTTCTTTGAAATACCTAATTGCTGTTCAAGAACTTCAGCAATGGAAACATTTCCTGCCTCAACTATTTTACTTTTTCCAATTACTTCGGAGTACACAGGAACATTAGATAATGCATATTCACATTTCATGCTTGAAACAATTACATCATCCAACATCAAAAAAACTTCTTTCATTTTTACATCTATTAAATTTCCTGGTACTGTTTTGATCAATCTGTTTTCATAGGCTATGTGGCTAAACTCAATGGAATATGAAGAATCCTCCTCAAGAAATAGTTCAAAGTTTCCAGAAGCATCTGACGTTGTGCCTCTTTTTTGATCTTTTACATATATATTTACATTTTGAATTGGCTTGTTGCTTTTAGTACTTATTACTCTACCATTTATTTTAGTATCAGATAATAAATAGCTACTTATTACAAAGGGTAAAAAGAGGAGAGGACTTAGCTTTTTGGTTCTCATTTTCAAATTGATACCTATAGCTCGAAGCTTCTATACTCTTTTGCAAGGTCGATCAGCATATCCTTGAACTTTTTCATTGTAAAACATGGTTCACTAAATTGGATAAAATGTAAACCCTTTTTGGAATCAATATAATAACCGTCAATACTAATAAATGCCATTCTTGCACTTTTATCTTTTATCCCATGTTGAGCATGAAGCGCTGAAAAAATGGTGTTGCCATGATCTTCATTCATGTGATCTATGATTTTACTTTCCCCGCCATGCCAATCAGGAGTTTTATAAGACCAGTTTTCTTTATCTAACCACGCAATTTTTCCAAAACCCCCAATCCATCTCACGTGTTTAATCCTTAACTCGTAAAACTTAAAATCATGCATTTCAGAGTATTTTTTACTTTCTGGAAATATTGAATGAAATCTCATTTTACAATCAGCTAGGTCTTCTTCAATTACAGCTCCTAAATCGCCTACTAATGTTAGTCTTTCACTATTTTGAATATCTCCAGAATTATTTGGCTTAGAGATGGTTATGCTAGACTTAGAATTATAGTGTAAATTTTCTGTGTGTTCCGCAAGATCACTTAGGTATAAATAAGCTGTTCTACATTTTGAAGGAACATATGTTACAAAGCTTCCAAATGGATAATCATTATGCTCCTTTGAAACGGTGGAAAGGATTCCATGTAATCTATTGCGATACAATTTTGTAGCATTATAATCCATTTTAGCTAAACTCTTTTTCATTTTAAAATCCTATTTATTAATAATATCTTATTCTGCCGATATCTTTGTCGAAATAAACTGGCACCTCATAAATTTCAGAAAGTATTTCATCATCGAAAACATCATTTGGATCTCCCATTTTACTAATTTTACCATCCTTGATTAATACAATCCTATCTGAGAAATTATAGGCAAGATTCAGATCGTGGAGTACGATAAAGATTCCATATCCTTCTTTTGCTTTTTTTCTTATTAAATTTAAAATATTTAATTCTCTCTTAATATCCAGATTTGCTGTAGGTTCGTCAAAAAAAATATACTTTTGTAAATTTTCCTTTAATCCATTCGATTGTAATAATGTTCTTGCAAAATGGACCATGCGTTGTTCGCCTCCAGAGAGACTATTATACTTTCTTTTTAATAAATGATCAATGCCACATTCATTGCTAATTAATGTGAGAATATTTTCAAAATGACCGTTTGGTTGATCAACTGAAGATTCAATCCAGCCCATTTCAACGATTTCTCTCACATCAAAATCGTAAACTATATTTTGAGCCTGAGACATCATGCTACGTACCATGGCTAGTGATGATATTTCAATATCATTTAAATTTGTACCATTGATAACTACTGAACCGCTATTTGGGTTGATATCTCCCGCTAAAACTTTCATTAAGGTTGACTTACCAGAGCCATTAGGACCCAAGACACTTAATATTTCTCCGCCCCTGATTTCTAAAGATATATCTTTTAAAATAGAAAAATTATTGATCCCATATGATATTTTATTTACCTTGATACTCATAATTTTCTAATCCTAAAAATAAGCCAAAGAAAAAAAGGGGAACCAATTGCACTAGTGATAAGTCCAACAGGCAATTCAGCAGGTTTTATCATAGTTCGAGCAAGTAAATCAGCAAGGACCATTAGAATGGCTCCTATTAGGGCAGAACTTGGTAAAAGAAAACCATGATTAACTCCGCCCAAGATTCTTGAAAGATGCGGGACTACTAGCCCAACAAATCCTATCATCCCAGATAATGATACGCTAATACCAACAATTATTGCCGACGAAACGATAACGCTAAACCTCAGCTTTTTTATATCTATGCCTAATCGGTAAGCTTCGGATTCACCAAGCTGAAGAATATCTAATTTCCTTGATTCTCTAAATATCCAAATAAACGATATAAGGATAAAAAATAATGCAGGTGCAATCATTGATATGGTAGCTCCGCCAAAGCTGCCCATGGTCCAAAAAGTAAGACCTCTTAATTCTGAATCGGTACTTATATATGTTAAAATCCCTATTCCAACGCCTGCAAAGGCATTTACAGCAATTCCTGCAAGCAGTAAATATGTTATGCCTTCTTTTCCAAAACCTTTTGTAATAAAAAATAACGCAGATATAACAAATGCTGAACCGAAAATAGATGAAATGGGCAACAGATATGGATTTGTTATTGAACCCTGCATAAAGCTAGAACCTAATACGATGAATGAAGTTGCACCAAGTGCTGCACCTGCGGAAACCCCAATGAGACCTGGATCTGCTAAAGGATTTCTAAATAGTCCTTGGAGGCACGCTCCAGATGTGGCCAATGAGGCACCTACAAAGGCAGATAGCAAGACTCTCGGGAAACGAATTTTAGTAAAAACAGACTCCTGAATTTTGCTCATATCGCTGTAAAGATAATCAATAAATGTTACTTTGTAGCTGCCAAACGATAAAGCAAGCCCTAGGACAATGAGTAAAATAAATAGGGAAGAATAAATTATAAAAATTTGATAAGGGTTAACATATTTCATCTTTCAATCGGGGTTCAATCTTGTTGATACATTTCTTTTGCTATTTTTAGTGCGGTAAATATTGTTCTAGGTCCAAACCCTAGCATTGACATTGAATCTTCAAAAATAAAATTTTCTTCATATCCCGCTTTTGTATTTTTAAAAATAGGATTAGACGTTAAAGACTTAACATCAGAATTTTTATGCATGTCTCTGCTAGGAATTATAAAATAGTCCGGGTCACTTTCTATTATTGCCTCTTCGGATACGGGCTTCCAACCTTCGAAGGACTCAAATACATTAATTGCGCCAGTCATTTTAATAAAACCATCGCCTGATGTTCCTAACCCTGCAACAATTGGTGAAGTTCCTTGCATGCTTAATATCAGTATGACTCGTTTTTTTTGAGAATCTCTAAAATTTTGAAAGATCTTAAGATCATTTACGCTTGGCATAAGATCATCTTTTATTTTTTCTTGGGCTCTATCTTGGCTCCCAATGATAGATGCTATACAGTATATTTTATCTATTATACCCATAGCAGTTTGTTCTTCAGGAATTATCCTTAAATCTACTCCAACTTCATTTATTTGATCTAAGACTAATGGAGGTCCCATATCATTTTCGCCTAAAATCAGCTTCGGGTTTAGTGAAAGTATGCCTTCCGTTGACAAACTTCTAACGTACCCAATAGATGGTAATTCGCTTGTTTCTTTTGGAAAATTTGAAGTTACGTCGACACCAAGAATTCTGTCTTCCTCATTGAGAAAATATAATATTTCAGTAATTGAACCACCCGCTACAACAATATCATTGGTATTGTTTGCAATATTACAATCTGATACAGGGGGAGTCTTTGCCAGCACTAAACTGACAAATAAAAATAGTAGTAATACTAATATTCTAACATACATAATAAAAAGTTTAATAATGTTTTTAGAAACTAAATATAATGAGACTCAGTCTCATTTAAAATGTTATATTTTACTTTCTATAAGTAAGACTATGACAGAATATATTTTAAAAAGAGGGGGTAATTATTAATGTGGAATGATGTTAGTTAATCATCAAGGTTCCCTAAACGACGATACTTTTCTTTATATTTTTCCCATAAATTTTTTTGTCTATCTGATAGGTCTAGTTCTCTTCCCTGGATGAAGGCTTTTACAGGGTTTGTTGTTTGGGTCAAGGGTTCACTATTTGAGATGAAGAAAGTCGCATCTTTCCCAGGCTCAAGTGAGCCAACTCGATCATCAATTCCTAAAATTTCAGCTGCAGAGAGAGTAATGGATTTTAAAGCTTGGTTTTTTGGTAGACCCCAAGTAACAGCACGCATAACTTCATCAGGTAATGTTCTAACGTGTCCATCCATGGGATAACCAGGATCCAGCGATATGCAGAAATGTACTCCCGCTTCAAATAGTATTGCAGGCATTTTATATGTTATATGAATTGGTTCAAATCTACGTCTGGGTGTAACCTGCACACCTAATATAATGACAGGTACGTTATTTTTTACAAACAACTCTGGATTAATCCAAGCATCTCTTGCACCAATTATGGTTATGTCTAGTTTATGTTTTTTAGACCAATCAATAGCTGCTTCGATCTGTCTTATGTCATTTGCCTTAATATGAACTGGTTCATTATGAATGATGAATGGTATCATAGACTCTAAACGTAGGTCAGTTTTTTGCTTATGTTCGGCCTTTCTTTCTTTAGCATTTTTCCGGTGATAGTATGCACGAACATTTAGCACTAATTCATCCAACTCTCTAACCTTTTTATTGTATTCATCTCGCTGCTTTTTTTCATTATTTTTTTTATCGCTATAATCAATGTACATACTAGGCCAATTTATATTTAGTGCTGCTGGATGCTTTATTGTAGCATCTTCCCAAGTCCAACCATCTAATTCCATTATGGATGATTGTCCAGGTATTCTTCCAGAAGATGGGGTAGAATTAACTATTAATACTCCGTTTGATCTAGTAACTGGAATCAGATCTGAATCAGGGTTATAAGCAACATTAGCCCTAACATTCGGATTTATTTCTCCAATTTCAGAATGGTCATTAGTTTGCTTTACGGCAGAAATTTCTGTAAGGCCAATCCTTGTGTAAGCAGCGATGAAACCTGGTACAACATGTTTTCCATATATTTCATAAACATCTGTTTCGGGTGATGGTTGAATTTGCATGTCAATTGTTACTATTCTCCCCTCAGCAAATAGTATGTCATACTCTTCAAGAATATCACCTGAAACGGTATGAAGAATTCCACCCTTTAGCAAGATGGGCCTCTTTTGATCCATCCCAGGTATCTGATTATTTGAAAATAAAAGCGATGAAAAAACAATTAGGGAAAAGAACCTCATTCTATTGATTTCCCATTAATTGATAATCATCTATTCTACAATTATGATTATGGTTAGGAGTTTCACTATTTGGCTTCATTACTTTACCAGATAATTTTGAGCTAGTAGATAAGATTTTTTGAATAAGTGATTCTCTTTCTAGTTTGTCTCTTTCTTCAAGCCTTTTGTTCTCATCTACTGACCAATAACGAGTTCCTTCAATCCATGTCTCTTGAACCTTAGAATATATAGAAAGTGGAGGTCCATCCCATATGACAAAGTCTGCATCTTTTCCTTCTTCTAAAGACCCAACCCATTGATCTATGCCTAGTTGCTTTGCTGGATTTATGGTAACAAATTTCAATGCCTCTTCTTCTGAAAGGCCACCATATTTTACAGCTTTCATTGCCTCAGTATTCAGCCGTCTTGCAAGTTCAGCATCATCGGAATTGAATGATACAAGTACATTGTTATTTGCCATTAGAGTACCATTGTAGGGAATTGCATCAATCACTTCATATTTGTATTGCCACCAATCAGAAAAAGTGGATGCTCCAGCGCCATGTTCTGCAATTCTCTCTGCAACTTTATAACCTTCAAGAACATGTTGGAAAGTTGCTATTTTAAATCCAAAATCTTCTGCAATTCTTGTTAGCATCCATATCTCATCTTGTCTGTAAGAATGACAGTGTAATAACCTTGTTCCCTCTAATATCTCTGCTAATGCTTCTAGCTCAAGATCAATTCTTGGAGGAATGATTTTCTTTTTTGCTTTAGAATTTCGATTATATGTCTTATGCCTGTGTCTATAATCTTGAGCAGCTCTAAATGCATCCCTAATGACTTGTTCTACTCCCATTCTTGTTTGTGGATATCTACCATTTCCTACCCAATTCGCCTGTTTAACATTCTCTCCAAGAGCAAACTTGATACCTTGAGGAGCGTTCTTATATATCAAATCATTAGGCTTTGAGCCCCATTTAAGTTTAATGACCGCATTTTGACCACCAATTGGATTTGCGGATCCGTGTAAAATATTGGCTATTGTTAGACCTCCACCAAGTTGCCTATAAATATTTATGTCATCTGAGTACAAAACATCACGTATCCTAACCTCTGCCGTAACCGCTTGTGCTCCTTCATTAATTGATGAAGCTGCTGAATGGCTATGACAATCTATCAGGCCAGGGGTTACATATTTACCTGTGGCATCAATGATGAGAGCACTACCCATAGGCACGCTAATGTCAGGAGCAATTTTATCAATTTTACCATTAACAAATAGTATGTCCCAATCCTCAACAATTCCCATGGGTCCACATGTCCAAATGGTTGCATTATCAATTAACACTGCATTAGGCGATAATAGATCTCTATCTAGACCATATACACCTTCTGGATAATAAAGTGCCAATTCACTGTTTACTGCTTTTTGTCTAGACTTATCTTTTAACTTAAGTGTTCTTTTTGCATTAAAATCATATTTATTGGCACCATCGTATGCCGTACCCGTAATCTTATCTTTAACTATCATACCTTTGAATGCTAAAGTTGCGTTTATTTCTAAAAGAGTACCATCAACACTGAATTCAATATTTTGATCATATAGTTTGATTTCTTTCAAGGTTATTGATTCATTTTCAATATGGATTTTACCTTCAAGTTTTCTTTTTGAAATTGCGGATTTACTACTCTTTCCTTTTTGTCCAGATTTAGGTCTGGTGAATTCTATTTCGTAACTATTGTTTTTTATTTGCATATCCCAGTTGCCTACTAGGTTTATTTTGTGACGATCTGAAATAAAATGTTTTTTCCCAGATATCCATAAAGAAGTGACCCTTGATTTAGGATTAAAATAATTTCCATCAGTGACGACTAAATTTGCAATGTATCCAGGTTGAATTTTACCCAATATTTTTTCCAGACCCATAGCCTTTGCCGGATATGTAGTGAGTGCTGCTAAGGCAACATCCTGTGGCAACCCACGATCAATAATCTTTTGAAGGTTTTTTCGGAAATCTGGTTTTTTCTTTAATGTGCTTGATGTGAAGCTGAACCTGATACCTGCATCAAAAAGTTTTTTAATATTATCTGGTGCCATATCCCAATGTTTTAATTGTTCATTTGAATATTGCATTGCAATATATGGGTCATTGACCTTTGGTTTTTCAGGAAAATCAAGTGGAATGATGATAAATGGACCTTGTTCCTTTATTTCTCTTATTCTTCTGTACTCATATCCACTAGCTAATAGCCATGGATTTAAATTGAATTCTTTACAAATCGAAAGTGCTCGCATTGCCGCATGTTCTTCTTTTGTCATAAAAAGCATTGGGCGTTGATTAATTTTAAAATCTGCAATTTCTTGCAATGGATTATTTATAGGAATAGGTTCGTTTTCTTGAGGATATTTTTTCAATATTCTCATTGAATTGTCATACCACTCTGCATCTAACATGGTCTGTCTAATTACGGCTATGACACCAAGTAAAGAATTTGGATAACCTCTTTCTGACCATCTTGAAGCTTTAAACTCAATTACTTGGGAAATATTTTTTGAAAGGGACAACATTTCCTCATCAAGATTTATTAGGTCTGACTTACCTTTAAAAATGCCCTTTTCAGGAACTATATGTGCTGCTGTCATTCCGATTTCGTGAAGAGCCCTAAGCTCCTTATCCTTAAACTTAGCATCATCTTTTGCTCGATATTCAGGCCTTATCTTTTTATTCCAGTGGCTGTCGGGGCTTGTTGTTTTTTCGTCCTGTTTTACTTGCGACCAGGCATCAATGAAACCTGAATAGATGTGTGCTCCTTCCATGTCAATTTCATAAGCATCTAACGGAATCTGGATATAACGACCTATTTTATCTATCTTACCATCTCTAATTACTAAGGTTGCGTCTTTAATGGAATCACCTGGTTCCGTATGGATCATTGCGTTTGTCAATGCCCATACTCTTGGGTTATTTTGGTGTATGTCTTTTACAGGCTCAGTCTGAGAAATCAATATGGCACTTGAAAAAAATAATATTGTACGTGTCAAAAGTTAGGTCCCTTTAATTCATTATTTTTTAGGAAACTAGTTACATAATGGAAAGTATCATTAATATCATCAGATATGTGAAAAAGATTCAAGTCTTCTGACGATATGGTTCCGATTTCTGCTAAATAATTCCAGTTTACCACATTTTCCCAGAATTCTTTTCCATATAATACTATCGGCAGTTTCTTTTTTATTTTTCCCGTTTGTATTAGTGTTAGTAACTCCATTATTTCATCTAGTGTTCCAAAGCCACCTGGCCATACGACCAAAGCTTTTGCAAGATATAGAAACCAAAACTTACGCATAAAAAAGTAATGAAATTTCATATTGAGGTCATCAGATATCCATTTATTCCCCGATGATTCAAAAGGAAGAGAGATTGTCAGGCCAATATTAACTCCACCTGCCTCAGAAGCACCTCGATTTGATGCCTCCATAATTCCAGGGCCACCTCCAGAACAAATAATATATCTATTTTTACTTCCTTTAAGATTTTTACTCCATTTGGTAAGTTTTTTTGAAAGCAATCTAGCATCTTCATAATAACGACTCATTTTTAAATCCATTTTGAGACGATTTATTTTTTTTTCATCCATATTTTCTGAGACTTTAGACAAGGCTTCTTTGGCCTTACTTGGAGAAACAGTTCTAGCGGATCCAAAAAAAACAATTGTATCGGAAATGTTGTTTCTTTTTAATCTTTGAAGTGGTCCATAGTATTCTGCTAAAATTCTTATTGATCTACCTGACGGACTACCTAAAAAATCTGTGTCGTAATAAAATCGATTTTTTTTATCAGCTTTTGACATGGTGTTTAATCCTTTGTTGCTTTAAAGCATAAAGTAATGATTTTTCTAATTTAAAAATAGTTATGTTTGAAATTTGATATATTATATTGATTGAACAAATTTAATCTAGGTATTTTCTAGTAATGTATTATCGCATATTTATCATATTACTGCTTTTTTCTTGCGCATCTAAATCAATACCAAAAATTTCTGTGGATCTTCCACCTACCAAAAACATGTCTCTTCAACCAATGGCTGAAACAGTTTATACATTAGGATATTTGTCAGAGTATGACATATGGGAATTCCTAAAAGGTAATCCTTCACAGAAAGATGTATTGGAAACATTTGGTTTTCCTGATTCAGTTTGGTTAGATGATCAAGAATCAACTAAATATCTATATTATTACATTTCAAAAATTAGGGATTATAATACCATCGAGATTAGTGCTAAAACTGATAGTGTATCAGGTTTTGAATGGGATTAAAGGGAAAATAAAGAAATGAAACCATTAAACTATAGTGAATATTTGGGATTAGAGAATATCTTAAATAATCAAAAACTTAAAAGCGAAGAAAGGGGTTCTGCCGCACATGATGAGATGCTATTTATTATCATTCATCAAATTTACGAATTGTGGTTCAAACAAATTATCTATGAGCTAAATTCAATATTGAGAATTTTCAGTAAGGATTCTGTAATTGAATCCGATGTTAGTCTCGCTGTAATCAGATTGGATAGAATCATTGAAATCCAGAAAATTCTTATTGACCAAATAAGAGTTCTTGAAACCATGACAGCAATGGATTTCTTAGAATTCAGGGATGACCTTTTTCCTTCTTCAGGATTTCAAAGTTCTCAATTCAGAGAAATAGAAAATAAATTGGGTCTCAAAATTGGCAATAGAATTAATTATGGAGGTAAAGACTACAAGAAAGTGATTTTAGATAAAGAGCAAAAAAAGGTTAAACGTTCAGAAGAAGAAAATTCTTTATTTGATCTACTTGAAAAATGGTTAGAAAGAACACCATTTTTATCTTTTGAAGGATTTGACTTTTGGGAACAATATAGTATTGCGGTTAAAAGAATCCTCAATAATGAAGAGCAAATTATAAGAAACAACCCTAATTATTCATTGGATGAGGTCAGTTATCATCTTAAAGAACATGAAAGAGCAGTATCTTCATTTGAAGCAATGATTAATCCTGAAAAGCACCTTGAATTAATCAAGAAAAATAAAAAACGTTTATCACACACTGCTACTCAAGCAGCGCTGCTAATTTTCCTTTATAGAGATGAGCCCATCCTTCATTCTCCATTCAACTTTTTATCTCGACTTATCGACGTTGATGAGTTACTCACTACTTGGAGGCAGAGGCATGCTCTAATGGTAAGAAGAATGATTGGAGCAAAGATAGGAACTGGTGGTTCATCAGGTCATGCATATCTAAAGGCTACAGCTGAGAATCACAAAATATTTTCTGAATTAGCAGATCTTTCAACTTTTTTCATTCAACGCTCTGCGCTTCCAAAATTACCTGAACATATAAAACGAAGCTTAGGATATCATTTTAAATTATGAAATTTTCATTTGAGAATAAACGCGCCATAGTTTGCGGTGGTACTGATGGCATTGGAAAAGAAACTGCTCATATTTTAGCCAATCTTGGATGCGAAATTACTTTAGCAGCGCGTGATGTTAAAAAGTTGAATAACACGATATCAAATTTGGCAGATAATCACGGCCAATCTCATAATGTTATATGTGCAGATTTTAATAATGCAGAACAACTTGAGGAGAAAGTTCATTCACACTTGGAAAGTATTGGGAAAACTGTTGACATATTAATAAACAATTCAGGTGGGCCTCATGGGGGCCCAATTATTCAGGCTAATGAAAATGAATTTCGCGTTGCTTTTGAACGACTACTTATAGCAAACCAAATTATGGCGAAAGCTGTTTTTCCTGGAATGAAAAAAAAAGGTTCTGGACGGATAATTAATATAATATCAACCTCAGTAAGACAGGTAATACCTGGCTTAGGTGTCTCCAATACCATTAGAGGAAGCGTGGCTCAATGGGGTAAAACGCTTGCACTAGAATTGGGTGAGTATGGAATCTGCGTTAATAATGTGTTGCCAGGATATACTGCAACTAGTAGACTAAAAGAATTAGCAAAAAATAAGTCAAAATTATTAGGGATTAGCATTGATGAAGTTTATGCTCAATGGGAAAATAATACCTCACTAAGGCGCCTAGGAACTCCACAGGAGATTGCAAATATAATAGTATTTTTGGCTTCTGATGCCTCTAGCTATGTTACTGGTCATAATTTTTCTGTTGATGGTGGCCGTTTTGGTGCCTGAAATAAATTCTTTTAAATAATGAATGATAATGGAGGGATTAAAGTCAATTTACACCAAAATTATGTTTGTTTTTTGCACCTAATAATCTTATGAAGTTGATTCAAAACTATGTTAACGGGGAATATGTGAGTGGAACTTCAGCACATCGAATCGATTTATTTGATCCTGCAATAGGTCGTCCGTATGGCCAATTGATTGATTCAAGCATAAAGGATGTTAATGATGCAATAAACTCCTCCAAGATTGCGTTTCCACTATGGTCTTCAATGAAATTGAATAATAGAGCTAAATATCTAAATGCAATTGCAGATGAAATTGAATCTCGGGCAAATGAGTTTTCAGAAATCGAGTCAATGGATACCGGAAAGCCTATCTCCCTAGCAAATTCTTTAGATATACCAAGAGCAATTTCAAACTTTAGATTTTTTGCTGAGTATGCAAAAAAATTTGAATATATTTCAAATCTTAACGATGAAATTTCAAAAAATGAAATATCAAGAAATCCTCTTGGCGTAGTGTGTTGCATATCGCCTTGGAACCTGCCTCTTTATCTTTTTACATGGAAGATAGCCCCAGCATTGATTACGGGGAACACTGTTATAGCGAAACCATCTGAAATCACTCCATATACTGCATACTTGCTTGGAGAAGTATGTACCAAGGTTGGATTACCCCCAGGAGTTTTGAATATCATACAAGGAAGAGGTTCAACTACTGGAGATTTCATTGTAAAAAATGAATTTATTAAAGCAATTTCATTTACCGGTGGAAGTGAAACTGGAAAGACCATTTATAAAAATGCATCCAACACATTTAAAAAATTATCCTTAGAGATGGGAGGTAAAAACCCTGCAATAATATTCCAAGACTGCGATTATAATGACACACTAGATTCAATTACTAGGTCCTCATTTCTTAATCAGGGTCAGATATGTTTATGCAGTTCCCGTCTTTTAATAGAAGAATCAATATATGATCGATTCAAAAAGGATTTCTGTGATAGAGTATCAAATTTAAAAATTGGAGACCCAATGGAGCTTGATACTCAATTTGGAGCAATATCATCTGAAGAACATTTTACCAAAATAAATAATTATATTAAATTGGCAAAAGATGAAGGGGCAAATATTCTGACTGGAGGGATAGTTGAAAGATTAAATGGAAGATGCGCTGATGGATGGTTCATAAGGCCAACTGTATTAGAAGGGTTAAGTAATTCTTCAAGATTGAATCAGGAAGAGATTTTTGGCCCAGTTGTTACATTACAATCTTTTAATTCAGAATCAAACGCAATTAAGATGGCCAACGATACTGTCTACGGTTTATCTGCAACGATATGGACCAAGGATAATAAAAAGGGGAAAAAAATATCAAGAAAAATTGATGCTGGAGTAATTTGGGTCAATTGTTGGTTGGTTAGAAATCTAAACACACCATTTGGTGGAATGAAACAATCTGGATTAGGACGTGAGGGTGGTAATGATGCAATCCAATTTTTTACTGAACAAAAGAATATCTGTTTATCAACAAGGTGAGTATAAAATACCAAAAACACATTTTTATATGCATAAATGAACGCTCTGTTCAAAATCCAAGAGGTGATTGTTTTAGGTGTGGCGGAATGGATGTAAGAATGAGGTTTGTCCAGCTAATTAATCAAAACGGATTAAAAGGTAAGGTACGTGCAAATAAAAGTGGATGCTTGGATGCCTGTGAATTAGGTCCCGTAATTGTTATATATCCAGATAATATTTGGTATGCTAAGGTAAGAGTTGAGGATGTTGATGAGATTTTTAAGACATCTATTTTAAATAATGGAATTGTTGATAGACTGCATGTAAAAAAAGATACATGGTATTCACAAAAAAAAATGAGAGAATCAAAAAAATGAGTGACGTGATAAATGCAACTAATGCACCCATTCCTGTTGGGAAATATCCTCATGCTAGGAAGGTTGGCAATTTACTTTTTTTATCTGGTGTTGGACCAAGAAAGCCTGGAACAAACACAATCCCAGGAGTTATGATGGACGGACAAGGTAACGTAATTGGACACGATATCGAGGCACAGTGTCACTCGGTTTTTGAAAATGTGAAAATTATTTTAGATGAATCAGGTAGTAGTTGGGATAATCTGGTGGATATAACTGTGTTTTTGACAAATATGAAAAGAGACTTTGATATTTTTAACAAGATCTATGGTGATTATTTTATCAATAATCAACCTTGTAGGACAACTTTAGAGGTAAGATCTCTTCCTACACCAATCGCCATCGAATTGAAATGTATAGCAACAGTTTGAGAATGATGAGATTATCACCGCCTATAGATTTTATGAAGTGGATAGATAATAATCGCCATTTACTTAAGCCTCCAGTTGGAAACAAAATCATCTATGAGGATGGGGATTTTATGATTATGGTAATAGGAGGGCCTAATTCAAGAAAAGATTATCATGTGGATCCGGTTGAAGAATTCTTTTATCAATTGGAAGGAGATATGGTTTTGAAAATAATTGAAGATGGTAAGCGGGTTGACATACCAATCAAACAAGGTGAAATATTTTTACTTCCAAAGAAAGTACCTCATTCTCCTCAAAGAAATGATAATACAGTAGGACTAGTTATCGAATATAAAAGAGATGAGGGAGAGTTAGATTATTTTCAATGGTACTGCGATAATTGTGATGCTTTACTTCATGAGATTAGTCTTGATCTCGAGGATATTGTTTCTCAACTGCCTCCACTCTTTAAAAAATATTGGGACGATTTAGCTTTGAGGACATGTGATCAATGTGGTGCAATCCAAGATCCACCAGAATAATATAATTTTGAAAATCGACATACACACACACATTTTACCAAAAACATGGCCAGATCTTGAGAAGAAATTTGGCTACGGAGGATGGATCAGTTTAGAGCACCATACCAAAGACTATGCCAAAATGATGAAAAATAATGAATGTTTCAGGATAATTGAATGTAATTGTTGGGATCCAGTAACTCGGATTAATGAATGTGATGAAAACAGTGTTGATTTACAGGTTCTTTCAACAGTCCCAGCAATGTTTAATTATTGGGCGAAACCAGATCATACATTATTTGTCTCAAAAATAATTAATGACCATATTGCAAAGTTAGTTGATGACTATCCAAAAAGGTTCCTTGGTTTGGGGACAATACCGATGCAGGATGGTAAACTAGCAATAAAAGAGTTAGAAAGATGTATCAAAGACTTAGGTATCTCTGGTGTTCAAATAGGCTCAAACATAAATGGTGTGAACCTTAGTGATGAATCTATTTTTCAAGTATTTGAAGCAGCCGAAGATCTTGGTGCGTCAATATTCATACACCCTTGGGATATAATGGGGAGAAATGAAACAAAAAAGTACTGGCTACCATGGCTAGTTGGTATGCCTGCTGAAACTAGTAGAGCAATTTGTTCAATGATTTTTGGTGGAGTATTTGAAAGATTACCTAATCTAAGGGTCGCTTTTGCGCATGGTGGCGGAGCATTTCCTGCGACAATTGGAAGAATACAACATGGATTTGATGTAAGACCTGATCTTTGTGCAATTGATAATGATACCCCTCCCATCGATTATTTAGGAAAATTCTGGGTAGACTCATTAGTTCACGATATTGAAATCCTTGATTATATAATCAAAAAAATAGGTGATGAAAAAATTGTTTTAGGCTCGGACTATCCATTTCCACTTGGTGAAGATAACCCTGGAATTATGATAAAAAACTCTAATCTTCCAGAAATAACAAAAGAAAAGATTTTTCATAAGAATGCATTGGACTGGTTAGGAATTGAACACAATTCGTCAGAATGATACATAATAAATCAAGAACTTATGCAGAGTTGATGGATCAAAGAGATAGTCTAAATGGATACCGTAATCTATTTAATTATCCAAAAAATAATACTGGTGACCCCTTGATATATTTCTGTGGCAATTCTCTAGGACTGCAACCAAAAGCAGCATTTTCACAAATAAAAAAAGAATTCTCTGTTTGGTCAAATAAAGGCGTTTTAGGGCAGGATAGCAGATGGATTCCTTACCACGAGAGAATGACCAAGACTTCTGCAAAATTAGTTGGTGCAAAAGAAACTGAAGTTGTTGTAATGAATGCATTAACTGTGAATATTCATTTATTACTAATATCATTTTATCAGCCTAGTAAAAAAAGACATAAAGTAATAATGGAGAAAGATGCTTTTCCATCCGATCAATATGCGATAAAAAGCCAGGTTGAATTACATGGCTATGATCCCAAAAATTCAATTATTGAAATCTCACCAAGGGATAAAGAGAAAATAATCAGAGAAAAAGATATTATTAGTTCAATTATTGAAAATAGAGATGAACTAGCACTGATATATATTGGGGGTGTTAATTATTATACTGGACAAGTATTTAATATGGAAAAAATATCTAAGGTAGCTAAGGAAAATAATATTACAATCGGTTTCAACCTTGCTCATGCAGCCGGGAATATTCCACTTTCTTTACATGACTGGGAGGTTGATTTTTCATCATGGTGTACTTATAAGTATCTATGCGGTGGTCCAGGTTCACCTGCAGGAACTTTCATACATGAAAATCACCATGATTGGAAAGGACCTAGATTAACAGGTTGGTGGGGACATAACAAAAAATCAAGATTTGAAATGCCTTCATCATTCGATCCAATACCTACATCTGAAGCATGGCAGATAAGTAATGCTCCAATTATGGGCATGGCTCCATTAATTGTTGCAATGGATATGTTTGACAAGGTTGGAATGGATAATATCCGTGAAAAAAGTATTCAATTAACCTCCTATTTGCAGTATTTAATTGAATGTTTTCTACCCTCCGTTAAAATCATTACACCAGATTCTAGAGGCTGTCAGTTATCAATTATTGTTCCAAACGGGAGAAAAATTTTCAATTTTCTCAATCAAAATGATGTGGTGTGTGATTGGAGAAATCCTGATGTGATTCGCGTTGCACCACATCCCCTATTCAATACCTATGTTGAGGTTTATGAATTTATACAAATAATGAAAAAAGCAATTGAACAAGAAACATAAAATTACAATCATAGGTTCTGGTTTAGCTGGACCATTGATGGCATCATATTTATCACAGAGAGGTTATGAAGTAAACATTTATGAGAAACGTCAAGATATGCGTATTCATAAACAATCTGCTGGGCGTTCAATAAATCTCGCACTTTCGAAAAGAGGTATAGATTCCTTAAAGGATATTGGCTTGTATGATAAGGTTCGGTCAAAGATGTTACCAATGGCTGGGCGTATGATACATGATATTGATGGTAAACAACACATGCAAAGATATGGTCAAAAAAATAATGAGGTTATTTACTCCATATCTAGATCATTTCTGAATAAAGTTCTCATTGACCATGCTGAAAGCAAACCTAATGTTCAAATATTTTTCAATCAAAAATTGATTGAAGTTGAACTAAATAAATCTAAACTAATTTTTAATGAGGAAAGAAAAATTGTACCTTTTGAAATATTATTTGGGAGTGATGGATCTGCATCACCAGTAAGAAATTCAATGGAGGAAATTTCTTCAATAAATTTTAGAAAAATTCCACTTGATCACGGATACAAAGAAATAAACATGCCACCAGATCTGGCAGGGAATTATCGTATGAATCCCAATGCATTGCATATATGGCCAAGAGGAAATTTCATGTTGATTGCACTACCAAACACTGACCATAGTTTTACATGTACTTTATTTTTTCCAATGCTAGGTGAATTAAGTTTTTCTTCAATAGATTCAGAAAATAAAATTATAGAATTTTTCAAAATGCAATTTCCTGACATTATCGAAATGTTACCTAATCTTGTAGAAGATTATAAAAACAATCCTACAGGCAAACTTGCAACAGTATATTGTGATAAATGGAATTACAAAGGTAAGGCTCTAATATTTGGTGATGCAGCCCACGCAATAGTACCATTTTTTGGACAAGGCATGAATGCTTCTTTTCAAGATTGTAAAGTAATTGATCAAATGATTGAAAAGTATGAAGGGGACTGGAATGAGGTTTTCTCAAACTTTACCAAGAACCACAAACCTAATGGGCATGCGATTGCTAATATGGCACTTGAGAATTATATAGAAATGAGAGGCTTGGTTAATGATGAAGGCTATATCAAAAAAAGGGAACTTGAGCTTAAACTTGAACTAGAATTTCCAAATAGATTTTTACCTAGATATTCTATGGTCTCATTTCATTCCTTACCTTATTCGGAGGTCTACAAAAGGGGAGAGATACAATCGAAATTAATGGATGAATTCTTAGCGGGAAAAATCAATCAACAAGAATTGAAAGGCAAAATATTAAAAAAATTGGAAACCATTCTTTGAAAAAGTTTAAAATCATTTTTTCAACATTTATTTTATTACTAGCTATGTCATGTGAAAAAGATTCAATGAGTATTCATGATAAAGCTTTTGTTGTTGATACACATAATGATGTACTACTTCGTTCACTGACAGGGCGTGACATTCTTAAAAATCTACCTGAGAGCCATTCAGACTTACCAAAATTTAGGCAGGGAGGCATAGATCTTCAGGTGTTCTCAATTTGGGTGTCTCCGACAGAATTCAAAGATGCATATTATGCTCGCGCAAACTATATTATATCTCAACTAGAATTTCTTTGTTCAAGAGTTCCAGATAAATGGTCTATCCCGCATAATTACCAAGATATTATTTACAATGAACAACGAGGTGTACTTTCATGCATGATTGGTGTAGAGGGAGGCCATGTAATAGAAAATGATTTAAATAAAATTGATGAATTGCATAAAAGAGGCATGAGATATTTGGGTGTGACCTGGAATAATTCTAATGAATGGGCAACATCAGCAAAAGATGAGACTCAAGCTAAACAATCCTTAGATTTCATTGGACTAACTGAATTTGGGGAGAAAGTGATTCAAAGGTGTAATAAGCTTGGGGTAATCGTAGATATTTCGCACGCTGGTGAGCAAACTGTCAGTGATATTTTAAGGGTAACTGAAAAGCCAATCATAGCTTCGCATTCTTCAGTGTATGATTTATGCCCTCATTATAGAAATCTAAAAGATGATCAATTATTAGCCATTAGGGAAAATGGTGGTGTTGTATTTGTAAACTTTTACCCTGGATATATTGATTCCACATTTGAAAATAAAGCAAGAAATATACGTCAATTAAATAGTTCATCTTTAGACTCCATATCAAAACTATATAAGCAAGATTCTGATTCTCATTGGTACAAAACTAATGAAATATTAGCACCTCACCTTCAAAAAGTTGCTCCTGGGATTGATGATGTTGTTAAACATATTGATTACATAGTCGATCTAATTGGCATAGATCATGTTGGCATTGGTGGTGATTGGGATGGAGTGGAAATCTTGCCTTCAGGGATAGAGCACATTGGAAAAATGCCGCTTTTAACAAAAAAACTTCTTAATAGGGGTTACTCGATAAGTGATTTGAAAAAAATTCTAGGAGGGAATTTTAAAAGAGTTTTTAAAGAGGTCAATCATCTGTGATTATTCATAAATTAAACTATCATAATGATAAAACAATTTAAACTGGCCCCATCAATATTATCAGCAGACTTTTCTGATTTAAGCTTAGCACTTAAAATTTGTGAAGATGGTGGAGCGCACTGGATACATGTTGATGTGATGGATAATCAGTTTGTTCCTAACCTTACCATTGGTCCTTGCGTTGTTGATTCTATAAGGCCAAAAACAAAAAAGTTCATCGATGTTCATATGATGGTTGTAAGGCCTGAAGAATTGGTAGAGCCTTTCGCAAGGGCCGGAGCAGATAATATCACATTTCACATAGAAGCGACCAATAACCCTAGCAAAATTATCAATCTTATTAGGTCATGCGGTTGCAAGGCTGGAATCTCCCTCAAACCACAAACACCATTAGACTCTATTTACCCTTATTTAGATGAAATTGATATCGTTTTGATAATGAGCGTTGAACCTGGGTTTGGTGGTCAAGGTTTTTTACCTGAGACAAGGGATAGAATATCCAAGCTTAAGAATTTTCTTTCAGATAATTGTCTGGAGAGAGTGATGATTGAGGTGGATGGTGGAATCAAACTTCACAATGCTAAAGAGGTTATCAATGCTGGTGCTGATGTTCTTGTCGCTGGTTCAGAGGTTTTCGACTCACAAGACCCCGAGAAAAGAATTAAAGATTTTTATCAAGTATTTAATAATGAATTAAGATGAAATTGAATATTAATTATTGTAATTATTACTAAATTAAATTTAGTTATTTTCTAAAAATCAATAACCATTTTATGAACACATTTCAAAATATATCTAATTTTAATTCCTGGACAAATATTGAAAAAGACCGATATGCAGTTTCGGTAATTAAAGGTTTGGTAATGGATGCAACTAGACAGGCAAATAGTGGACACCCAGGTGGTCCAATGTCTTGTGCTGATTTTGCCTATGTACTTTTTTCTAATCATTTACAATTTAACCCAAGCAATGCTCAGTGGTTTAATCGAGATAGGTTTATTCTTTCGGGAGGACATATGTCAATGCTACAGTATTCATTGTTATTGATGATTGGATGGTTGGATATTAAGGATATAAGAAATTTTCGTCAATTTGGTAGCAGAACACCAGGACATCCTGAGGTAGAGATTCCAGGTGTTGAGTGTACAACGGGTCCGCTCGGTCAAGGATTTGCTATGGGAGTGGGTATGGCCCATGCTGAGGCATACCTTAGGAATTTATTTTTGCAAAAAAAAAATAACCACTCAGATAAAATCATTAATCACTTTACCTATGTGCTTGCAAGCGATGGTGACCTTCAGGAACCAGTAACACTGGGATCTGCATCATTGGCAGGTCATCTCGGTCTTTCAAAATTAATTGTTTTTTATGATGCTAACTCTGTCCAAATATCAGGAAAAACTTCTAGATCTGATTCCACTGATTATGTTAAAGTATTTGATGGATTTAATTGGCATGTACAAGTTATTGATGGTCATGATCATGATAGTTTAAATGATGCCATTAGAAAAGCAAAGGAGTCAGATAAACCAAGCCTAATAGTTGGTAATACTATAATGGCAAAAGGTACTGCTACAATGGAAGGAGACCATAATACACACGGTGCTCCATTACCTGAAGAAGAAATAATTGCAACAAAAATGAAACTTGGCCTTCCACCAGAGGAATTTTATTTTCCAAGAGAAGTTCAGAAACATTTTCAAAAACATTTTAATATTATGAAAGAGAAAGCTAATGAATGGGACCTGAATAAAAAACATGCTTGTTCTTCAAATGAAATGAAGGCATTGATTTCTCTTTGTATAAATGATGAACTTAGAGATACGGAATATCCAGAATTCAAATTTGGAGAGTCAATTGCAACCAGAAAAGCTTTTGGAGCAACTTTAGATAAATTTTCAGAAGCAATACCAAATCTGATAGGTGGTTCAGCTGATTTAGAGCCTTCAAATTATACAGGAAATTTTGCAAAGAAATATCATGATTTTACAGCAGGTCACCAATCAGGAAGAAATATACCTTTTGGTGTTCGTGAATTTCCAATGGCAGCAATGTTAAATGGTATGGCACTACACGGAGGCATCATACCTTTTGGAGGTACTTTTTTAGTCTTTTCTGATTATGAGAGGCCAGCATTGCGATTAGGTGCAATTCAAAATGCTAGGGTTATACATGAATTTACGCATGATTCATTTTATGTTGGAGAGGATGGTCCTACACATCAGCCAATTGAGCATGCTATGTCATTAAGATCAATACCAAATCTTAATGTTTTTCGTCCTGCAGATGCAAAAGAAACTGCAATATGTTTTAAAATAGCAATAGAGGAAAAGCACACTCCGAGTTCTCTTCTATTGACAAGACAGGGTGTGCCAGTTCTTGAACAGAATTATGATGAAATTGAAAAAGGTGTCCGTAAAGGTGCGTATATTGTAAAAGATTGTGATGAGCCTCCAGAACTTGTTTTTATCGCAACTGGGTCTGAGGTATCTCTGGCGATAGCTTCATCAAATCTGTTTTCTGAAAAAAATATCCGTATAGTGAGTATGCCCTGCATGGAGATATTTGATAAACAGACTCTTGATTATAAAAGAAAAATTATCCCGCATCGCCGATGTCTAAAAGTCACAATAGAAGCCGGAGTTACGCAAGGGTGGGAAAAATTTTCAGGGGTGAATGGGTTGAATATTGGAATTGATCATTATGGCGCTTCAGCTCCAGGTAAAATATTAGCAAAAGAATTTGGTTTCACGCCTAAGAAAATAGAAAAAAAGATAAGAAATCATTTGAAAAACTTATTATGAAAATCCATATGGCTACAGATCATGCTGGACTTGAATTGAAAGAAAATATCAAAATTCATCTATTAAATGATGGATATGATATTGAAGATCACGGTGCCTACGAGTATGATGCACTTGATGATTACCCTGACTTTATTTTCCCTTGTGCTATCGCTGTTGCATCTGATCAAGAAAGCCGTGGAATTATTTTAGGAGGTTCTGGTCAGGGTGAGGCTATGGCAGCAAATAGGATAAAAGGCGTAAGAGCTGCGGTTTATTACGATGGCCCTGTTGAGATCATTAAACTTTCAAGAGAACATAACAACGCAAACATATTATCCATTGGTGCACGTTTCATGAGTAAAAATAAAATTTATGATATTATAGAGTTTTGGTTAAAAGAGCCATTTGAAGGTGGTAGGCACCAAAAGCGCATAGAAAAATTAGATAATTAAATATGATTTAGCAGATGATTCCATTAATACTATGGAACTTTAATTGTTTTCTCTCCACCTTACCTTTTTCAATATCATATATATCACAAGCATCATATGGCTTAGCATAAACATGTAAGCTTGAGGCAAATTCATCGGAAAGATTCTCGACTGAATGAATGTCTGCTGGGCCATCAAGAAAACCAGGCTCACAATTAAATTCTTGTATTTTGTTCAATCTTAAAGGATCTGCAGAAACTTGTTCATAATTACAAATTTTTAGTTTTCCCGTTTGCACCCTTGCCCAACATTTTTCACCTTCATGTCCATGTATCGGTGCTGATGCCATAGGGGGCCAGCAAATAATCATTATCTCAAAATCCGTTTCTTTATGAATAAGGTTTCTTGTATAAGTACTATCTTCAGTAAGGTGATATTTTTTTAGTATGCTCTCATTTAGTTTTAAGCTTGAAAGGTATGATGTAACATTTGGTACCGGAAAATCATATTCAGCAAAATCTTGTAATTTTTGGATAATCTGATTTATCATATGCGACATTTTTTGTTAGATGTAAGTTCTAATTTTTGTTTTACTAAATCCAAATCTTTTTTTGTGTTCATGTTCGAAAAGGAATCAATCAGTTTATTGCAGTCTACTTTCTGAAATTTAGTACATCTCACTAATTCATTTAGTCCAAAATTACTATCTTTTATCTGCTGAGTACATATTTTGTGGACTCTTTTATGATAAAATGCACACATTGGTTGTAATTTTTTTTGTGTCATTGGTATAACTATGTCTGCCTTTTTATGTGAATGAGACCACAAATGAAGAATAGATTCCTGACTGATTAAAGGCATGTCACATGATATTATGAAGTTCCATTCAGTCTGAGAATGATCTAATGCTGTGTATAGACCATTTATTGGTGCACTCAGATTCAGTAGGTCTTTTATATATGGATATTTTAATTTTCTTGGTTTCTCCTTTCCAATTAAAAATTTTTTCTCAAAAATACTGCATGTATCCCAAATCCTATCAAGAACCGTTTTGTCACCAATGGTGGTTTCCCATTTTGAAGACCCAAACCGCTTACTCTTTCCCCCTATTAGTATGTATGCTGTAGCAGATAAAATAATAAATTCTCCTATATAATGATTAAAAAAATACCATATGATATATTATTTTCACACATTATCATAGGTAAAAAAACATGAATTATGGGTTTGTAATTGATAATCGATTATGCATCGGTTGTCATGCATGCACCGTTGCTTGTAAAAGTGAGCATGACGTTCCAATTGGAGTTAATCGTACTCATGTCAAATATATTGAAAAAGGAATTTTCCCAAATAGTTCTAGAGAATTCTCCGTGCATCGTTGTAATCATTGCTCCGATGCCCCTTGTGTTGAGATATGTCCTACCACAGCATTATATACACGTACTGATGGCATAGTAGACTTTGATAATGACCGTTGCATTGGTTGTAAATCCTGTATGCAAGCCTGTCCCTATGATGCTCTATACATCGATCCTGAAACTAATACTGCTGCAAAATGTAATTATTGCGCTCATAGAATTGATGGAGGATATGAACCTGCTTGTGTTATAGTATGTCCAGTTGAAGCAATTATATCAGGGGATGTAAATGATTCCAATTCAAAGATATCAAACCTTTTATCGAATGAAGAGACAATGGTCAGAAAACCAGAAAAGCAAACAGTTCCAAACCTTTATTACATTAATGGAAGTGATGAAATGTTGAATCCGAATCTTTCTGATGCAAATAAAGACTATGTTTGGTCAGGCCAATCAACTGGTGTTGGACACTATGCAAAATTTTCAGATAATCGTTTGTCTCAGTCTGATTCCGAAAATCTGCTCATACAACTAGCGATGGAAAATTCAGTAAGGTCAGGTAATCAAATTGACCAGCGTGCAGTTGACAATGTTGCAAAAGAAATTCAAAATGACATAGATTCAAAAGGGGTTCGTAGAGTTTATGATTCACCAAGCAAAGGTGTCTTATGGGGGTGGGAGGTCACGGGTTATGTTTGGACTAAAGCAATTGCAACAGGAACATTTCTTATGGCTGCGATGAGTAAATTTTTGAGCTTTGGAATAGATAAAATCTCTGAGATAAACAGTCTATTTATTACATTGTTTTTTATGTTGCTGACAGGTGCATTACTTGTCAAAGATCTTGATAGACCAGATAGATTTTTATATGTTCTACTGCGGCCACAATGGAAATCATGGTTAGTAAAAGGTGCTTATATCATATCCATATTTGGTGGCATTGTTACATTGTTGATAGCAGACTATTATTATCTTAATATGAGAATACAATTTTTGTGGGTTTTTGGTGTGCTTTTTTCAGTCTTAGGTGCTGTCTATACCGCATTTCTTTTCAATCAAGCCCGAGCAAGAGATCTATGGCAATCTCCTTGGACTAGCTCATTACATATGTTGATACACGCTATAATGGCAGGAGCAGTTGCAATGATTTATTTATCTCCAGTCACAATGCCTAAAATGATTTATGTATTAAAATATGCAATTATTGTAAATCTGGTTCTAATTGCAAAAGAATTAATTTTAAATGATGATAAAGGCGATATGAAAAAATCAATAAACATGATTATGAATGGATATTATTCAAGATACTTCTGGACTGGTATTCTCCTTGGTAACATACTACCATTTTGTCTGTTTTATTTATATCCTGAATATGCATTATATGCTGGTACGTTGGTCCTATTAGGTAGTTATCTCACGGAATTTGTTAGAATTCGAGTTCCTCAAATGATTCCTTTGAGTTGACGATGAAACGGAGTTGGATCGAAACTTTCGCAGAAGGAATAGGCATCATACCTAAAATCTCAGACAGAGATGATGTTTCTGAAGAAACTGAAATAGTAGGTCCACGTGAATTATATAAATATCCAAAACCAAGTGAGTGGAATGATTTTGTTGAATTAGATGCTTTAGCGTGGCCTGAAAAAATAAAGAAACATTATTCCATAGTCCCTACTACTTGCTTTAATTGCGAATCAGCCTGTGGACTTTTGGCTTACATTGATAAAGATTCTAATAAAGTCAGAAAATTTGAGGGTAATCCTTATCACCCTGGTAGTAGAGGACGTAATTGTGCTAAAGGTCCAGCGACAATAAATCAGATCAATGATACTGAACGAATTCTTTATCCATTGAAAAGAGTAGGTAAAAGAGGTGAGGGTAAATGGGCACGAATTAGCTGGAGCGAAGCAATAGGTGAAATTTCAGAAAAGATTGCAAAGTCATTAAGAAAAAGGAAAGATGGTGTTGTCTATCACGTAGGCAGACCTGGCCATGAGGGTTATGCAGAACGTGTATTAAAAGCTTGGGGAGTTGATGGTCACAATTCTCATACCAATATTTGTTCTGCTGGTGCGAGAACAGGATATGCACTGTGGCATAAATACGATCGCCCTAGTCCTGACCATACGAATGCAGAAGTTATTCTTCTGGCATCTTCTCATCTTGAAACGGGTCATTATTTTAATCCTCACGCTCAAAGAATAATGGAAGGTATGATGAAAGGAGCAAAATTAATTGTGCTTGATCCACGACTTTCAAATACTGCATCAATGGCAGATGAATGGTTACCAACTTATCCTGGAAGTGAGACTGCAGTTTTTATGGCCATAGCAAAAATCATAGTTGAAGAAGGATTATACGATCGAAAATATTTGAAAGATTGGGTTAATTGGCAGGATTATCTTATAAAATTACACCCGAATGATCCAGTTGATTTTAATCAATTCATATACCGATTAAATGAAGAATGGAAAGAATACAGTCCCGAATTTGCTGCGGAAGAAGCACAAGTTGATAAAGAGCAAATAATACGTATAGCGAAATTAATAGGAAAAGCGGGAAGCAAATTTTCTTCACATGTATGGCGTGGACCATCAATTGGGAATCTAGGTGGGTGGCAGGTGTCTCGTGCCTTGCACCTTATTAACGTACTAACTGGGTCTGTCGGTACAAAGGGAGGAACATCGCCAAGCGCGTGGAATAAATTTCATCCAAAATTTTTTAATATTCCACCTGACCCAGATGCATGGAATGAACTTAATTGGCCTCCTGAGTATACGCTTTCCCATTATGAAATGAGCCAAATCCTACCTCATATGTTAAAAGATGATAGAGGTTCTTTAGATGTTTACTTTACCCGCGTTTTTAATCCTGTGTGGACTTATCCTGATGGTTTTACATGGATTGAGATGTTGTCCGATATGGAGAAGGTTGGTTGCCATGTTGCCTTAACGCCTACTTGGAATGAGACTGCATTTTTTGCTGACTACGTTTTGCCGATGGGGCATGCATCTGAGCGACACGATCTTAACTCATATGAGACTCAGGCTGGCATTTGGATCGCATTTCGCCAGCCGGTAATGCGAGAAAAAGCCCGTAGAGATGGTAAAGAGGTTGAATTTACGCACGAGGTCAACCCAGGAGAAGTATGGGAAGAAGATGAATTCTGGATAGAGCTTTCATGGGAGATTGATAAAAATCAGGACTTGGGAATTCGAAAACATTTCATGAGTCCCTACAGAAAAGGAAAAAAAATCAACATTGATGAGTACTATCAATATATATTTGAAAACACTAAAGGGTTACCAGAAAAGGCAAATGAGGAAGGAATAACTCCTTTGGATTATATGAGAAAATATGGAGCATTTTTAGTTGACGATAACATTTACAATAATAATGAAAAAAAAATAGAGTCTAATGGACCAATAGAAATAAATGATTACAACCAAATCAGAAAGGACGGGAAGATCATTGGTTTAAAAGTGGATGATAAAATGCTTTCAGGATACCCTACCCCCTCAAAAAAACAAGAAATATATTCTCAAACCATGGTTGATTTTGGATATCCCGACCATGCTACGCCTGGCTACAGGATAAGGAGCCACGTTCACCCTGATAAAATAGATAAGAATAAAAATGAATGTATCCTGTTACCAAATTTTAGACTACCTACCCATATACATTCCCGTTCAGCCAATGCAAAATGGCTGACAGAAATCGCTCATAGAAATCCCATTTGGATACATGCAAATGATGCAAAAAGAGTGGGTGTAAATGATGGTGATTTGATTAAAGTTACAACAGAGATTGGATGGTTTGTTGATAAGGTATGGATTACTGAAGCGATTAAACCAGGTATTGTAGCTTGTTCCCATCATATTGGCAGATGGAGGAGAAAACAAGATGAGGGAAACCGATTTATGACCAATACGGTTAACATTCTAAGTATGGGAAATGGAAAATGGAAAATGGAAACTATTGAGGGAGTTCGTTCTTGGAAGACAAAAGACCCTGATACTAATAGGATTTGGTGGAGAGATGGAGGAGTGCATCAAAATATTACCCATCCTGCAAATCCAGATCCAATTTCAGGTGCACACTGTTGGTTACAGAAAGTTCGAATATCAAAACCCAAGGCAAATGAGAATTATGGTGATATATTTGTTGACACGAATAAATCTTTTGAGCATTACAAGAAATGGAACCAGTGGGCGAAGGATAAAGAAGTTCATCCCAATGGATTAAGAAGACCACTTTGGATGGGTAGACCTTTATTGCCACAAAAAGAACAATTTTTTATAAAAAACTTATTTGATAACAATTCCTAATTTTTTGCAAATTTTCGTTTGAAAAAAGGTCTATTTCCATTGTACAAACGTTCAAGATTTCTAATTGGATTTTCCATATTCCTATTATGTTGCGAATCAAATGAGCACATACGTAAATATCGTTTACCAAAAAACACAATGGAGGGAAAAAACAAAAGCCAAAAAATCCCTATTGAATTTCAAATAGGGTGGATAAAACCGAAGTCATGGAAAGAGGTTAAAGGTCATGCAATGAGGTATGCGAGTTTTAACGCGCCCTATGTTGATGGAAATGCTGACATATCTATAACTACATTCGAGGGTAATAGTGGTGGTATTGTTCCTAATGTCAATAGATGGTTAGGGCAAATTGGTATAGAACCATATTCCAGCGATAAAATTTTGAATATTGAAGAAAAGATGAAAAGTAAATTAGGTGAATATTCTTATTTTAAGTTGATCAATGAAAAAAATAATGAAACTGCAATCCTTGCTGCAATATTTGAACTTAAAAATAGAACCCTTTTTATAAAACTATCGTCTACTTTGAAAGGTCTAAGAAGTATTGAAACAGAATTCATTGGATTCTGTTCATCGATTTTCATAAAAGGTT
Source organism: Fidelibacterota bacterium (assembly GCA_002718655.1). Taxonomy (GTDB): domain Bacteria; phylum Fidelibacterota; class Marinisomatia; order Marinisomatales; family UBA1611; genus NZWG01. Next base: position 29,256 of record PBFM01000006.1, read on the forward strand.
AGAGATGCTGGACCTTATCACCAAATTATTAAGCAGTCCTAGAATATTTTCATACACTGTTTTGTGGATGATAGTGCTTGTGTTTTTTGGCACTTTAGCACAAAAAGATATTGGATTATATGCCTCTCAAATGAAATACTTTTCATCATACTATTTTACAGTAGGTGGTTTCATACCTGTTCCCGGTGGCAGATCTGTTCTTCTGCTAATGACTATCAACCTCGCGTTTAGTTTATTTAAGAAAAATTTATGGAAAATGAAAAAAGTAGGTATAATTATTGTTCATGTTGGGGGATTACTATTATTACTTGGTGGAGGTATAACAGCTCAATTTAGCTCAGAAGGGAATATGGTAATTTCTGAAGGTGAGACAATAAATTATGTTGATGATTATTTTGACATGGAATTAGTATTTGTCAATACCTCACTTCAAGATAGTCTCGAATATACTGTTTTTGATGAACCTTTATTAGAAAATGGAACCAAAATCATTTACGATGAACTTAATCTACAAATAGATATTATAGACCACATAAAGAATGTGAGAATTGAACAACGCATTTCCACTGCTGACACTATTTACAAGGGATTTTTAAATGAATTCATACTTTTACCAAAAAAACCTGAAAAGGAAGCGACACAAAACAGACCAGGGATAGTAATTAAATTATCTGGGCTCAATAATTCGCAGGATGGTATTTACGGAATTTTTCTTGGTCAAAAAACGCCTGATACATTTCAAATCAATGGCAATCTATTTTTTATTGAATTTAGGAGAAAACGTACTTATATACCATTTTCCATTAATCTTTTAGATTTTGAAAAAGTTATGCATCCCGGGACCAATGTTGCAAAAAGCTATAGCTCAGAAATCAATCTTATTGAGGATGCCATCTCAAGAAGAATCTTAATAAAAATGAATGAACCATTGAGGCATGCGGGTTATACATTTTATCAGGCATCCTTCGTTGACGGCCTAGATAAAGAGACTAGTGTTTTGGCGGCCGTAAAAAATTATGGAAGACTTTTTCCGTATATATCAAGCATTATAATGAGTATAGGCCTCTTAATACACCTTCTAATACATCTTCCGAAAATGCTGGAGAGGAGGAGCAATACTATTTAAAGATGAGAAATTATTTAATTTGTATATTGCTTTGCATTAGTACTCAACTTCTAGGATTTGGTATTGGTGACATACCCATTCAGGATGAAGGAAGAATAAAACCACTAGATACTTTTGCGCGTAACCATCTACTAGCTTTTTATGGAAAACGTACGCTTACCAACATCAATCTAAGTGCAACTGATTGGCTACTAGATTTGATACTTAATCCTAAATCTGGTAGAGATCAAAAGATATTCAATATCAGAAATCCAGAAGTTGCCTCTAGTCTCTTTCTTGTCTGGACATCAGAACATAAATATAGCTTCAATGAAATAGCTCCAGGGCTACGTGAACAAGCCTCACTTATTTCAGTCATTGATCAGAAAAATAATGAAGACAGAAGTATTTTTGAAAAGCAATTGTTTGAGCTAAGTAAAAACATTCTCCGATTTGAAGAATTGAGTTATCTCAAGGCAATCAAACTTATTCCTCCTAGTAATGGAAGTGAAAACAGTGAGTGGTTCTCTCCTTTTGATTTTATAGTTAAAAGAGTACCTTCAGACAACAACCAAAATGAAATACTGAGCTCAATACAATTATATCTTGCTGGACGTATGAGCAAAGATGAGGCACAGATGGATTCCGCTCTTTATAATTACGAAACAGCGCTTGCTTCCTTTGTCGACCAAGATATAAATATACCAGTTTTAGAAAAAGAATCTTGGATGAATAAAGCACGTCTTTTTCAAATGAGTTTAGGCTTTTATTTGGCTGCATTCGTTTTTTTAGCATTTAGTTGGATGATAAAACCCATATTGTTAAACAAGCTATCATACGTATTGTTGGCTCTTGGAACATTGGTACATGGATATGCAATATTAGTTAGAATGTATATAATGGGTCGTCCGCCTGTTACAACATTATATGAATCTGTTATTTTTGTTTCCTTTATTATTGTACTATTATCTATAGTATTAGAACGATTTAGAAGAGATGGACTTGGAGTATTTGTGGGTTCTGTGAGTGGTGCCATTCTCCATTTCATTGGATTTAGCTATGCCTCAGATGGGGATACTCTTGGAATGCTCGTCGCAGTTTTAAATTCGAATTTTTGGCTTGCAACGCATGTAACTACTATCACTATTGGTTATGGTGCATCATTAATGGCTGGGCTTGTTGGACACCTATATCTGATATTTCTAGTAAAGAAAGAAAAAAATGAAACGGTTTTGAATAGTATATTCAAAAATTTATTTGGAATTACATTAATAGCACTGTTTTTTACTTTATTTGGTACTATTCTTGGGGGTATTTGGGCTGATCAATCGTGGGGAAGATTCTGGGGGTGGGATCCAAAAGAAAATGGTGCTCTTTTAATTGTATTGTGGCAATTAATGATGATTCATATGAGGTTATCAGGTCTAGCTAAACCTGCAGAGTTTGCTTTAGGGATGGGACTGAATAATATCATTGTCGCTTTAGCATGGTTTGGGGTGAATCTTTTACAGGTTGGGTTACATAGCTATGGTTTCGATGATGGAGTTGCTAGAAACTTATATGTTTTTATTGTTTTAGAGTTATTTTTCTGTTTAGGATTGTATTTTTTTCAAAAATACAAAGTTAAAATTAACTTAGCCTAATTTCTTGAATTTTAGACAATGTAAATCAGTTTTTCTTTTCATTTTAATGGTTGTTTTTACATATGCTCAACAGGGTAAATACGAAAGAAAATCCATTAGTTCCTTAGGGTTGATATGGGAAGATGGTAAACTAAAAGACATTGATGAAAATTACAAAACCTATATTCAGAACTATATTGAGATACCGAGATTTGATTACAACATTCTTCCAGAAAAATTAATAAAGGAGTTTTCATCTTCAATTAAATCAGGTGATGATATCGGTAAGGTTGAAGAAAAACTTGAGCGCATAATAATCAGAAAAATTGTAGAAATACTTAGTGACCCAGAGATACAAAAAAATAGGGCACTTGCGCTTAAGGATGATTTCTCTTTTCAGCTTTTTGCAGCAACAAAAGCTAAATCATTGGGGATTACTATTGAAGAATTGAAAATTGTGATGAATTCAGCATACATTTATCTTCCATACATAACTAAATCTAAATTAAAGAGATTATTACTTGTACCCATAATCAATGATAGACTAATCCATAAGATTGAGGGTGGAATAATTTGGTGGAACATAAGAATTGATTCTAATGGAAATCCTGTCATTAGAAGAGTAATGTCTCATAGTGCTGAAGGTGTTGATGCTAAAGATATTGGGATTAGAAAATTATTTCATATTGCAAATCCTTTTATTTTTAAATACGATAGAAAAAAAATCGAAGAGGATTTATATAATTCTGCTTCCATGGCTTTTATAAGAAGTCTTAGCATAAAATCAAAACAGATACCTGAATTTAATCTATCCGCGCAAATCATTGAAACTGAAGGAAAAAATCATAAAATAGCGTTAGGTAAAAAAGAAGGTGTCAGATTAGATGATGGATTTCGCATTGTTGAATTTTATGAGGAAACGGGAGGTCAGTTAAAAATAAGAAATATAGGTTTTGGCCGTACTATAAAAACAGGGAACAATATTTACGAATCAAATAGTCTATCAATCATCAGACAGAGCATCGGAAAGAGAGCTGGTATCGGTAGTGTTTTGATGGAACACCCACGATCCAATTTTGTAGTTGAATTTAAGTTTGGCCAATCATCAATATTTATTCCGAAGACAATTTTCAACCCAATTAGTCAATATGGTCTAAATAATTTAGAAGTGATTAATGATGATGTTAATACTGCAACAAATTTTTCTTTTACGACATCATTAAATATTGCGTCTATCATTAATAGTACACAGACTTTCTTATATTTTGAATATGCTAATAGAATAGTAGATGAATCTGTTTTTAATGATGAGGTCGTTGGAGATAACGTTTTTTCCATAACATTACCATCTCTTTATTTAGGCTTTATGAAAAAAGCTGGTTTCGGACGCTCAAACTTTGGTATTGGAGTAGGAATTGGAGCGGATAATGTGAATATGAATGGTGAAATTATTTTAGAAACTAATGTAGATATTCCGAATTCAGGATATTATGGCTTTAGTTTTATAGATTCATATTATGGTGCAAAATTATCCTCGAATTATGAATTTATCATAACTCCTGATATATCTCTAAATATTGATTTCAGCTTCAAGAGTGCATTTAGAGATAGTTTACCTGTAATTGATATTACAAATGAAGATGGTTCAACTACCTGGGATGTCGATTCGGGCAATTTAGATGATTGGCCAAACTTCGTTGATGGTTATACAATGAATATTGGTGTTTCTTACTGTCCCAAAACCATTCCTTTCAAATGGGGTGGTAAACTAGATAGATATAGAAAATATTGATTCTAATTTATTTAACAGTTAATAATTAAAAATGAGAAAATGGAGTTTAATTTTAGATTTTGATAGCACCATTATCACTAAAGAGTCATTCGATGTTTTATCAGAGATAATTCTATCTAAGAATCTCAATTCAGATAAAATCACTTATAAAATAAAAGAACTAACTAGACTTGGAATGGAGGGTGAAATTACTTTTCAAGAGTCACTAACAAGGAGATTAGAATTATTAAATTTAACACAAGAATATATTGCTGAACTTAGTAGATTAGTTTTAACTATGGTATCACCCTCATTTTGTAATAAGGAGAAATGGTTTAGAGAAAATGCGGATGACATTTTTATTTTTTCTGGGGGTTTCAGAGATGTGGTTACACCTGTTGCAAAGATATTAGGTATGCGATCTGAAAATATATACGCTAATGATTTGATTTTTAAAGATGGTAATTTTCAAGGTATTGATGACAACAATCCTTTAAGCAAATCTTGTGGGAAGCTAAACCTGGCTAAACTACTTAAACTAAATACTGAAATAATTATGGTTGGTGATGGAATTACTGATGCAGAGGTTAAACAATTAGATAAGGAGGTTACTTTTTTTGCTTTTACGGAAAATGTGCACAGAGAAACAGTAATAAATATTGCAGATTATGTTGCTGATGATTTTAATGACATTTTAGTTTTTATAGATAATCTGAAATAAATTTTTCTTCAAATATACAACTGTATAAATACTCTAAATTGCGATGTGAATTATAACTATATATATTCTTTCGCTTGTATATTAGCAAAATTTTGATTTATCTTGTGGTGTCCTATGTGATGTTTTTAGGACAGAAATCCACCTACCAAATAAAGTTTTTTAAAAACTGAACCAAATATTCTGGGATAAATATTTGGTTTTTAATATTACAAATAGCCACTTAAGGAGTACAATATGATACCTGGTGCATTTGATTATCATTCGCCTAAGACTTTAGACGAAGCAATTAATTTATTAAACGACCTTGGTGAGGATGCTAAGATTCTTGCTGGGGGTCATAGCCTATTGCCAATGATGAAATGGAGACTTGCAGAGCCTGCTCACCTTGTAGACATAAGTCGCTTATCTGACCTTGATTACATTAAGGAGGAAAATGGATTTCTATGTTTAGGCGCAATGGTCACAGAATCAGGTTTGGAAAATTCAGAGTTGATTGCTGAAAAATATCCTATTCTTAAAGATACCTCTGAGGTTATAGCTGATCCTCTAGTTCGTAACTTGGCATCGATTGGTGGGAATATTGCACATGGTGATCCTGCCAATGATCATCCTGCAACAATGTTAGCTCTCAATGCAATTGTGGTGGTTTGTGGTCCAAACGGTTCCAAAAGAGAGATTAACATAGATGAATTTTTTCTTGGTCCGTTATGGACTGCACTGGGGGAAAATGAAATCTTAACTGAGATTAAAATACCTATGCCTAAACAGCAATCTGGAGGTTGCTATATAAAACTTGAGAGGAAAGTAGGAGATTATGCCATTGCAGCTTCTGCCGTCACCTTAGATTTTGAAAATGGAAAGTGTAGCTCCTCAGGAATAGCTTTGACAAATGTAGGCCCCACTCCCGTACGTGCTAAGGATGCACAGGATGTTCTTATTGGAACAGATGTATCTAATGAAGTCATAGAGCAAGCTAGTAATTTGGCTGCAGAAGCATCTCAGCCTGTTGGAGATCATCGCGGATCGGAAGAGTATAAGCGTGGTGTGGTGAAAACATTGACAGGTCGTGCTATTCTGAAAGCAAAAAATAGAGCAATGGGAGGTAATTAAAATGGAAAAAAAATCAATTACAATAAATATTAATGGTAGTCCAAGAACGGGAGAGGTAGAAGATCGACTTCTTCTAGTCCACTTTATAAGAGATGATTGCGCATTAACTGGTACGCATATTGGATGCGATTCTACACATTGCGGTGCTTGTACGGTTTTACTTGATGGTACGGCAGTAAAGTCTTGTACTGTCTTAGCAGTGCAAGCAGATGGAAGAGAAGTTGCAACGATTGAGGGAATGGAAGGTGAAGCTTTACATCCTCTTCAAGAAGGCTTTTTTGAAGAACATGGTTTACAGTGTGGTTTTTGCACTCCCGGTATGATCATGTCAGCAAAACATTTACTGGATAATAATCCAAAACCGAGCGAGGAGGAGATTAGATGTGGTATATCAGGAAATCTTTGTAGATGTACTGGATATCAAAACATTGTAAAATCGGTGCAATATGCATCAAATAAACTTCAATCGTCTGAATCAGCAGGAGGCAAATAATGTCAAAATGTAAAACATCGCCTGAAGTAGGAGGAATGGGTCACTCCGTAAAAAGAAAAGAAGATGCTAGATTTATTAGAGGACAAGGAACTTACGTCGATGATGTAGTTCGTCCAGGAATGGTTTATATGGATATTGTAAGAAGTCCATATGCTCATGCAAAAATCAAAAGTATTAATACAGAGAAGGCACTTGCTCATCCAGGAGTTGCTGCCGTGATAACTGGTGAAACTCTTAAAGAATATAATTTACATATGATGCCAACGCTTATGTCTGATACTCAAATGGTTCTTCCCATTGACAAGGTATGTTATCAATCTCAAGAAGTTGCTGCAGTCATTGGCACTGACAGATATAGTGTGGCAGATGGTATTGAACTTGTAGAAGTAGAGTACGAACCATTACCGGTAGTTGTTGACCCTTTCAAGGCAACAGATTCAGATGCTCCAATTATTAGAGATGATAAGGAAGGACAAGAATCAAATCATATTTGGCATTGGGAAGAGGGAGATAAAGCTGCAACAGAAGAGATATTTAATAATTCTGATGTTGTTGTAAAAGAACGTATTTATATACCGAGAATTCATGTAGCATCAATAGAAACATGTGGTTGTGTATCTGAGTTCGATAAAGCAACTGGACAATTAACTGTTTGGATGACCACTCAAGCACCACATGCCATACGTACTGTTTTGGCATTAGTTGCTGGACATGTTGGTTTGCAAGAAGATAAAATACGAGTTATTTCTCCAGATATTGGTGGTGGATTTGGTGGAAAAGTGCCCGTATATCCTGGATATGTTATAGCCATAGCTGCGTCTGTTGTGACAGGATTACCTGTCAAATGGATAGAAGACCGCCGTGAAAACCTTCAGGCCGATTCATTTGCAAGAGATTATCATATGGATTGTGAGATAGCTGCAGATAAAGATGGCACATTAAATGGCTTAAGAATAAAAACCCTTGCCGATAATGGATATGCTGATGCAGCTGCGAATCCTTCAAAATATCCTGCTGGAATGTTCTCCATATGTACTGGGTCCTATGATTTTAAAAATGCATTTGTTGAGGTTGATGGTGTTTATACTAATAAACCACCTGGCGGTGTTGCATATCGTTGTTCTTTTCGCGTTACAGAAGCAGTTCATGCGATTGAAAGAATGGTAGATATGGTTGCAGATGAGATAATGATGGATGCAGCTGAATTAAGAATGAAAAATTTCATTCCAAAAGATGCTTTCCCCTATCATTCACCAACAGGATGGGAATACGATAGTGGTGATTATCATGCCGCACTGCAACTTGCAATGGATAACATTGGCTATGATGAATTGTTAAAAGAACAAAAAGAAAAACGTGAACGTGGTGAATTTATGGGTATTGGTATTTGCTCATTTACTGAAGTTGTTGGTGCAGGCCCTTCAAAAGATTTTGATATATTAGGCATCAAAATGTTTGATAGCTCTGAGATACGAATTCACCCTACTGGAAAAGCCATCGCACGCTTTGGAACTAAATCGCAGGGTCAGGGACATGAGACAACATATGCCCAGATTATTGCAGAGGAGCTAGGTATTCCTTTTACGGATGTTTCAGTTGAAGAAGGAGATACAGACACGGCGCCATATGGTTTAGGTACTTATGCTAGCAGGTCTACTCCCACGGCTGGAGCTGCTGCGGCAATGGCATGTAGAAAAATTAAAGCAAAAGCGAAAAAAATTGCAGCACATTTACTAGAAACATCTGAAGAAGATCTAGAATGGGAAGTTGGTAAATTCTCAGTGAAAGGGGTTCCGGACAAGGCAGTTACAATACAGGACATAGCTTTTGCAGCATATACTAATCATCCACAAGGATTAGAAGCTGGTCTTGAAGCAACCCATTACTATGATCCTCCTAATTTGACTTTTCCCTTTGGTAGCTATATTGCTGTAGTCGATATTGATTCAGGCACTGGTGAGGTAAAAGTTCGTAGGTTTATGGCAGTAGATGACTGTGGGAATATCATCAATCCTATGATTGTGGAGGGACAAATACATGGAGGATTGACTCAAGGACTTGCTCCTGCACTTTATGAAGAAATAAGTTATGATGATGAAGGGAATATAACTGGAGGTAGCTTTATGGAATACCTTGTGCCTACCGCAGTCGAGACACCTCACTGGGAGACAGATAAGACCATCACTCCATCACCCCATCACCCCATCGGTGCTAAGGGAGTTGGTGAATCTCCTACAGTAGGCGCTCCACCTGCAATTGTTAATGCGGTCGTAGATGCTTTATCGCATCTAGGAGTAAAGCATATAGATATACCTATAACTCCAGAAAAAGTCTGGAGAGCCATACATAAAAATGAGGTGGCTTGAAAAGCAATTTGAGGATTAAAGAATGAAAGTTGAAATATCAAAAACATTTGACGTTAATGCACCCTCAAAGGATGTTTGGGATTTTATGACCGATGTAAAGAAGGTATCTACGTGCATTCCAGGTGCAGAGTACCTAGAGGATTTAGGTGATAATCGACATTCTGTATTACTTGTTGTTAAAGTTGGTCCAATAAAATCTAAATACCGTGGCGAAGTGTATCTAAAGAATATTGATGAAGAAAAACAGATTATTGAAATTGAAGGTAAAGGTACAGATATTAAAGGTAAGGGTGGAGCGAATATGGAATTAAACGGTGCTATAGTTGCAAAAGAAGATAATCTAACAGAGGTCGTCGGAGATTCTACAGTTACCATCCAAGGAATGTTAGCACAATTCGGGTCAAGAATGGTTGAAGATGTTTCTAATCAACTATTTTTACAGTTTACCAAATCCTTATCATCAAAACTTGAAGGAACTGAAGAAAATAAAGACGTAAATGATTCAGAAGATAACACCTTAAGTGGGATGGCTGTTGCTTCTGCTGCCTTGAGGGGAGTTTCAGGTAGATTGATGGACAAGATAAAGGGTAAAGACGAATAATCAAGGTTTCTCTATATCCCAAATGACATTTGATTGGATTAAACGAGCATCTCAGCTTCAAGAGGATGGTCATCCTTTTGCAATTGCGACTGTAATTAACACGGTTGCACCTACCTCAGCTAAGCCAATGTCAAAGGCAATAATACATGATGACGGAAAGCTTGAGGGTTGGATAGGAGGTGGCTGCTCCATAAATACGGTTATCAGTGAGGGTTTGAAATGTATAAAAAGTGGAAAATCTATCATTTTAAGACTGAGTCCTGAAAAAATATCTGATGATAAAATCACTTATAAAAAAGAAGTTTTCTTAACATGTGAAAGTGGAGGAACCCTTGAATTTCATATTGAACCAGTTTTACCTATGACAAAATTGATAATTTATGGTAATACTCCAACTGCCCATGCACTTGCAAATATGGGTAGTTTTTTAAATTATGAATGCAACCTATGTTCACCTGGGATTAGTTCAGATATTGACTTATCTAGGAATATAAAAATTCATAATAGTTATAAAACTTTTTCAGGTAACTGTGTTATAGTTGTTGCTAGTCAAGGTGAAAATGACATTCAAGCACTCAAGTCTGCTATCGGATCTAAACCAAAATATGTTTCTATGATCATAAGTAAGAAAAAAGCCTCCAGTATCATGAAGCAGTTAGAAAAGAATGGACTTAATAAAGAAGAAATATCAAAAGTCAAATTTCCAGCAGGGGTTGATATTAATGCTAAAACGCCAGAAGAGATTGCTATTTCAATTTTAGCAGAGCTAATCAATGATAGAAACTCAGAAGATGATCATGAGGCCGTAATTTTGGAAGTCAATGACAGCGAAATAGATCCAATCTGTAAGATGAATGTTGACCCAAAAAATGCTGCAGATTCATATAAGTTTGATGGGAATATGTATTACTTTTGTTGTTCGGGTTGTAAAGAAAAATTCGCATTAGAACCTCTTGTCTATATAGATTGAAAATTAAATATTCATAATCTTCGGGTAATTCATAATGAAAAATATTGATTTTAAACGAGTCGATGATGTACAACATCATTTAGATGAACAGCAATATATTGCTAATAGGGAATTAAGTACATCTCTATTTTTAGCATTAAAAATGAAAAAACCTATTTTCCTTGAAGGAGAGCCAGGTGTAGGGAAGACGGAAATAGCAAAAGTTTTATCTAAAATCATGGATACTAAGCTTATTAGGTTACAGTGCTATGAGGGTTTAGATGTTCATAATGCAATATATGAGTGGAATTATTCTAGACAAATACTACAAATTAGGATGATGGAGGTTGAAGGTAATCACGATAAAGAAAAAATATCAAATGAGATTTTTGGATCAGAATTTTTAATTAAACGACCTTTATTTGAAGCCATAGACTTTGGGAATGATTCTACACCTGTTTTATTAATCGATGAATTAGATAGGGCTGATGAGGAGTTTGAAGCATTTTTATTAGAAATATTATCAGATTACCAAATTTCAATTCCTGAGATTGGTACCATAAAAGCTGATAATCCACCAATTGTTGTAATAACTTCAAATCGTACACGTGAAGTACATGATGCTTTAAAAAGAAGATGTCTCTACCATTGGATAGGATATCCTTCATCTAAACAAGAATTTGAGATAATTAAGCGACGAATACCAGAACTCAGTGAGAAATTGGGTAAGCAGATTATTTCCTTTGTACAAGCTTTAAGACAAAAAGAATTTTATAAATTACCAGGTATTGCTGAAACACTAGACTGGGCAACTGCATTATTGAAATTAGGTACCACAGAATTATCTGAGGAGATCACCAAAGATACTTTAGGGACATTGTTAAAGTATCAAGATGACATAGAACGGATGGACAGTCAAATGACACACGGGCTGGTCCAAAAAGCTATTTCAGATGTTAATTTAATTTAATTATAATTTGAATTATAACATTTCACCTAAGCTAGAAAATGCTATTACAGTTTTCGGTCGTTTCCTTAGGCAAGCAGGTTGTTCGCTAGGGACAGGACAAATAATGGAATCTATAAGAGCTGTCAGTTTCATAGAGATTGAAGCAAGAGAAGATTTTCGCCAAGCTTTGAAATCATGTTTGATTAGTGATTATAAATTGACACCCTTGTTTGATCAATTATTTGATATCTATTGGCGTAACCCAGATAAGATTGAGAATGTATCCAATATGTTAAAAAGATTAAATGAATCTAATTCAAAAGAATATAAAAAAGATTTCATTAGAGAAAATATTGAAGATATTTACAAGAAGAAATACCTTGAAAATTCTGACTCAAATCAAATAGAAAATAGCTCGGATGATGTTGATGTTCATTTATTTAGCCCTTTTGAGCAGTTAAAGGAAAAAAGATTTGATCATTATTCAGATGAAGAACTTGACCAAGCAAAAAAAATCTTACAGAGGAGGAACTGGTCGATTCCTACGCGAAAATTAAGAAGATACAGGCCGGGAAAATTTTCAAATAAAATTGACATAAGAAATACAATAAGGGATAATATCTTTCCTTCTCAGGACTTCATTTGTTTAAGCTGGAAGCAATTCAAGGTGAAAGAGAGACCTCTGGTTGTTTTAATGGATATAAGTGCCTCAATGGATATGTATACGAGGGTTCTTATTCATTTTATTCATGTTTTGTATTCAAGTGGAAAAAAAATAGAATCATTCACATTTGGAACAAGACTTACCAGAATTACTCAACATCTTAGATATAAAAATGTAAATGATTCAATTAAAATCATAAATAGTTTAGTAAAAGACTGGTCTGGTGGAACAAAGATAGGAGAAACAATAGGACAATTCAACCTTCAATGGGCTCGAAGAGTGTTGGGCAATGGTGCTATTGTGTTAATAATTACTGATGGATGGGATACAGGAAATAATCAGCTGTTGGATAGAGAATTTGGTCGTTTGCATAGAAGCTGTCGAAAATTAATATGGTTAAATCCAAATCTTGGTTATCAAGATTTTGAACCAATCACATCAGGCGTGCAGATCATAATGAAGCACATAGATGAATTTTTACCTATCCATAATCTTAAATGTTTGGAAGATTTGGATGATGTATTTGCATCATTTAAGAGTCCAAAAAAAGTTTGGCCCTCTGCATGAAAGTATCCGCAACCATATTAGCAGCAGGTGGTTCAAAGAGGATGGGCAATGATAACAAATTATTACTTTTAGTTAATGAAAAACCTATCATTTATAAAGTCTGCAACGTGGTTTTAGAATCAAATTTTAATCAGGTAATCTTAGTGACAGGATATCAAAGTCATAAACTAGTAAAAGTCTTACCAAAAGGAATAAAAAATATTGTTTATAATGAAAATTGGGAGGATGGTATGATGAGTTCCATTAATATTGGAATGTCAAAATTGGATGATGAGATTGATGGTAATATGATAATACTGGGGGATATGCCATTAATTCAGACTTCAACAATAAATAAATTAATAGATCAATTCAAAATATATGATGGCAACCATATTATATATCCCTTATATAATGGTAAACAGGCTAACCCTGTACTATTTCCAAAAAAATACTTTTCTAAAATTTTGAATTCCACTGGTCAAAAAGGATGTAAGAAAGTTTTAAAAAAATATCCTGAGGACGCTGTTGGTATTCAATGTAATTCAGATGAAGTCATAGTTGATTGCGACAATAGAGATGATTATTTTTCAATCAAGAAGAAATTATTAAATAATGTCCAGACATAAAGATTTGTTTCAGACCATAGCTCAATTAGAACTTGAGGAGACACCCTATGCAATAGCTTCTGTCTTTCAAGTAAATGGATCATCATCAGGTAAAGTAGGCGATAAAGCTATATTTAATGAAAATGGTAAAAGAATCATTGGTTATATTGGTGGTGGCTGCATAGAAAATCGTGTAGCGGCTACGGCCAAGGAATCATTGATTGATGGGTTACCTAAAACCATAGAAATAGACTTAGATAGTGACGAGATGGAAATGGGTATACCTTGCGGAGGATATATGTCAGTAATTGTAGAACCCCAAATGGTTAATAAAACTCTTTTTATTCGTGGGATGGGTAGTCTAACCGAAACTCTATGTGAAATGGCTTTCCAGTTAAAGTATAAGGTTATTGTACAAACTTCGAATGAAGAGAAAGAACGATATCCTAATGCATCTGAGGTCATTACAGATTCACTTGAAATGGATGATATTGATTTTCCAATCGATTATTTTATACTCGCTACCCACCATCGTAATGACGACAGAATTAGTTTAGAGGCATTACAAAAGGGAATAAAGTACGTTGGTGTAGTTGCAAGTGCAAAAAAGACAGGAATAATACTAGAATATTTACGTAAGAATGGATTAACCGAAAAAGAATTAAATCATTTCTATTCTCCAACTGGTCTTGAACTTAATGCGAAAACTCCAGAGCAAATCGCACTTAGCATATTATCAGAAATGGTTATGTTGGAAAATGGAGGTTCTGGATCACAAAAGAAACAAATTACTGATTAAAATTGATTTTATGGTCAAACCAATTTATTTGGATAATCAAGCAACTACACCAATCGATCCGGAGGTAATGGATGCAATGTTGCCTTATTTTAATGAAAAATTTGGTAATTCATCCAGCGTGCATCATTCATATGGTTCTGAATCTAATGAGGCAGTAGAAAAAGCTCGTACGATTTTAGCTTCAACTATAAATGCTCAAACAAGGGAAATTATTTTCACTAGTGGAGCAACAGAATCAATTAATCTTGCAATAAAAGGAGTAGCTGGTAATTATGAACAAAAATACCATATTATTACACAAGCTACTGAACATAGCGCTGTATTAGATACTTATAGAGCGATTGAAAAAAAAGGATGGGAGATTACTATCCTTCCTGTTAAATCAAATGGTATGGTTGAACCAAATTTAGTTCGTGACGCGATTCAGAGTGATACTGTATTGGTTTCTGTAATGCATGCCAACAATGAAATAGGTACTATACAGCCTCTTAAAAAGATTGGGGACATATGTAAAAGAAATAAGATTTTATTTTTTGTAGATGCGTGTCAATCCTTTGGGAAATTAAATATAGATGTTAGAGAGATGAATATAGATCTATTGGCAGCTACGGCACACAAGTTATATGGGCCAAAAGGTATTGGATTTCTCTATGCGAGACAAACTAATCCTAGAGTAAACTTGGAAATGCAGATTGATGGTGGAGGTCATGAGAGAGGTTTTAGATCAGGTACCTTACCAGTGCCATTAATAGTAGGTTTTGGAAAAGCCATTGATATCAGTTTAAAAACAATGAAAACGGAATATCAATTCTTAAGGAAACTTCGAGATTTATTATATGATGGAATTGTCAGCAAGCATTCGGACATAATTTTAAATGGTAGTTTTGAAAATGGTCTACCAAACAATCTAAATCTATGTTTCCCTGAATTAGATTCAGAGACAATGATTATGAAAATGAAGGGAATTGCTTGTTCAGCAGGATCAGCCTGTAGCAGTGCGAATTTAGAACCTTCACATGTCATAAAAGCTTTAGGTCGACCTAATGAATTAGCACTTTCTGCAATTCGTTTTAGCCTTGGAAGATTTAATACAGAAAGAGAAGTTGAAACAGCTATCAAAGAAATAAATCGAGTTGCAGAAACCTTAAAATTGAAAAAAATAAAACGAAAAAATAAAAAGATAAACCATTAAATTAATTCAGAAAACTAAAAAGATTAATTAAAGCAAACATCTTTAAGCCAAAGAGCCTAAGCTATTTCTAATAGTAAGGTTTTAGGCCGATACGGTTTTGATGGAAACATTGGAATCAGCTCCCGATTTCTACCAAAGTGTGGAATGAATTGGAAAAAGAATGAAAAAAACAATTTATAATAGCGCAGAGGCTATCCATATAGATAGGCCTATTACTGATCAATATGGTAGAACATTTAACTATCTAAGATTGGCAGTAAATGAACATTGCAATTTACGTTGTATTTATTGCATGCCTGAAGAAGGCGTACCATTCAAACCTAAAGACAGACTATTGTCAAAGGATGAGATTTGTAAAATTATAAAATTAATGGTAGAAATGGGCCTGGAAAAGATTCGTTTTACAGGTGGCGAGCCTCTTCTAAGGAATGACCTTGTTGAGATCATTCATTTTGCTACCCAGATTGATTTAATAAAGGAAGTACATCTTACAACAAACGGACTTCTATTGCCTAAATATATTGATCAATTACTTGATGTCAACATTACAGGTATAAATATTAGTCTTGACACTTTGAAAGAAGACAGGTTTAAACAAATAACAAGAAGAGTTGGTTTAAATCAGGTTTTAGAAGGGTTAAAACTTGCTGTCAGTTCTAATTTAAAATCAGTCAAGCTGAATGTTGTAGCAATGAAAGAATTCAATGATGATGAGATTCTTGATTTTGTGGATTTAACAAAAGAAAACAATATAACTGTAAGGTTTATTGAGCTAATGCCTTTTGACTCACGTCAAATATGGAAAACTGGTAAGTTCTACAAGTCAGATCAAATCATAAGTGATATAAAATCACATTTCAATAATATCAAAGTTGTTACAGGTTCCAAGACAGAACATAAAATTTTCAAAATAGATGGTTACAAAGGAAAAGTCGCAGTAATTCCTTCATATACAAGAAGCTTATGCGGTAATTGTAATCGAATAAGGATAACTGCTGATGGTAAAATTTTAAACTGCCTTTATAGTCAAAGAGAAACGAATCTTAGGGACGCTATGCGAAAAAGAATGCCAAACGAAAAAATAAAGAATGTCATTAGAAGAGCAATGCATATGAAATTAAAAGATGGTTGGGCTGCTCAGACTGAAGGCAAAGAGCGAAGAGAATCTATGACACAAATAGGAGGATGAGCATGGATGAATTTTCCCATTTAGATGATATGGGTAACATCAAAATGGTTGATGTGACGAATAAACTATCAACAGTAAGAATTGCAAAAGCATCAGGAAAAGTGAATATGGATTCAAAGACTATTCTTGCAATTAATAATGATGAAGTTCCAAAAGGTAATGTTCTTACTGCCGCTAAGATTTCAGGAATTAATGGTGCTAAAAAAACAGCAGATTTTATTCCTTTATGTCATCAAATCAATTTATCATTCATAGATGTAAAATTTGAGATTGATACTAGCTCAATATTGATAAGGTCAATTGTAAAAACTAAAGAATCAACAGGTGTTGAAATGGAAGCTTTGTCAGCAGTATCTAGCGCTGCATTAACAATTTATGACATGTGCAAAGCCATAGATAAAACAATGAGCATTTCTAGTATAAAATTAGAAAAGAAAGTTGGAGGGAAAACTGATCATGCTACAGGATATAGACCAACTGTTGGCGTGATAACATTAAGTGATGGCGTAAAAAGTGGAGATCGTGAGGATATATCTGGTAAAATATTGGTTGATGGTTTTCGTGAATCTGGATGTAAAGTTGAACATCAAGCGATACTAGAAGATGGTTCTAATGATTTGGTTCCAACTATTCAAAATTGGGTTGGTACTGGTGTAGAACTTATATTGACAACAGGTGGTACTGGTCTGGGACCTAGAGACCTCACGATTGAGACAGTAGAAGAAATTTTTGATTCAAAAATACCAGGGATTGAACAGGCACTCCATTCATATGGAAGAGGTATGATAAAGACTGCGATGCTTTCCAGATTAACAGCAGGAATTACCAAAGAATCCATCATTATTTGTTTACCAGGAAGTCCTGGTGCTGTAAAAGATGCACTTATTGTTTTAATTCCAACAATATTTCATTCGTTTCATATGATGAAAGGTGAGAAACATTAAATGGAGTTTTTTCTTCCAATCGTATTTGTTATCATTTCTTTTATCTATTCATCAATTGGATTAGGAGGTGGTTCATCTTACACTGCGTTAATGGCAATTACAGGTGTCAGCTATAAACTAATCCCTACTACTTCACTTGCGCTTAATTTATTTGTAACATTTATTGGCATGTTGAATTTTTGGAAATCTGGTCATGGAAGATTAGACTTAATTGGTCCGTTTTTAATCACATCAATCCCAATGGCATATTTCGCTGGATCTTTAGATTTACGCGAGGAAGTCTTTCAAATAATCCTCACTGCGAGTTTGATTTTAATAGCAATAAGAATATATATATACGACAACCTAACAATAATTTATCAATTATCTGTTTTCAAGAGGTGGATTGTAATTGTTTTCCTCGGTCTTGGGCTAGGTTTTATTTCAGGAGCAGTAGGTATTGGTGGAGGGATTTATCTTGTACCACTAATTATTATGTTTGGTTTGGGTTCACCTAAAGAAGCATCAGCGGCAGGTGCAATGTTCATTTGGGCTAACTCACTTGCTGGATTTATTGCAAGATATAATATGAATACATTTGATGCAAACTTCATATTTCCGCTGATAATTGCGGTAATAGTTGGTGGGTTTTTAGGCTCATATTTTGGATCAATGAGATATACTGCCAAAACAATGGAAAAAATAATGGGCGCTGTTATCATTTTGGCAGTAGTCTTAATGTTGAGGAATATGTTATGATTTCATTTCAAAAAGCAAAATCAATTATTAATGAACATATGTTTGAACTTTCGAAAGAGACAGTACCATTGGATGAATCAATTGGACGAGTCTTGGCAGATAATTTAGTCGCACCATTCTCATCTCCAAGGTTTGATAATTCGGCGATGGATGGATTTGCCGTATGTTCTTCAGATACATTAAGAGCTTCAAAAAAGATACCTATCGAACTAAAAATGGTTGGTATTAGTTCAGCAGGGTCCCCTTATCATTCAAAGATTAAGTCTAGAGAATGTGTTCAATGTATGACTGGTGCAATTATTCCAGAGGGGGCAGATTCGGTTGTAATGGTTGAAGATACAAGCGGGTTTTCAGATAGTAAAATTGTAAAAGTAATGATTGAAACTTATCCAGGTAAACATATTCGAATGAAAGGAGAAGAAGTAAACAAAGGTGATATTCTAATTAATCGAGGAACTACCATAACTACAAATGAATTGGGTGTATTTGCTACATTTGGATATGGAAAATTAAATGTTTCAAAGCGTCCAAAAATTTCAATTTTTGGAACAGGTGATGAGCTTGTAGATCCAGGGCAGAAATTAAAAGAGGGACAGATTTATAATTCTAATCTTTACGTTTTCTCAGATTTAACTGAAAAGGCAGGGGCTGAGGTTATCAATAGAGATGTAATCAAGGATGATGAAACATCTTTAAAGTTATTTTTAAAAGAGGCATTATTGCATTCAGATGTAATAATTTCATCTGGTGGGGTATCAATGGGCCGTTATGATTATGTAAGGAAAGTTTTTATCGAACTTGGTGTAAAAGAACATTTTTGGAAAGTAGCGCAAAAACCAGGGAAACCACTATTCTTTGGTACGAAAGATAATAAGTTGATTTTTGGTCTTCCTGGAAATCCAGTATCATCTTTTATTGGTTACATGGAATGGGTATGGCCTGTATTGAAACATATGCTTGGGGAACAACAAAAGAATAATTTAATAGGTGTTTTAGATCAGCCTTTTCCCTTAGAAAAAGCTAAACATAGATTTTTATTTGGTAAGGTTAAAAATAAGAATGGCAAATTAATATGTAGTCCTACAAACTTAGTTGGGTCACATATGCTCTCATCAGCATTAGATGCCAATTGCATATTGAACTCTAGCCCTGGGACTGGTTCCTTAGATGTAGGAAAAACAATCAATTTTAATCTATTGCCCTGGAAGACCATAGAATGATTATTACCCCAAAAGAATTGCAATCTTGGATAAAACAAGGTAAAAACTTTACAGTTTTTGATGTAAGACCTAAAAAAGAGATAAAAAAAAATCCTCTATCCAAGCTAGATAGTATTGCTGGTGAATTAGAGGAATATAAGGAAATCAAAGGAATAGTGGTTCTGGTTTGTCAAATTGGTTTGGTAACAGAGAGTATGATAATTCAAAATGAACTTTTTGATACATACAGTTTATTAGGCGGCGTGGAGGCTTGGACTAATTTCATAAAAGAGAAAAATGATTTAAGCAGATGGTCACGCCAAACAATTTTAGATGAAATTGGGTTTGAAGGTCAAAAAAAAATAATGAATTCAAATGTCACAATAATTGGGATGGGTGGGCTTGGCTGTCCTGCAGCTTGTTCTTTGGTTGCTAGTGGGTTGGGTGCCCTTAAAATCATCGACGGAGATGAAATTGAAGTTTCAAATCTTCATAGGCAGCATTTATTTCGTGAAAGAGATATTGGTAAAAAAAAGGTTTTAAGTGCAAAGAAACGATTAGAATCTTTATCAGAACATGTTTCAATATCTGCAAAAGACATTTACCTTAATGAAGAAAATGGCTATGATTTAATTAAAAATTCAGATATTATTATTGATGCATCAGACAACATCGCTACTAGGTTCATAATTGACAAATTATCAAAAAAGAAAAATATCCCATTGGTATATGGTGCACTTTATAAGTTCGAAGGTTATGTAAGTATTTTCAACGTGAATGGTTCAAAAGGTTACTCTGAATTGTTTCCTGGTACAGCCATTAGTTCAGAGACTTGTAATGATGCCGGGATATTGGGAATGATGCCTAGTATCATCGGCAATATGCAAGCCTTGGAAACCATAAAGTTAATAGTTGGTATTCAACCTAATTTAGTTGGCAAACTTATGCTTTATAATGGCCTCCTTAATACAACGCAGATAATTGAATTATGATAAAAATAAAAATAAAATGTTTTTCACAGGTCAGATATGCTTTAGGAAAAGACGAAATAGCTCTTGAATTAGATGAAGGTACAACTTCAGATGATTTGGAAAAAATGATTCGTGAAAAAGCGCTAGGTAAATTAGAAAATGTGACTCTAGGCATTGCAATAAATAAGAAATATGTTCTCGATGACACCAAGCTAAATGATGGGGATGAAATAGCCTTCATTCCGCCAGTTCAAGGAGGGTAATTGATAGTAGTTGAACTAGTTGAATCACCCATCATTCCATTTCAATCAAGTAATGATCATAAAGAAAAAGGATCAGAGCTAATATTTAATGGTAGAGTAAGAGAAACAGAGCATGGAGAAAAAATTACGTGTTTAGAGTATGAGCAATATGAGGGTATGGCAGAAAAAGAGTTGCAAAATATTGCGAATGAAACACAAAATAAATTCCCTGTAGATGATATTTTTTGTCGACACAGAATTGGTGTTGTTGAGGTAGGAGAAGCCAGTTTACATGTGTCAATATGGTCCAAGCATCGTAAAGAGGGACTTGATGCTATGTCATATTTTATTATTGAGTTAAAAAAGAGAGTGCCTATTTGGAAGTGGGCAATTTTAGATAGTGGAAAAAAAATTCCAAGTGAATGTAAACATGAATAGCATTAATTAATTATCCATATTTTCAATGTTTGGATTTTCAGAACGTTCTGTTTTAAACATACTATTTTGGGTCACTCGAAAAAAATGGCTCATTCTTTCTTTTTTACTTAGCATTTCATTTTTTTATATACCTTCGCCGGATGGGCTATCACCTGAAGGTCATCGAACCCTTATTATTGTAAGTGTCGCACTAATACTTATAATTAGCGAATCAATACCTTTGCCAGCCGTAGCTATTTTAATTTTGATTATGGAAGTGATTCTTGGTGTAGATACTGCGGATGGTGTTGCCTCTTCTTTTATGAGTGATGCTGTATTTTTCATAATGGGTTCTTTAATGCTTGCTGTATCAATTGTTAACCAAGGACTCGATAAACGGCTTGCTTTAGGTGTGATAAATATTACAGGAAATAAAACTTGGAGAATAGTATTGGGATTTATCACTATCTCCGCTATTCTATCATCCTTCATTGGTGAACATACTGTAGGTGCAATGATGTTGCCTGTTGCATTAGCTCTAATTCGTAACTCTGGTACAGAAACCATAAAATCAGATAATTTATCAACGATTCTTCTTTTCTCAATTGCTTATGGTTGTGCCATCGGTTCTATTGGAACTCCATCTGGAGGAGGAAGAAACGTAATAATGATTGGCTACTTATCTGAGTTTGGAATAGGGAATGTGTCCTATGTTGATTGGATGAAATTCACCTACCCCATGCTGTTAATTCAAATACCCGTTGTTTTCCTGATTCTATGGCATACTTTTACACCATCTCAAAGGAAAATGGATTCTGCTGTTAGAAAACTTAAAATCAAAGTAGCAAAAAACGGGAAAATGACCCCGCACCAAATTTTAGCGATCGCTATATTTTTATCGGTATTCTTTGGCTGGATCTTTTTAAGTCCAAGAATTGGACTTGGGATTGTTGCATTAAGTGGCGTTTTTTTATATCTCTCTTTTCGTCTTGTTGACTGGCAGGATATAAGTAAGAATACTAATTGGGGTGTCATCCTTTTATTTGGGTCTGCAATATCCTTAGGTATTCAAATGAAGGAGACTGGAGCCGCACTTTGGACCGCAGAACACATTTTAAATTTTCTTGAAATCATTTTCGGTGATATGGCTATTGTACGTTGGTTTGTTGCAGTTGTGGTAACAGGTGTTCTGACTAATCTACTTAGTAGTGCTGCTACTGTTGCTGTACTTGGTCCAATCATATTAGATATGGGTGGTAATGAAATTGTTATGGGAATAATGACATCCATTGCATCTGCGTTTGCTTATTTAACTGTTGTAGCATCGCCTACTATTATGATTATACATTCCACCGGGCTAATTTCATCGAGTGATTATTTTAAAGCAGGATGGAAGCTGTTTTTATTATCAATAATCCTTCTCTTTATTATCTCTAGAATTTATTGGCCTTCCTTATTATGAAAATATTAATTGCAATAAGTAGTAAAGAATATTCAGCGCCTACATTGGATGTAGGGATGAAAATTGCACGTTTATTGAATGCTTCAACAACTATCGTTGACGTAGGGGAAAAAATAAATGAGTTCAGTATTAAGGATATAAATTTAGCAAATGAGCTAATGGAAACATGGGATATGGATAGGCCAGGTGTAGATGTCCTTGAATGGGCATACAAATACCTAGAAAAAAATAATTTTATTAATACAAAACATATTGGTGAAGGTTTCCCAAAGCATTCTTTGATTGACAGTGGTACTGGAAGAGCTGAAATTTTATTGAAAGGTTCAACAATTAGTAATCTAAATCTAATTTTGAGAAATGGTGATATTATTGAAGAGCTACGTAATGAGATTCAAGTCCATGATTATGATCTTACAATCATTGGTGGTAGCGGCAGGCGTAATATGGCTCATGATCTTGTTCAATACATTGATAGTTCAATTTTTATTGTAAATAGTTTTGATTCAAACAAAAAATATAAAATTTTATTAGCAGTTGATGATTCTCCTGGAACTGGTAAAGCCGTTAAATATGCAGTAAGAGTTGCACAGGCATTCGATATTAATGTTGATTTGATAACAGTAAGCAAGGATAATCATTTTGGAGAAGGATGCAAGAGAGCATCAGAAAAATCACAGAAAATGTTGAGAAGAAGCGGTATAGATTACATTGTTCACTTTAAAAAAGGTAACCCAGTTGACACTATTGTAAAAACTGCTGGTTCTAATCATATAATTATAATGGGGGCCTCCACGCAATCACCTCTCACAAAATTTTTTATGGGAAGCAAACCACTTAATGTAATTAAAGCCTCAGATTGTCCTGTAATAATAGTAAAATAATCTCAATAAAAAACTCTCTAAATGGAATCATTCGAATGCTAAATGTTAGGTTTTTTGTTAATTAAATGATAATTAGATTCTGAAGTCATAACTTTTTATATTAAACGGAGTAATTATGTCATCAAGTACAGATCCAACTTCATCAGCGTATGATGCTGCTGTAAAAAACTTAGGTTTAAAACCAAATATTGCCAAAGCACTTGAAATCCCTGACCGTGAATTGACGGTTGAAGTTCCATTTAGAAAAGATAATGGTGAATTAGAAAGTGTGATAGGATTTAGGGTGCAACATAATAATACAAGAGGTCCATTTAAAGGAGGGATTAGATACCATCAACATGTAGATATTGATGAAGTAAGGTCACTTGCCACCTTAATGACTTGGAAAACATCATTACTAGACATCCCTTATGGTGGTGGGAAAGGCGGTATTGGAGTCAATCCTAATAATTATACCAAAACGGAATTAGAAAGAATGTCTAGAAGATTTTTTCGAGCAATAGATCCAGTAATAGGTGTAAATGTTGATATCCCAGCTCCTGATGTAAATACAAATGCACAAGTAATGAGTTGGTTTATGGATGAGTATAGTCAGATTCATGGATATTCTCCTGGAATTGTTACTGGAAAGCCGTTAGAGCTAGGAGGTTCAGAAGGACGTGAGGCAGCTACCGGAAGGGGTACTGCTGTCATTACACGTGAAACATCTGAAAAGTGGGGAATAAATTTAAAAAATTGTAAAGTGGTTATTCAAGGTTTTGGCAATGTAGGTTCATATGCAGCAAAATTTCTTCATGAGTATGGTTGCAAGATAATTGCAGTTAGCGATGTTACTGGAGGTCTATTTGATATTGATGGATTAGATATCCCTTCACTTTTTGATTATAATTATGAGCATAGAACAATCGATGGTTTTGAGCAGGGGAAAAAGATAACAAATGAAGAATTACTTTCATTAGAATGTGATTTTCTTATTCCTGCTGCACTTGGAAGTGCAATAAATACATCTAATGTAGATTCTTTAAATTGCAAAGTTATTGTAGAAGCGGCTAATGGCCCAGTTACTGGTGACGCTGCTGAAAAGCTTTGGGATAAGAAAATTGCTATCATACCTGACATCTTAACAAATGCAGGTGGTGTAACCGTATCTTATTTTGAGTGGGTTCAAAATCTTCAACAGTTCAAATGGACTGAGGATGAGGTAAACTCCAAACTTGAAAAAAAGATGGTAAATGCATTTGATGAGGTCTACGCAATCAAGAAAGAACGGAGTGTACCAATGAGAATTGCGTCATTTATGGTAGCTATTGACAGAGTACATAATGCCTATAAACTAAGAGAGGGATAGACTTTTTTCTAAATGAAAAAACTTTTTTAAATTAAAACAATTAATAAAGAGGAACTAAAAATAATCATGGAATTAATTCATCCGATTTTTAAATGGCTACATGTTGTAGCAGGGGTTATGTGGATTGGCCTTTTATATTTCTTTAATTTTATAAATACTGCATTTGCACCAACAATGGATGGTGACACTAAGAAAAAAGTTGTTCCAGAATTGATGCCTCGCACTCTTTATTGGTTCAGATGGGGTGCTGCTTGGACATGGGCAACAGGGGTAATACTTCTCTTAGTCGTCTATTATCATGGAGGTCTTACATTCGATGATCCAGAATCTAGTGGATATGGTATTGAATTTTTTTCAATGGTTGGCATTACGTTTTTAGGTGTTTTCGCATATGACGCTCTATACAAATCTCCCATTGCATCAAACGTAAGGTTAGCAACTATTGTAAGTTTTGTTTTATTGACAATAGTTATAATAGTGATGAAAGAGTGGGCTGGATTTAGTTATAGAGCTTTTAACATGCATCTTGGCGCACTTTTTGGTACAAATATGGCGTTTAATGTTTGGTTCAGAATATGGCCCGCGCAACAAAAAATCATTACTTCAATAAAAAATGGGGAAGCTCCCGATGGTGAGCTCCTTGCTTTAGCTGGATTAAGATCAAAACATAACACATATATGTCTGTTCCCTTGATATGGACAATGCATAATCAACATCATGTAACTGTACCTACCGCTTTGGGATTGCCAGCTGAATTTTCTTGGTTGGTTCCTATGGTGATGGTCATTTTGGGATGGCACATAGTATGGCAACTGTATAAAAAATCGGGCACAATCAAAGGGTTTTAAAATTACTAATAGAATATTGGATAAAATTTGCTTTATGGGAAATTAATTTAAACTATGTACTCATATAGATCATTAGTGATTTTCTTTTTGCTAGCAGCCGTAACCTTAGGTCAGCAGTCATTCGAAGATTTTATGCGCTCACAGCAAAAAGATTTTGATGAATATAAAAAATCACTTGATGAGGAGTATGCAGATTATAAGGCGAAGGAAGAAGCGGCTTTTAAAAAATTTAAGAAAGATGTAGAGCTGCAATGGCAAGAATTCAAGGGATCAACATCAAAAATGTATGTTTCTTATGATAAGGATCTTCAATCTCGAGGAGCTATTGATTATGATCATGGTGAAGTTGTTATAGAGGTAATCATAAATAATGATGAGCTTGATGATGAGTCATTAAATTACAAAGATTCTGCGTTAGACCGTTTTGTATCCAATGGTCATTCTCCTTTTAAGGGTTATTTATTTATCCTCAAATCATTCTTTTTTCCAATGAGTCCACAGACAGCAGACCATATAGATAAACAATTTGGGCTTTCAAATAAAGACCCTGTTCTCCAAAAGGTTGCACAGAACAAACTATTTTTAAAGCTTGTAGATCTACTCTCTGAAAAAGATGAATCAGGTAACTCGCTTTTGGAAAATCAATTTTTTGATAAAAATGGTAAGCCGGTTAAGGACGGTGTTAATTCAAAAGGTTTTGCAGCAGAGAAAGTTATTAAATCCGATAAGAATGTTAAAACCTATGTTGGAAAGGATGGTAAAAATCGTACATCTGTTTCTTTAAAAGTACCTCTTCGTTTAGACCACAAGAAGGTAAGGTCAAATAAATATGGTAAAGAGATTTTAAAACAATCCAAACGTTTTAACATCGACCCATCAATTGCGATGGCGATAGCTGAAACCGAATCCGCATTCAATCCAAAGGCAACCTCTCATATCCCTGCGTATGGACTAATGCAGTTAGTACCTTCATCTGGAGGACGAGATGCATATCAATATGTATATGGCAAAGATAAATTTCTTGATAAGAACTATCTTTATAAACCTAATAATAATATTGAATTAGGATGTGCGTACCTTGGGAAAATTCTTCACCAGTATTTTAAAGGTGTAAGGAATCAAGAAATGGCATATATGTGTACTGTTGCCGCTTATAATACAGGAGCAGGGAATGTATCAAAAGCATTAACGAATGATACAAAATTAAGACCTGCAATTAGTAAGGTAAATCGAATGTCTTCAGGATCAGAATTATATAATACTCTCATAAATGATCTTGAGTATGATGAAACACGAAATTATTTGAAGAAAGTATGGGAAAGAAAAAATAAATACAGATCCTAAGTTGAAAAATTTCATTTGTTAATTAGAAACTTTTTTGTGTATTTACTGTTAATTTTTGGATTCTAGGCTGAAATATAATGAAAGTAGATTCCAAATTCACATCACACTGGAAAGATTATGTAAAGCAGAGTTGTTATGCAGCAATAACAGTTTTCTTTATTACTATTTTATTATCAGATAATCCAGTAGTGATTGCTAGTATCGGTGCAACCTCCTTCATTGTATTTACAATGCCAAATAATATTTCTGCTGAACCAAAAAGAATAATAGGTGGTCATTTCGTTGGGTTTTTTGTTGGTGTTTGTTTTGCTGTATTCCCATTTATGGATATTATTTTTTTCAAAGCATTGTGGTTCTCTGCATCCGTAGGACTTACGATTTTAATTATGGTCACTTTAGATTTGGAGCATCCTCCTGCTGCTGGAACCGCGTTGGGGATGACACTGGTTGGGTATACAAGTTCCTCTGCAACTGCCATAATCATCAGCGTCACAATTCTGGCATTGATTGGCGTCCTTTCAAAACCATTTCTTAGAGATTTAATTTGAAAAGAACAAGTGCCATTGCCCTTTTAATTCTTACTGGAATCATATGGAGTATAGGCGGATTTATGATCAAATTGATTCCTTGGTCGGCATTGGCAATTGCAGGAATACGGAGTGGTTTATCATCAATTGTAATTATTGCTTATAGTAAACCTAAAAGGTTTCATTTTAACAAATATGTTTGGTTAGGAGCGTTATGTTATGCTTTGATGGTAATATCTTTTGTAATTGGGAATAAATTAACATCTGCAGGAAATGTAATATTGATACAATATGCTGCCCCAGTTTATGTGGCTTTTTTTGGTATGTCTTTTTTAGGTGAGCATGCAAGAAAAATTGATTGGGTGGCAATTATTATTATCCTTATTGGACTGGCTTGTTTTTTCATCGATGAACTTAGTTTCAATGAATTATGGGGAAATATATTTGCATTATTTTCAGGAATTGGATTTGCAGGGCTAACTCTATTTATGCGCAAACAGAAAAATGGTAACCCAGTTGATTCTGTTTTGCTTGGTAACCTATTAACTTTTTTCCTATGTACGCCATTTTACTGGAACTTAACACACACGTTTAATTCTTGGATCTACATTAGTATTTTAGGTTTTTTTCAACTTGGCATAGCTTATGTATTTTACAGTATTGCTATTAAACATGTATCCGCCCTTGATGCAATCATCTATCCAGTGATAGAGCCAATATCAAACCCATTACTCGCATTTGTTTTTCTAGATGAAAAAATTAGCATGAACGCAATTATAGGAGGATTATTGGTTGTCATTGGTGTAGTAGGGCGTGGTATATTAAAAGATGATTTATAAGATAAAGAAAAACCCCTCATTGAGAGGTTTTTCTTTAATTTAATTTAAAGGCTCTTTAGTGTCGATTTTATTTCATTGTAATCTGGCTCGACACCTGGATTTGGTTTTGCTTCCCAGTTATATTTAATTATACCATTTTTTACTATGTACACTGCTCTATTTGCACATGTGTAACCTTCTATCCCACCTAACCCTTCAAAGACAACGTCATAATCTTTAGTAACCTTTCTGTCAAGATCGGATAAAAGATTAAATTCTAGATTATATTTGTTTGAAAATGCTCCATTCGCCCATGGTGAATCAACACTTATGCCTAAAACTACAGCATCAAGTTCATTAAAGGTATTTAGGTTATCTTGAAGAGTACACATTTCTGTATCACAAACACCAGTGAAAGCACCAGGGTAGAATGCCATTACAACTATTTTGTCATTGTAATTAGATAAAGATACATCTTCTTTATCTGTATTTTTCAAAGTGAAATCAGGTGCAGTATCATTTACATTTAACATTTATTAGTTCCTTCGCATTTTAGTTGATTTTATCTGTTAAAGTTAACTAGTAATAATTATATATATCTTAGTATTTTCATTTAGTACTAATAATTATTACTATTTAAATTTTTTTATGCGTTTTAGCCAACAAAGACAGATTATAAAGGAAATTATATTTTCTACGAATTCACATCCGACAGCAGACTGGGTATATACAAAGGCAAAGACTATCCTTCCAAATATTAGTTTAGGAACAGTTTATAGAAATTTAAAACAGTTAGAAAAAAATGGGATTATAAGAATTGTCTATGATGGTTCGTTGGCAAGATACGACTGGAATACAAAACCGCATAATCATTTAAAATGTCAAATTTGTGGTGAAATGATTGATGCGCATTTAAATAAAAATAATCTAATTAAAGATGGAAAGGCTAATTATGATTTTGAGGTATCCGATGTGGAAATTACTCTCATTGGAAAATGCAGTAAACATAACAAATAAAAATAAAAGGAGTAGTAAATGGCATTAGTAGATAAAAAGATGAAATCTTTTGAATTGAACGCTTTTAAACCTGGGGAAGATGATTTTGTTACAGTATCAAGCAGTGATTTATCAGGTAAATGGTCAGTATTTTTTTTCTATCCAGCTGATTTTACTTTTGTATGTCCTACGGAATTAGGAGATCTAGCTAATCACTATGATGAATTTCAAAAACTTGGTGTTGATATCTATGCAGTTTCAACTGATACACATTGGACACACAAGGCATGGCATGAGTCTTCAGATGTTGTATCCAAGGTTCAGTACACAATGCTTAGTGATGATCAATTTAAATTATCCAAGCAATTTAAAGTTTTAAGAAAAGGTGAGGGTCGAGCTGATCGTGGTACATTTATTGTAGATCCAAATGGCGTTATCCAAGCATATGAGATTACTGCTGAAGGTATTGGAAGAGATGCGCAAGATCTTCTTAGAAAGGTAAAGGCTGCTCAATATGTTCACAATAACCCAGATGAGGTCTGTCCTGCAAAATGGCAAGAAGGCGAAGATACATTAACACCGTCACTTGATCTTTCAGGAAAAATATAATAACTACTTTTTCTTTTTATGAGACTTACAAATCAAATAAGAAAGTCTTTAAGTGGTTACATGGAAAATTTGGAGGACGAAATTACCATCGTCCTCCAAACTGGTGAACATCAAAAACGTAATGATTTAGTATCTTTTTTGAATGATGTATGCAATACCTCAGAGAAACTAAGGTTTAAAGAACAAGACATGGGTCAGAAACTAAAAAGCCCCATAACTTTTTTTCTTGAGAAAAACAATATTGATTCGGGAATCTGTTTTTCTGGAATACCTGGTGGTCACGAGTTTAATTCATTTATTCTTTCTATATTGCAATTAGGTGGATCTGATTTGAAACTTGATTCTGGTATCAGATCTATGATTGCTGATATTAATGAAAAATTAAATTTTGAAATATTTATTAGTCTTGATTGTCATATTTGCCCTGATGTTGTTCAGTCTTTAAATAAATTTGCGATAATAAACGATAATATTAGCTGTGAAATGATAGATGGTGGTTTGTTCCCCGATAAAGTAGAAGAAAGAGGTGTTCAGGGAGTTCCAACAATCTTTTTAAATGGAGAATTTTTATCTTCTGGAAGGACAAACATCTCTAAAATACTTAACAAACTAAAAGAAAAAAACTCTAAGATTAGTAGTGAAGAAAAAATTCATTTACCTTTGCAGGATACAGTGATTATCGGCGGTGGACCTGCAGGAATCAGTTCAGCGATATATACTGCGAGAAAAGGTTTAAAGGTCACTCTTGTTTCAGAAAATATTGGAGGCCAAGTAAAAGAGACTCTAGGAATTGAAAATTTAATTTCAGTTATTGAGACTACTGGGGAAAAATTGACGGGGAATATGCATTCTCATCTTAAAGAGCATGATGTGACTATCAAAGAGCATTTGCGAGTTGAAAATATTGAAATAGGCGCAAATAAATCAGTAATGCTATCATCTGGAGAAATTATAAATACAAAAACAATAATTATTGCAACTGGTGCAAACTGGAGAGAGTTAGGTGTTCCTGGTGAAAAAGAGAACCTTGGGAATGGTGTAGCGTATTGTCCACATTGTGATGGTCCTTTTTTCAAAGGAAAAGATGTAGCTGTTGTTGGTGGTGGCAATTCAGGGATTGAGGCTGCGCTTGATCTTTCGGGAATAGTTAATAATGTAACGGTTTTAGAGTTCATGCCAGATTTAAAAGCCGACAAAATTTTGATAGATAAAGCACTAGAAAAAGAAAATATTGAAATATTGACAAATGTTGAAATAAAGAAGATTCTATCGGATGCGGGGAAGGTGAGCGGTATGGAATACGTTGATAAAGAATTAAACTTAAAAAAAGTAATTTATCTTCAGGGTGTATTTGTACAAATAGGGTTAGTACCGAATAGTCAGTTTCTTAAAGGCATTGTTAATCTTACTAGCTATGGAGAAATAGTGGTAAATAATCTTGGCGAGACATCAGAAAAAGGAATTTATGCTTGTGGTGATGTTACGACGATTCCATATAAACAAATTATTACCTCAATGGGTGATGGAGCAAAAACTGCATTAAGTGTTTCTGAATATCTTATGAAAACATAACATTCTGACATGTTTTTAAAAAAGGTTAACTCCTAGGAGCATTTATTTTTTAATCGGTTGCGAATATGTTAAGCATCAATAATAATATTGAGCTTTGCTCATTAGATATTATTTATATGAAATCGAACCATTTACAAATATATTGAAAAATTTAATTTTCTTTTTTGAAGTTATTAAATGTTTTACTTTGGGATGAGTATTTTAAACAATCAATGAAAATTTATATTAGTGCGGATATGGAAGGAGTTACCGGCGTTACTCATTGGGATGAAGTTGATCACAATAAAACAGCATCTTACGCTCAATTTCAAAATCGAATGACTCTTGAAGTATTTGCTGCCTGTGAGGGTGCAAATAGTGCTGGTGCAAAAGAGATTTGGGTTAAGGATGCACATTATTCTGGCCGCAATATATTAGCCGAAAATTTACCTTCTAATGTTAAATTAATTCGTG
>PBFM01000007.1 GCA_002718655.1 Fidelibacterota bacterium
TCCCTTCTAGCCCCCCCTACTTTTCTAACGGTCATAGAACATTCTCAAAATTTTACAGAACAATACATAGCAAATCTAGGTATATCGTTTTCAAAAATAATTCATGCAGGCCAATCATACAATTATTATCAGCCTGTTTACGCAAACGACACTATAACTCTAAAAGGGAAAATTTTAGACATATATACAAAAAGTAACAAATCTATGCAATTTGTAGAGTTCCTATCAATTTACTCAAATCAAAAAAGTGTTATGGTGTCAAAATCATTATCAACTATAGTTTTAATGTAATTCAATGGAATCCTGGAATATTAAAAAGATAAATATTGGTGACAAACTACCAAAGTTGATTACTGAGCCATTAACAAGAGATATATTGAAGCTGTACTCTATTGCATCAGGAGACCATAATCCAATTCACCTGGATACAAATTATGCAAAAGGAGTTGGCCTACCAAATATAATTGCTCATGGGATGCTAATAATGAGCTACCTTACACGCTTAATTACAAATAATATAGAACAAGCAAGCATAAAAGAAGTTGGTGTTAAGTTCACATCCATGACAAATATTGGTGACACACTTACGTGTTTGGGAGAGGTTGAAGAACTAACAAAAGAAAATGATATGAATTCGTGTAAAATCAACCTGAAAGTTTTAAATCAGGATAAGGATATAAAACTTTCAGGCTATTCAATAATAAACATACTATGAATGTAAAATCAGAAAATACATCAACTAGTCTATTTACCCAACATACTGGTGTTAAATATCCAATAATATGTGGTGCAATGTATCCTTGTTCAAATCCAGAACTTGTAGCTTCGGCATCAAATGGTGGTGGAATCGCGATTTTACAACCAATAAGTTTGACATTTGTTCATGGATATGACCTTCGTGATGGAATAAAATACATACGCAGTCTTACTGATAAGCCCATAGGCTTTAACGCTCTTATTGAAAAAGGGAGTAAAAAATATTTAAATCGAATGTCAGAGTGGATTGACATAGCCCTTGAAGAAAATATCCGTTTTTTTGTTCCCTCACTTGGAAAACCAGATTGGGTATGCGAGAGAGTTCATCAAGCTGGTGGTTATGTTTATCATGACGTAACAAATAGAAATTGGGCAAAAAAGGGAATAGACTCTGGCGTTGATGGATTAATTTGTGTAAATAATAGTGCAGGCGGACATTTAGGCTCTAGTTCCAAAGAAGTAATGTTTACTGAGTTGTACGATTTAGGTCTACCTTTAATTTGTGCCGGTGGTATTGGAGATGAAAAAGACCTTTTAAAAGCAATGGATATAGGATACGCTGGTGTGCAAATGGGAACTCGTTTTATTGCGACACTCGAATGTAATACCCCAGAAGACTATAAAAATGCGATCATAAAAGCTTCAGAAAATGAAATTGCGACAACGACACGGCTTACTGGAGTTCCTGTTTCGGTAATTAAATCTAAAGATTTCAAAAACCAAAATTCATGGTTGATTCAAAAATTTCTAAACAGCAGATTTAAACACCTAGTAAGAATGCTTTTAAATATAAATTCATTTATCAGAATTAAATATTTATCAAATAATAATGACTCAAAAAAAATTAAAAAAAGTAGAAAGTATTACTCTGCTGGTAAAAGTGTAGGTGCAGTGAAAAGTATTGAATCTGCTAAAACGATAATGATACGCCTAGGAGAATCCTTAAAAAATGAAAGATAAAAAAAAGGTTCGAATTGGATGTGCTTCTGGTTTCTGGGGTGATACATCAACCGCTGCAAAACAACTTGTAGAGTTGGGTAAACTAAATTATCTTGTGTTTGACTTTCTTGCTGAAGTTACCATGTCCATACTTGCAAGGGCAAAAATGAAAAATCCAAAACTCGGCTATGCAAAAGATTTCATAGATCAATTATCTCCACTATTAGAAAAAATCAAGGAAGATCGCATTATAGTAATATCAAATGCAGGTGGAATCAATCCATTAGCATGCCGAGAATTATTGCAGAGCTTGATTGATGAAAAAGAACTAGATCTAAAAATTGCCCTTGTGATTGGAGATGACCTCACATCAGATATTATTGATTTAAAAGATCAAGGTATAAGGGAAATTGATACTGGTAAAGAATTACCTGAATCGTGTCTTAGTATCAATGCATATTTAGGTGTACCAGGAATATTAAGCGCACTTTATGAAGGTGCAGACATCATCATCACAGGAAGATGTGTTGATAGTGCTTTGGTCTTAGCACCTTTAATGTATGAATTCAATTGGGATATAACAGACTACAATCACCTTGCTAGCGGCAGTCTTGCTGGTCACATTATCGAATGTGGAGCTCAATGCACTGGAGGTAATTTTACAGACTGGAAAGATATTAAAGACTTTGATGATATTGGTTTCCCCATCATCGAGGCTCAGAGTAATGGTGACTTCATTGTATCAAAACCAGAAGGAACTGGAGGAATGGTTACTTTTGGAACAGTAGCTGAGCAATTTTTATATGAAATAGGTAATCCTGCAGAATATTTTTTGCCTGATGTAGTTTGTGATTTTAGAAATGTAACAATTAATGAAATTGGAATAAATAAAGTGCTCGTTAGTGGAGCATTAGGCAGACCCCCTACTTCTCAATATAAAATATCTGCTACTTATTTAAGTGGTTATCGTATAGTTGGAACACTGGTAATAGGTGGTGAAGATTCTGCAACTAAGGGTAGTATAATTGGAAAAGCAATAATAAAAAAGGTAAGTAGAATATTAGATGAAAAAAACCTTGGTCCTTTCACATCAACAAGGTATGACCTATTAGGTACTGATTCAATATATCAATCAAACGAGTTGAGTACCCATTCGAAAGAGATAGTACTAAGACTGGTTGCGACACACCCGAAGAAAGATGCTCTAGTTATATTTTCACGAGAAATTGCTCAGGCAGTAACGGGAATGACACCAGGTGTAATTAATTATCTTGGTGGAAGACCAAGTGCTTTTCCTTCAATCAATTTATATTCATTTTTTCTTCCAAAAGAAAAAATCAAAGTAAAAGTTGATATTAATAATAAGGTTAAAGATATTAAGATTTTAACAAAAACCGAACATACTTTAGAAGAATTTGAAAATCCCCCAAATACTAATCTAGACATAAAGAATGAACTAGAAAGATCTGTTCCTCTTATCAAGCTAGCCTTTGCTAGGAGTGGTGACAAAGGTGATCACGCTAACATTGGTGTCATTGCTCGTAAAGCAAGATACCTTCCATATATACAAAATGCTCTTTCATGTGATGATATAAAACAATATTTTTCTCATGTGATAAAAGGCGAAGTCTTAATGTGGAATGTTCCGGGAATAAATGGAATTAATTTCTTATTAAAACATTCACTTGGTGGCGGTGGTATGTCAAGTTCGCTTATTGATCCTCAAGGAAAAGCTTTTGCGCAACAATTACTGGAATTTCAAATTCCAATAGACGACGAACTCTATCGTGAAATAAATTTGAAATAATGAAACAACTACCTAAAACAAAAAATTGCAAATTAGAATTAGAAAATGATTGGCTAACAATTTGGTTTAATAATCCAGAAAAAAGAAATGCACTATCTGAAGAACTTCTCACGGAAATCAGAACTACATTAAAATATGTAAAAGAAGAAAAACACATAAGGGGAATACTATTTCGAGGGAAAGGTGGTACGTTTTGCGCAGGCGCAGATCTGAAAGATTTAAAGAGGATAACCCATACCCAAATTGATTCACAAGACCTTGCATTTGAAATGAGTTTTAAGATAGGAAAACTTTTTGAGCAAATAAGTAAAATTCCACAAATTTCCATTTCTGTTATTGAAGGTGCCGGTATGGCAGGTGGATTAGGAATAGCTTGTGCTACGGATATTATAATTACCATGGCAGATACTCGTTATGCATTTACCGAAACAAGGCTTGGTCTAATACCAATACAGATAATGCCATATGTTTTAAATCGTATAAGTTTGAATCAGGCTAAAAAGCTTATGCTTTTAGGTAATTCATTTGATGGAATACAGGCTTATGATATGGGTATGGCTGATTATATAGCAAAAAATGAAAAAGAGTTAGATGAGCATATAATTAATATCAAGGAAATGGTAAAAAAGTCTGGCCCAAATGCCATCGCAAAAACGAAAAGGCTGCTTTCAGAGTATTATAGCATAAATATCAATCGTGCTGCAAAATTATTCTCTCAATCCGTAGTAACAAAAGAAGGTAAGGAAGGCCTTTCCTCTTTCTTTGATAAAAGAGACCCTTATTGGAATAGCTAAAAATAAATAAATGTAATCAAATTCCTTTGCAATGCACTTCCACTATTATTTTGGCTTGCTCAATATGAAAAATTTTCAACCATTCATCTAGGATAAATCAATGAGCTCAAATTTTAAAGCTTTAAGAACTATTGAAACCAGCAATGGAACATTTGAAAGTGAAATTTGTGAAAGGAATATTGATGACCTTCCAAATGGGGATGTTTTGATTCGTGTTGAATATTCCTCCCTAAATTATAAGGATGCTCTTTCAGCTAATGGTAATAAAGGAGTTACAAAAAATTATCCACACACGCCCGGAATAGATGCGGCAGGAATAGTTGAAGAATCTAGTGATAAAAATTTTCCTGTAGGAACATCTGTAGTAGTAACAGGATTCGATCTAGGAATGAATACTAGTGGAGGATTTTCAGAATACATTCGTGTACCTAGTCAGTGGGTAGTAAACTGTCCTGATAACTTATCAACCAAGAAAGCTATGGTTCTAGGAACGGCTGGACTTACAGCAGGTTTATGTACCCTATCAATATTGAATAAAGTTTTACCTGAAAAATCAAATATAATCGTAAGCGGAGCTACTGGTGGAGTGGGTAGTATAGGCGTCCATCTTTTATCTAGTCTAAATGCTAATGTCACGGCAATCACTAGTAAAACAGATGAAATTGAATATTTAAAAAAATTAGGAGCTACATCAATTATTGAAAAAAATGAATTCCGGAACTCTACAAAAGCACCCCTAAGTAGAGGTATGTATGATGCAGCTATTGATGTTGTTGGTGGAAATATTTTATCATCCATTATTTCAAGTATGCGATACAATGGAATAATCACTATCTGTGGAAATGTAAGTAACCATAAATTTCAAACAAGCGTATTCCCATTCATATTGAGAGCTAATTCACTTATCGGAATAGATTCCGCAAATTGTTCAATCGAAAAAAGAAAAGTTATATGGAATAAATTTGCGTCTGAATGGAAACTAAATAAACTTGATTTGATATCCAAAACTGTTAGTCTAAATGATTTGCCACATGAAATTCAAAAAATTATAAACGGAAAACAGATTGGTCGAGTTTTAGTAAAACTATGAGTAAATAAATTATTCCATGATAAGTTTCATAGATAAACTAGATAAATCGATTCTAATATGGATACACGAAAATCATAGTCCATTATTTGATTCCATAATGCCTTTTATTACAAATAAAGAAAATTGGTTATTACCTATTTTTATTCTAGTTATTCTTTTGGGATTTAAAAGCGGAAAAAAGGGCAAAATAACTTTAGCAATTCTAACATTATCGATAGTTTTTACTGATTCAATATGTGCTCAGGTTTTCAAACCATTCTTTGAAAGGTTAAGACCATCTCATATTTCTTTAGATGGTTTGAACTTATTAGTTTCAAAAGGTGGGAAGTACAGTATGCCATCAAATCATGCAGCAAATGTTTTTACTATTTCCGTGATAATTACTTATTTCTTTGAATATTTAAAGATACCAATGTTTATCTTTGCCACTATAATTGCATTTTCTAGAATATATGTTGGTGTTCATTATCCAAGTGATGTTGTCATCGGATCTTTATTTGGTTACTTGGTGGGGTGGACTGCTCTTAGCTTGTGGGTCATCCTTAAAATAAGAGAATTAAAAAGAAGGAAAACATGGGTCTGGTATGAGAGTGACCCTCCCATATTTAAAAATTAATTTGGTAGATTCTCTTTGGGTGGCTTGACCCCAAAGGATGAAAACCCTTCATCTCGATTTGGCATTTTGATCTCTCCATGCTTAGCTTCAAATTTCTTAATATTATCAGCTAACGCTGTTAAATATGCTTTTGCATGTTGAGGTGCCATAATTATTCTGGAATGGACTTTTGCTTTTGGAACTCCAGGAAGAATCCTAGTGAAATCCATTACAAACTCAGCAGGTGAATGAGTAACAACAACAAAATTAGCATACTCTCCAGCACTTACTTTTTCATCAAGTTCAATATTAATTTGTTGAACATTTTTCTTTTCTTCACTCATTATTATTTTGACCCCTTTTTACTTGAACTAAAATCTCGTTCGTTGAATTCTTCCCAATCATCATTAATCCCCTCAAACTGCGTATAGTCTTTTATACCTTCATCTTCTTCAACATTTTTTGGGTGTAATTCATTTTCGTAGATATTAAATAAGTCTTTCTTTTTCTCGAATTCACTAGGATCCCCTTCTTCCTCCTTTGTCTGATCAAGATCATCGACATCGTCACTATAAACTTCTTGATCAAAAAAATCTAAATTATCAACAATTCCATTAGCCATTAGAAACTCAAGAAAATCTAAATATTTTCTATCCTTCAAATCTACAGCGCAGTGAGGACATTTAAGCGATTCTCTAAGATCTATTTCTTCAATTGTATTTTCGCAAACAGGACAAATTAAACCTTCAAGCATTAGTATATCTCTCTAAAAGTGGCGGATAATATAAATTATCGTATTCCGGGTGGCAACAGTTTATCGCAATGAAAATAATTATTCCATTCAATTTGATATTGTACCTAAAATTCTATCAATTAACATATAACTATTTTCTTTAAAATTATCCTCAGAAGGCTCTAAAACAATTGAAAATAATTGATGGGATATTGGAGATTGAAATCCTATCTTTATTGGAATTTTTAGATGAATACTGTAAAGCGATAATGGTTGATCTATTCGCATATTAAGATCTACCAAGGCATCAAAATCCGTTTCACCTAAAATAGTCTCATTAAATTTTGATGATAGCACACCAAGCCAATTTATATCATTATCATTAAAGGTAATAACTTTGGATAGTGGTATGTTTTGATAATACATCAGACTTTTTTCATGAAACACATATCTAAATTGAAATGAATCATCGCTGTAATTTCTCTTAATTAAATAGGCAATAATTTGTGCTTGCTTTTTTTCAGAAGGTAAAAAATATAGAACCTTTTTTATGCCTTTCCCAGAACTACTAATTTTAACTAATGGATTCATATTTAACTTCCTATATAAAACTTTATAATAATATAAAAGTATCTTTAATCTTAAGGGGGTTTTCACACTAGAAATATAATCATAGGCTATTCAGGCTCAAACAAACTCTGTTTATTTTTCCTGGGTTGAATCTAGATATATAAATTATCATTAATATTAAGGTATTATTTGAAATGTCATTAAACAAAAAATTATTTTGGGGAGGGCTAGGGTGGGTGTTCGCTGGCCCAATTGGTGCAATTCTTGGATATGCTTATGCATCAATAAGTGATGAAGAAACTTTTAATAGTCCATTCAATAATAGCAGAAGGGTGAAGCAAGGTTCCCCAACTAAACACGGCGATTTTATTATGGCTGTTTTGGTTCTACTTGCAAAAGTAATGAAAGCTGATGGGAAATTATTAAGATCCGAATTAGACTATGTAAAAAGCTTTTTGTTAAAACAATTTGGTGTTCATCAGACAAAAGAATTAATGTTGCTTTTCAAAGATATCCTAAAACAAGAATATCCACTTAGGGATGTTTGTCTACAGATTCAAAGATCAATGGATCACCCAAGTAGACTAGAATTGATACACATTCTATATGGTCTTTCTGCATCTGATGGAGATGTACATCCAGAGGAAGTCCGAATCATTCAAACAATTTCTAATTATCTTAATATAAATAAAAATGATTATGAATCAATCAAGGCTATCTTTGCAAAAGATCATAATGCAGCATATAGAGTACTGGAAATATCAAAGTCTGCATCAAATGATGAAGTAAAACGCGCTTTTAGAAAAATGGCTAATAAATATCATCCAGATAAAGTATCTCATTTAGGAAAAGAAGTTCAAAGTGTTGCTGAAGAAAAATTCAAAGCAGTGAATAATGCATACCAATCAATAAAAAAGGAACGAAGTATTTAATGAAAAAAGATCGCACAGGCGAATTTCCATATACCAGAGGTATTTACAAAGAAATGTATAAAAAGAAAATCTGGACGATGAGACAATATGCTGGTTTTACATCAACAAACGAATCAAATAAACGCTTCCTCGCGCTTCTTGATAATGGAGTCTCAGGTTTATCTATTGCATTTGATCTTCCTACACAAATTGGTTACGATTCAGACCATGAAATGTCAAAAGGAGAAGTTGGGAAAGTAGGTGTTCCCATATCAATAATTAATAATATGGATAATCTATTTAAGAACATACCACTTGATAAAGTATCAACTTCAATGACTATAAATTCTACAGCACCAATCTTATTAGGTTTTTATATAGTTTGTGCTGAAAAGCAAGGAGTTGCAATAAATAAATTAACTGGAACAGTACAAAATGATATACTAAAGGAGTATTGTGCTAGAGGAACTTATATTTTCCCTCCTAAACCATCTCTTAGATTGGTTACAGACTTAATGGAATTTTGTGAAACTCATATTCCAAAATGGAATACAATCTCAATTTCTGGATATCACATTCGTGAAGCGGGAAGCACAGTAGAACAAGAATTAGCATTCACTTTCGCAAATGCAATAGCATATGTAGAAGCAGCAATAAGCAAAGGTCTAGACCCAAATAAATTTGGGGCTAGATTATCATTTTTTTTTAATTCTCATAATGGATTTCTTGAAGAGATAGCAAAATTCAGAGCAGCAAGAAAATTATGGGCTCATATAATGAAAAATCGTTTTTCAGTTACCAATGAAAAAGCATTATTATGTCGATTTCATACACAGACTGGAGGCTCTACTCTCACTGCTCAGCAAATTGATAATAACGTTGTAAGGACAACTATTCAGGCATTATCTGCTGTTTTAGGCGGAACCCAGTCACTGCATACTAATGGCAAAGATGAGGCGCTTGCCCTTCCGTCAGATGAATCTGCACAGTTGGCTTTAAGGACACAGCAAATCATTGCTCTTGAAAGTGGAATTACAAAATATCCTGATCCATTTGGAGGCAGTTATGTAATTGAGAAATTAACGCAGGATTTCTTTGATAAGGCTGTTAAAATAATACAAGAGATTGATGAACTTGGTGGTGCGATTGCATCTATTGAAAATGGATTTATGGAAAATGAAATAACACGAAGTGCATATGAATATCAAAAAGCACTTGAAGAAAATAAAAATTTAGTTGTGGGAGTAAACATTCATAATAAGTCAGATAACTTAGAACAGGATATACTTGGTATAGATTCTAATCAGGTAGAGTTACAAATTAAAAATCTAATAAAAGTAAAAGCATCTAGAAATAATATTCATGTTAATGAATCTTTAGATTTATTAAAAAAAATCGCAAAAAGTAATGAAAATATCATGCCATCAATAATCGATTGCATAAGAAATGAGTGTACACTTGGTGAAATTTCTGATAATCTGCGTTCTGTATTTGGTGAACACTAGTATAATCTTGATATTTTTTTTTAGAATAATTTCCATAATCATCAATCCTTTAGTGGTAGCACCTTTTTGTTTTGCTATTTTAACATATTTTAATCATACCTCAGAAAAAAAGGATTTGATTTTTTTCATCTCACTTATTTTCTCTAATCTGCTACCCACTCTTACTATTATTTATTATAAACATAAAGGGAAAATTGACTCTCTTGATGCACCGAAAAAAGAACAACGTATTCAACTTCTTGCAATTGCTGCTACATATTATGCGTTTGGATTTATTATCTTGGAATACCTCGGTGCTCCACCGATAGTAAGAGGATTAATGTTTTGCTATGCAATAAATACCGCAATAGTTTGGAAAATTACAATGTATTGGAAAATTTCAATACATATGATAGGACTAGGCGGGCCAATCACGGCATTATGGTTAGTTGGTCATAAGTTACCTCTAGTCATGGGAATCACTATCTTGCTAGTCGCAATGTCACGCATAATATTAAAAGCTCATACAGCAACACAAGTGATAGCTGGAACAATACTAGCAATGAGCCTAGCATATATAGAACTAATTCTTTTATTTTTGTAGATATGATTTTTACTAATCTCATAAAAACAAATCTAAGAACAACTCAATTTGGAAAAGATATTGAGTATTATCAACGTATAGATTCTACTAATTCAGAGGCGTGGGAACTAATAAAAGAGAATAAAGCAAGTAATGGAATGATAGTAATAACTGATAATCAATATGAGGGAAAAGGTCGTAACAATAATAAATGGTTTATGAGCCCAAGTAAAGGACTTGCAATGTCAATAATTTTAACAAATCCTTTCCCGGTAAAAACTGCTAAATTAATTCCACTTGCAGCAGGTGTTGCTGCTGCGAAAATGTTAGAAAACAGAGGAGCAATTCCAAAGTTGAAATGGCCAAATGATATCTTTATTGGAAATAAAAAATGTGGGGGAATATTATGTGAAACCAAAATGTCCAATAATCAGGTAAAGAGTATGGTAATTGGATTTGGAATTAATATCAATGAAAATGAGAATGATTTGCCCAAAGAAATCATAAATAGCAGTACTTCACTTTCCATAGAGACAGGGCACTCAAATCAAAGAGAGTTAGTCTGCGCAATACTAATAACATATTTTGAAAACTTATTAATGGACATAGACTCAGTAAGAAAAAACTGGCAAAATTATTGCTATCACTTAGATCAGCCCATTTCTTTTTCCCATGATAATTTGTCATATGAAGGTATTTTTAAAGGCATAGATAAAAATGGACATGCAATAATTAAAATTGGAAATAATCTTAAAAACTTTCCTTCAATCATTATAGAATGATACTATTAGCGAGAATAAAGCTAATGATGTTTGTTTTCATTAGCNTCTTATATNCACANCAAATACCATATGGCTTGCCTAANTATTTCAAAATAGNTGAAGAAAAANCTTTTAAAAAGATTACCATCAANGTACCAAATAGATTNGATAGTAATTTATTTGATTCTGTGNATCCAATAAATTTGAATGATAAAAACTTATTTTTTCTACAACTCATATTTGATGAAGAGTATCCCCTNCATTTCATATTAAGGGGCACTGATTTTAAAGANAGTTCAATACTCTATTTTATCGATTTAGATAATGGTGGCTGGATTGGGCCTTATNCAAAATCTAGTTTTGGTGAAAAAAATGAGGTCATATCGGGTAGATTAATGTCAAAGAATATACTTATTGAATTATCTATTTCAGACACATCTTCTCCAAGAAATCATTTGTTTGCAGCAATTCATCCAAAAACATTAATTGTAAATGATTCAAAACCATTAAGTAATAATAGACTATCAAGACAGGGAAATAATAAAATATTGGTTGCAGGGTATTGGCCTCCATCAAATGAAGGAGTCAGAATTTTTAGTCAAAATCAAATGTTAAACCCAAATGGCTGGATGGGTGAAAATTGGGAAAATAGAGGTTTTGACATTGTTTCTTATTTCCCATCTTTTATGGACCCAGACTGTGAATCATGTGGACAAGGTTATGGAGATCTAGAGGTAGATTATCAGGATACCTCTGAAGACTGGTGGAACATAGTTGATAGCATTAACCCCATAGCAATAATTACATTCAGTAGAGGATTCATTGATTATAGTTGGGAATTAGAATGGCAATATTTTAACTACTTTTACTGGAACGCTGATTTCACAGATCCATTTTATCCCACACCAACTCCACCTGATTCTACAGTTCCAGTTTTGACTAGGAGGTATTCAACTCTACCAATGGATAGTATAGTATCAAAAATTGCATCATCTGATTTAGGACTTGTACCATACATAGATTACACGCAAGGAGCTGGAGCATATTTATCTGAATTCATGGGCTATCATGGAGTTTGGCATAAATCTATAATGGACTCCATAAATAATCCCTGTGTAGTAGCTGGGCATGTCCATGTAGGAGGTTTGATAGATTGGGATACAGCAAGACAAGCAGCGGAAATAACCTTGAGAGAGGTAATTAAAGTCGTGAATGAATATCAAAGCCTTCCAGGAGACATAAACCTTGATGGTGTAATTTCTATTTTAGATATGCTGAAAATCATAGGATATTTAATTGACAATATAAATCTTAATGAGAATGAATTAACTAGGGCTGATTTAAATTATGATTCATCGGTAGATGTTTTTGATTTAATGCTGTTATCTAATATAATTTTAGACTGGTAAATGCTATTAATTCCCTTATAATCTTTTTTTATTTATTTTATGAAACCTATCTCAGAACTAAATGAATTCAACTCTTTTGTGATTGATATAGATACCGAATTGACTGATTTAAGAAGTAAGCTAAATAACCATAAAATATACCAATCATTAAAATCAATAAATGATATCAAAATATTTATGGAACACCATATTTTTGCAGTTTGGGATTTCATGTCAATTTTAAAAGCTCTTCAGATCGAGCTAACGTGTGTATCCATTCCATGGATTCCCCAAAAAAATCCTAAAATGGTTAGATTCATTAATGAAATAGTTTATGCAGAAGAAAGCGATGTTAATGAACTTGGTGACCCAAAAAGTCACTTTGAAATGTATATGGATGCAATGACCCAGATAAAAGCAGATAAAGCTCCTATTGAATCATTCATCAATTCATTTAAATCAGGATTAAATATTTCTAGTTGCATT
Source organism: Fidelibacterota bacterium (assembly GCA_002718655.1). GTDB lineage: Bacteria > Fidelibacterota > Marinisomatia > Marinisomatales > UBA1611 > NZWG01. The sequence continues at coordinate 12,898 of PBFM01000007.1, forward strand.
GATAACCTTAATATAGAAAAGGGAGTAAAAAATTTTATTCATAATACATTTAATATAATTAATTCGAAAAAACCTCATTGTATTGCTTCTGCATTTACATACGGCAGAGAAGATATAATACCTGATATGTTTATTGAAATATTAAATGAACTAGACCCTGATAATTTAAATTACAATAAATTTAAATATTACTTAGATAGGCATATAGAAATTGATGGAGAACAACATGGACCAATATCAAAAAAAATGGTAAAAGAGCTATGTGGTAAAGATTTAGACAAATGGGATGAAGCTGTTCAAACTGCAAGAACTTGCATAAAAAAAAGAATCCACTTATGGGATGCGATATATAATGTAATAATGACCAATGATTCTGTCTATTTAAATACTTAATCTTTTACCATTTCTTTTTAAAATTACAATAAACCTTTAACATTATTTAGTTTGTTCACCCCATTTTTATGCAGTGCATAATCAAAAGACCATTTTAAGCAAGAAGAACCAACTTTCCCATCTTTTCTTAGTGCAATGTATCCAATTTGAAAATCAGGATTCCCGTTGTGTGCTTTAATAACTCGATTCAACGCTTCTTGACATGCCTCATTAGGATTGTAACCTTGTCTCATAAGTTCAACGACAAGGAAACTTCCAGTACTTTTAATTACCTCTTCGCCAAGACCAGTAGCAGCAGCACATCCAACCTCATTATCTACAAATAGAGCTGCACCAATAATTGGGCTATCGCCTACTCTCCCATGCATTTTATAAGCCCAGCCACTCGTTGTACAAGCTCCTGCCAAATCACCTTTTTTATCTTGCACAAGGACAGAAAGAGTATCATGCGTTTCATGTGGTGTCATTTCTCTTCTTTCTTTTAACCATTTTTTCCATTCTTTTTTTGATTTTTCAGTCAAGAGATTTTTCTCCTTAAATCCTTGTGAAAGTGCAAATTGTTTTGCACCTTCCCCGACCAGCATCACATGCTTTGTCTTCTCCATTACCATCCTTGCAACTGAAACAGGATGCTCTATGTTTTGTAAAAATGCAACTGAGCCAGCATTTCCAGCTGAATCCATAACACAAGAATCTAAAGTAACATACCCAAGCTCATCAGGTAACCCACCAAGACCGACAGAATTATTTTCAATATCAGATTCTGCATTCCTGGCTCCGGCTTCTGCTGCATCCATAGCATCTCCACCATTCTTTAAGGCTCTTAATGCCTCTTCGTTAGCAGGAATCCCAAAGTTCCAAGTTGAAATTATTACTGGATTATTTTTATTTGTTTTCAATTTTTTTGATTTAGCAAGGATAGTTGGCGAAACTGCACCCGCGATACCAGCTGCAAGGAAATCTCTTCTTTTCATTTTAATCTCTTCTATTTAGCTTATGTTAGATTGATAGATATATCATACCTATTTTACCACACAAGTTATTTAGATTTAATTATAAAACCACTTTCTTCTTCAGATGGATAAGGGTTATTTCTGCGGGAACTCCAACTCTTAATGGAGGTCCCCAATATCCCGTTCCCCTATTTACATATATCTGAGTACCATTATGATCATAATGCCCAGCAAGATAAGCATTCGCTAAACTTGTAGGATAGGTTAATGGCCAAAATTGACCTCCATGCGTGTGGCCGGAGAGTTGAAGATTGACACCAGCTTCATGTACAGCATATATACTATTTGGCTGGTGTGCTAACATTATCTTGACCATTCCTTCTTCAATTGATTCAATCGCTTTTTCTGGATTAGAAAGATGTGAATTTTTTATATAATGCGCCCTAAAATCTGTTATTCCAGCAATGGCAATCTGTTCCTCTCGCTTTGAAATTAATCGGTTCTCATTAATCAAATTGGTCAAGCCAAGCTTATCTGTCTCATCAAGCCATGCATCCACACCTGAATAATATTCATGATTTCCAGTAACAAAGTAAGTGCCATATCTGGCTATCATATCTTTGAATGGCTGCAAATCTTTTGAGAGATGTTTAACAGAACCATCTACTAAATCTCCTGTAACGGCAATGAGATCAGGATTGATGCGACCAATCTTTTCCCTAACTTTATTGACATAATCTANCTTAATAGTCGGACCAACATGTAAGTCGGAAATTTGAGCAATAGTAAAATTTTCAAATTCATTGGGCAATTCATNAATNNAAACATCTTGTTCAATAATGCTAGGTCCTTTTCTNGAAGAATGGAAACCATAAGAACTCGANACACCTGAAATTCCGACCATACTTAGGGTCAAGCTTTTTTTGATAAANTCTCTTTTTGAATCATCTACTAGATATTGATTACCGATTAAGTATCCAANTAAATTAATCATGTAAACAAAAATGTCTTTAAAGAACAANGTNAGGAAAGAGAGGACAAANAAACCTAAACTGGTATATCCAAATAACGATATCCTATCAATTATCCTTGTTTCACTACCCGCATATCTCAATATNATTGGNAGAATTGGGAGCAAGCTTAAAAAGAAAATAAATAAATACCCAANNNCAACCTGNGTCTGACTCAGCCCTAAAGTAGGAATAACCTTCNAAGCTACATAACCATGTATAATCCATAACATAATTATTGCAACAAAAAAAAACATATCTGACTTAAGTTAAATTAGAGGTTTATGCTAAGAACTAAATATTCTATGAATCATAAGCGGGAAAACCAGTAATATCCTGTCCAAGAATCAGAGTATGCATCTCATGCGTCCCCTCATATGTGTAAACTGACTCTATGTTTGCCATATGTCTAATTGGTGAGTAATCTTCCATAACACCATTTGCACCAAGAATTTCTCTAGCAGTTTTTGCAATATCTCTGGCCATTGTACAATTGTTTCTTTTTGCCATTGAAACTTGTTGAAAACTCATCTTTCCTTCATCTTTTAATCTACCCAATCTATATACCATAAGCTGAGCTTCAGTTATGCGAGTTATCATTTCAGCAAATTTCGCTTGGGATAATTGATAGGCTGCAATAGGCTTTGAAAATTGTTTACGCTCTTTTGAATATTCAAGTGCTGTATTATAACAATCAACAGCGGCTCCGACCATTCCCCATGCTATTCCATATCTAGCTTGGGTAAGACAACTAAGTGGACCTTTTAGCCCCTCGACATTCGGTAATCTAGATGAATCAGGAACACGAACGTTTGACATCGATAGTTCAGACGTAATTGAAGCTCTCAAACTCAATTTTCCATGAATATCATTAGAAGTGAAACCATCCATTCCTTTTTCGAGTAAGAACCCTCTAACTACCCCACCTTCATCTCTTGCCCATATAAGTGCAACATCAGCTAGCGTTCCATTAGTAATCCACATCTTATTTCCGTTAATAATCCAATCTGAACCATCTTTCTTGCAACGTGTTGCCATACCACCTGGATTAGATCCAAAATTAGGCTCGGTTAATCCAAAACAACCTATTTTTGTACCTGCCCCTAGGCCTGGAAGCCACTTGGATTTTTGTTCTTCTGAACCATATGTATGTATGGGATACATGACAAGTGCACCTTGTACGCTTGCAAATGAACGCAGCCCGGAGTCACCTCTCTCTAACTCATGCAAGATAAGTCCATATGCAACATTACTAACACCTGAACCTCCTGATTCTTCAGGAAGAGATGATCCCATAAAGCCCATTTCACCTAATTTCCCCGCTAGACTCAACGGGAAGGTTCCTTTTTCGTAATGCTCATTAACTAAAGGCATAAATTCCTTCTGTACGAACTCATAAGCTGCCTTTTGTATAAGGAGCTCTTCTTCATTCAATAATTCTGTTATGTTATAAAAATCAGGTCCAAATGATTTCATAATTATCCTATTTTAATACTAGAAATTAAGCTATAAAACCAGTTGAAAACTGGTAGTTTTCTTAACCATTTTTTACCTGATTATTTTCAATATTATGATAAAAAACAATCAATATTACATGAGACTTGCCATAAAAGAAGCTCTAAAAGGAAAAGCAAACACATATCCAAACCCTAGAGTTGGCGCAATAGTAGTTATGGATGGAGAAATCATCTCTACTGGCTATCATAAAAGATATGGAGCTCCGCATGCTGAATTAATGGCCATTAAAAAAATTAATAATGATATATCAGGAGCAACACTCTTCGTTACGCTCGAGCCCTGTTTACATTATGGGAAAACCAATCCCTGCACAGAAATCATAAATCCGAAAATATTTTCAAAAGTAGTAATAGGATCCAGAGACCCAAATAAAGATGCTGCAGGTGGAATGGAAAAATTATTACAAAAAGGAATTAGTGTAGAAGGACCTATTTGTGAAAATGAATGCAGAAAAATAAATAAAAGGTTTTTTACTTATTATGAAAAAAAAAGACCATATGTCATACTTAAAATAGCCCTAACCTTAGATGGATTTATTGCTGAAAAAAATGGTACGTCGAAATGGATAACAAATGCAAAATCTAGAAAGTCAGTACACACTCTAAGAGCAAATTGTGATGCGATTTTAGTAGGTAATCGCACCATAGAATATGATAATCCAAGTTTAACAAGCCATGGTGTTGGTAAAGATCCTAAAATCATTTTGTTTTCTCAAAATAATATAGATACGAAAACTAAAAAGGTTTACGAACATAACCCTATCGTTTTGAATAAAGGGGAAAATAACCTAGATCCAAAAAAAAACGTAGATGAGATTTTAAAACATCTTTATTCTAAATCCATTCAAACTCTTCTAGTTGAAGGAGGAGGTATTACTATTTCTCATTTTCTGAAAGCAGATTGTTTTGATGAATTACACGTATATTATGCACCAAAATTACTTGGAAAGGGATTATCATTCTTTCATGGTAAAAATTCATTAGAACAAAATATGGGATTGACTTTAAAAAAAGTTGAAAAATTTGATAATGACATCAAATTAACATACTACAAAAAATAATGTTTACAGGCTTAGTTGAAGAAATTGGTACAATCAAGGAATGCAAAAAAATCCCTGATGGAAAAGAACTTTGTATTGAAGCAATTAAGATACTCTCTGATTTAAAAAAGAATGATAGTATATCATGTTCAGGAATATGCCTGACTGTTGTTGAAATAAATGAAAGTCAATTTAAAGTACAATTAGTTGAAGAAACACTATCAAGAACCACTGCAAAAACGTGGGTGAAAGGTACAAAGATAAATCTTGAAAGAGCCTTACTACCAACCTCTAGAATTGGTGGACATTTTGTTCAAGGCCATATAGACGGAACAGTAAAAATATTGGATATAATAACACTAAATGATTCTGCAGTATGGTATTTTAGCATTCCAAAAAGTCTTGAACAATTTCTAGTAGAGAAAGGTTCCATATGCCTGGATGGAATAAGCCTAACAATTGCACAAAAATCAAAGGGGTATTTTAGTGTTTCCCTTATACCTCATACTTTAAAAGTGACTACATTTAATCAGAAAAACATTAATGATATCATTAATGTTGAAGTAGATATGATGGCAAAACATATTAAAACCTTTTTAGGAGCTTATAGTGAATTTTAGTACAATAGAATCCATATTAGATGATATACGGAATGGAAAACCAGTCATCGTAATTGACAATGAAGATAGAGAGAATGAAGGAGACCTTGTAATTGCTTCAGAACTTACAACACCTGAAATTATTAACTTTATGGCAAAAGAAGGTAGAGGTTTAATTTGCGTATCCTTGACTGAAAATAGAGCCGAAGAATTAGATCTAAAGGCAATGGAAATGAAACACTCTGGCATTCACAAAACAAACTTTACCGTTAGTGTGGATGCTAAAGAGAATATTTCAACTGGTATCTCTGCATTTGACAGATCAGTGACTATTCGGACTCTTATTTCAGATAAAACAACCTCCAAAGATCTTTCACGTCCTGGCCATGTATTCCCAATAATTGGGAAAAATGGTGGAGTGTTAAGGCGCGCTGGTCATACAGAAGCAAGCATAGATCTTGCAATATTAGCTGGCCTAAAACCTAGTGGAGTAATATGTGAAATAATGGCAGATGATGGTACGATGGCTAGTGGAGCTGAATTACAACAATTTGCTGACAAACATAGATTGAAAATAATCTCAATATCGGCATTGATAAAGCACTTGAGAAAAGAAAGAGATCTTGTAAAAAAAATAGAATCAGTAAAACTTCCCACTGAAAATGGACAATTTGACCTACATCTCTATGAAGGTCTTTACGATGGAAAAACTCACATTGCACTTACAAAAGGTGATTATCTTGCCAATGAATCTGTTTTAGTCAGAGTTCACTCTGAATGTTTGACTGGTGATGTCTTTCATTCAATGAGGTGTGATTGCGGTGAACAACTAGATGCCGCAATACAACAGATAAATGCTAAAGGTTCAGGTATTATTGTTTATCTTCGCCAAGAAGGACGGGGCATCGGACTTAAACACAAAATCAAGGCATATAAATTACAAGAGAATGGTTTTGATACTGTTGAAGCAAATCAGAAGCTAGGGTTCAAGCCAGACCTCAGAGATTATGGTATTGGAGCCCAAATACTTAAACAACTTGGAGTAACGAAACTTACTGTACTCACAAATAATCCTAAAAAACTTATTGGACTTAAAGGGCATGGTCTAGAAATCACATCACGCATTCCAATAGTTATTGATAAAAATGATGAGAATGTAAATTATTTGAATACTAAAGAAAAAAAACTAGGACATATTCTAAAATCATGATTGCAATTGTAAAAAGTGAGTTTAATCAAAAAGTAACTAGTGGCCTTCTGGATGGATGCCTAAGCTCATTTAAAAAAAATGGAATTCAAACGCAACAAATTGATATATATGAAGTTCCTGGTGCATTTGAATTACCTGCAAAAATAAAATTTTTAGCTTCATCAAATAAAAAGTATAAGGCAATCATAGCCTTAGGATGCATAATTAAAGGTGAAACCGATCACTATCATTATATTTCAGATGCAGTTGCAAATGGGATTATGTCAGTTACACTTGAAATCAATAATGAATTTCCAAAAATAATTTTTGGGGTCCTTACCTGCCAAAATAAAGAACTGGCTTATGCGCGATCTAACAATAATTTTAAAAAAAATAAAGGTGCTGAAGCAGCCCATACTACACTAAAGCTTTTAGACCTATAGAATTTTACTTTGTTCTTCAATACCAAGAGATAAAACGAAAGGATTCTCTTTTTGTAATTTAGAAAAATCCTTTTTTGAATTAATGTTTAGCCATTTGTTCATTATCAATATCTGCCCTACTGCTCCGCCCAGAGAATTACCAGGTCCTAATAAAACCAGTATATCAGGACAAAATTCTTTTAAAGCAACGGTAACTGAAGAAGTAAAATCAAAAGTATTTGTAACTTGATAACCTATAGTATATTCCATTAACTCCATAGGATTAGTAGAATAAGGCGACCACACACATCCTCTACCATCAATAAGCGGTATACGAGGCTTTTTAAAAATCAATGAATCAATTAATTCAAATGCTGACTTTGAGATTGTATCAAGCAAAGGTGTATGAAAAGCTGCATGATAGGGAATAATGAGTGGAAAATTATCATACGCAGGAAAGATTTTTAAAAGTTTCTTTAGAGTTTTTACATCTCCACCTATCACGATATATCCACCTAATTTTATGGAAATATAAGCACCGTGATTTTTTACTTCCGAAAGTACAAAATCACAAACTTCTTCATCAGTCACCCAATCATCATTAATAATTGGGTAGATCATTTGCCCCCCTATTATGTCATCTTTCATCATTGAGCCCATCAGCTGAATAAGATGAAATCCATCTTCATAAGTTAATGCTCCTGATAAAACTAGAGAGGTGTACCAACCCATTGAATTACCTAATACTGAAACAATATCATATTTGTTTTTATCTATGGTCAAAAAATCTGAAATACTACATCCATATATTAATGGAGATGCATTCTCGCCAACCATATGTGTCCTTGCTCTGAATTTCTGTGAATCTAATTTAGTTAAGGAGGGCATATCACTCTTAATGCGTTCATCATTCATCCATTTTATTTCTTTTGACAAGATGTTTTTTTCAAACTGCAGATAATTGGTTGTTTCTCGGGTATAGGAACCTCTTCCAGGGCAAATTATGGCGATTCTTTTTTTACGCATTTATCAATCTCATAGCATTTTCAATGATTGATTCAGTACTTGGCAATGTGGAAGTAGATGAAATACCCAATGGAATGAAACTATCTTCTGCCGCATGAAGTGACAAACTAATGGAGCCTCCAGATAATTGATTAATCTTAGTATATATTTGCTCGCCATGACAACCGGTTCTTCTACATTCATCTACAATCAAAACTTTATTGCAAATTCCTATTGATTTTAGAATTTTAGGCACATCAATGTGAGAAAGCCACCTCAGATCAATGATTGTTATCTTTTTACCAGATAGAGATTCAATTTCTTTTTTTGCTTTCAACGATAGATATAAACCATTACCATATGTAATAATAGTCAAAGTTTTACCATTACCGTATGCTTTGAATTGACCCAGACCTATCTCTTCATTTAAATCAGGATATTTAAAGGACCATTTTCCATCTTTTTCAACATATAAATCTTTTTTCATATAAAGAGCAATTGGTTCAATGAAGAGAATCACTCTACCATTTTCGTAGGCTTCTCTCATACAAGATCGAAGCATTTTTACTGCATCTGCACCGTTTGAAGGCACTGCAAGAATAATTCCCGGAATATCTCTAAAAATTGTTAAAGAATTATCATTATGAAAATGACCGCCAAATCCCTTTTGATATGCGAGGCCTGGGATTCGGAGAACCATTGGATTTGTAAATCTACCTTCAGAAAAAAAAGGGAGAGTTGCTGCCTCACCTCTCAACTGATCTTCTGCATTATGTAGATATGCTAAAAATTGTATCTCAGGTATAGGAATAAAACCATTATGTGCAAGACCAATACCAAAACCGATTATGGATGTTTCATCTAAGGGACTATTAAATACTCTTCGAGCGCCAAATCGGTTATAGAGATCAGAAGTAACATGGTAGACACCACCTTTTTGTGCAACGTCCTCTCCAAAAACTACCGCATTTGAATAACGCAAAAGAATATCTGTCAATCCGTAATTTATTAATTTTCCCATATGCTGAGGATAACCTAGACGATCAAACTCTTTTCCAAAAATCTTTTTCCGGACAGACTTATTGGGATTTTTTGGCCTTGATTGAATATATTTATTTGCAGTTATAGATGACATTACCTCCTTTGCTTTTTTCAATTTTGGTTTTGATATTGCATTCTCAAAAACATGGCATATTTGAATTCGTTTTGATTCATAAAGAGATATAATCTCATCTTTTGACATACAATTATTTTCAATCATTATACGTGCAGAATGCATTAATGGGTCATCATATTCATCTTTTTCTATCTCTTGCAGTGTCCTGTAGCCTAACTCAATATCTGAGCCAGCATGCCCCATAAGACGTACTGTTTTCATATGCAAAAATACTGGTGCTCTTTTTAAACGGCATACCTGCTCTGCATCTCTTGCTTTAAGAATAAGATCTATTATATGAAGTCCATCTGACTCAATGTAATGAATACCATATCTATTTGAAAAATTACGCTTAATCCATCTTGGGCCTGTTGGCACAGATATGCCTGTACCATTATCTTCACAAACAAAAATAATTGGTACATGACCACCCTGAGTAAATATCCAAGAAGCAGTGTTGAAAGCTGATAAAGCTGTTGCATGGTTTACACTTGCATCACCGAAACTGCATAATACTATACTGCCATAATCTAATCTTTTTTCAGAAAACATGATGTCTTTTGCCCTGTCAATAGAAAATGCAGCTCCTACTGCTTTAGGTAGATGACTTGCAATGGTGCTAGTTTGAGGTGGAATATTTAGTTTTTTACTACCAATTACCTTATGTCTTCCTCCACTGATTGGATCATCTGATGAAGCCATGAATGATAAGGCTGTATCATAAATAGGTGTTGAAGTAGATAATTGCCTAGACCTCTGTAAGTAAAAAGGTAAACTCCTATAATGAAGGAATGCTAAATCAGTATGGGGAAATACTTTTCCAAAGACAGCATTCCCTTCATGGCCGGAGCTACCAATTGTATAGAAACATTCCCCTTTATCTTTAAGGTAGCGCGCATAAATATCCATATGACGGCTTTCAACCTGAGTTTCAAAGATTGATATAAGATCTGTACTATGAATGTGGTTGCTTGGCAGTTTTTGATTTGTTTTTGATCTGGGGAATTTTCCTAAATTTACCAAATTGGTAAAATTTTGATCAATAATCTCCGCTCTATTAAATAAAGACATTTGATAGATTATTTCTTAAAGGATATTAATTTTTCCTTGAATTCTCTTAGCTCACGAACATTACCAACTTCTATCTCACCTGAATTCCATTTTAATCTAAAATCTTCCTCAGTATCATACCCACCCTCCTTTTTATATAAGGGAAATAAATCACTGTCATTCCGAGGTTTATTTTCATTGAGAGATGCAGTGATTTGATAGGTAATGTCTTCCAATACATCATCAATGACACGAGTAGGGAGATTTTGTTCAAGAAGACCTTGTTCAACTCTAGAAAATCTGAGACCTCTTACTACATAATCTTGGTAAGCTTCCCATGCAAATGGTGCTATCTTTTTGACTGACTTTGCCATTGCGTCTGAAAATACACGTATTTCATATTGTGCATGGCTGTCCGATCGCAATCCTATAAAGTGGAGAAGATTATGAAGATCATTTTTCCAATACCACTCTGTATATAAGTTCACTGGTAATATAGCTCTGGCTAATTCTCTTGCAACTCCTGCTTCGTTTAATTCTGAGTACAACTCAAAGCTTCTATCAGAAATCTCTTTGAAGTAATCTGTAACCTTTGACTTCAATGATTCAGATACTTGCCCCAATCTACCTTGCTTATTCAATGAACTCTGGAATTGAATATTCTCAGGATCTGGAAAATAAAATTCATCTCTTGCCTCTGAATATCTAAGTGAGTATTCATTGATATTTGCTGTTCTGTGCCTAACCCACTGACGTGCCACAAAGATTGGCATTTTACAATGGAATTTGAATTCTACCATTTCAAATGGTGTGGTATGCCTGTGTCGCATTAGATATCGAATCAAACCTCTGTCTTGAGAGACCTTTGCAGTACCCTTTCCATAACTTACTCGTGCGGCTTGTACAATTGCATTATCTCCACCCATGGCATCCACTAACCTAACAAAACCTTTATCCAAGCATTTTATTGCATCTTGAGGAATATTTGACATGTGTTTTCTCTATTTAATCTTTCTATAAACCATAACGCCGTCTCTAACTGGCAAAAGTAGAGGGTCTAATCTAGGATTATTTTTTATTAGTTCAGCAGTTTCTCTTAATGCATTAGATTCATCATCACACGGATTAAGAACTGTACCACTCCATAGCATATTATCAAAAACTGCAATGCCACCAGGTCTTAATAATGAAAAACCTAATGCTTGATAATGAGGATAGTTTGGCTTATCAGCATCAATAAACATCAAATCAAATGTTTCAGGCTTGAAATTTTTCATTGTTTTTATTGCATAGCCTTTATGGATATTAATCAAACAATCATATTTAGATTTTGTAAACCATTTCTTGGCAGTAATAGTATGTCTGGATTCTATTTCGCAACAATCAATGGTGCCATCTGCAGGCAATGCCTCTGCCATTTTCAGTGCACTATATCCGGTGAACATCCCAATCTCAAGAATGGTTTTTGCATTTGATATTTTAATCAATATTTGAAGTAAACCGCCTATCAACTCCCCTGAAATCATCTGAGGATTATCTTCTGTCTCCCAGGTACTTAATTTAAGTTTTGATAATATATCAGAATCAGAAATTGAGTATTCTTTACAGTAATCATCAATTTCTTTAGGGACTATTTCAATCATGGGCCAATGATTGAAAAGGTTTTATCTACTGCATCAACATCACCAGCAATTAGACCTGGTGCAATTAACGTTTCATTTTGATTATAATTTCGTCTTTTACCATTAAGATCTATTAATTTCCCCCCCGCTTCATTAATTATACAATCACCTGCACATATATCCCATTCATTCTTTGGTCTAAGAGATGCAAATACATCAGCTTTCCCAGCTGCGGTAAGTCCAAGTTTATATGCCACTGAACCAATTGCCCTCAATTCAGCAAAAGTATCAAGGTAAGGATCCCATAGCCCTTTCTTTTTTTCAGAACGACTATTCAATATAATCATATCCTTTGTTTCTTTTTTTGAGACACATTGAATTGACTTATCATCAAGATTAGCACCAAGACCCTGAACCGCAGAAAACATCTCAGTAGTAACAGGATTATATAAAACACCAAGAATTGGTTTACCCATTTCTACAAGCGCAATACTAACAACAAAATGTGGTACTCCCTCTATAAACTCTTTTGTTCCATCAAGCGGGTCAACAACCCATACCCTATCCTTTTTTAATCTCACTTTTGAATCTACTGTTTCTTCAGACAACCATCCATATTCAGGGAATGATTCGGTCAATATTTTTTTTATACAAGCATCTGAAGCATGGTCTGCTGTTGTTACTGGATTATGATACCCCTTATCTCTTATTTCATAATCAGCTTTATAGTAATTTAGGATTAAATTACCCGCTTCAATCGCCGTATCTTTAACTAATGTTAATTCCTTAATCATAAGTGGTAAAATTTAATTAGTTTAAACATACTTATATGATTATAATGAGTTAATTTATGATAATCTCATCTGAGAATATCCAGGAAGCACCACCAGAACCTGGATGATAAGTTGGACATTCATTTAAATTATACCCTGTCACTCTTATATATCTAGACTCTAATTTATCGGTATTGGTTTTATAACTGAAAATTTTTTGTTCATAACTAAAATTATTTTCTGGATTCTTTTTAAATAATATTTCATATTTCTTGCCATCGATGGAATGTTCTATTTGAATTTGGCGCGGTAAAAAAATCCAATAAACTTGACTCTGTAAAAATCTGACCTCAATTGAATTAATCTTTTTTATTCCACCAAGATCAATTGTAGCGATCATATCTTCTGCTTCATAACCCTGCCAAGAGGAATCCTTGTAGTTAATGGTTCCACCTTTCCCATTTATCAAGGCATACTCACTTTCACCAGGATATTTTGAATGAGCAGGATTTACTAAGCTGATTTTCTTTCCAAAAGCAGCATTTTGAATTTTAACATATTTTGGTTCTTGACCACAAATCGTTGCATAGGATTCACTTCCTATTGCATCAGTGAGTTTATCACCAAATATTGATCGAGCGCTATCTCCAAGCTGTTGTAGGTCAATAACAATATTAGGAAAAGAAGTTACAACATTGTTCTTTTCACCAATATCATTCATAAGATCATACAGCTCTAAGCCTGCTTTTCCTTTATTGTAGGGACCAGGGTGAAGATTTTTTCCAGGCTCAACTCCTTCATATGAACGATAGATGTGTGGAAAAACTAATTTCCATTTACCTTCCCGAACTGCTATTAGGTTTTCACCATAAAAATAAAAAAGATGTTTCCTAGGATTTATGTTCCCAGACTTATTTATAATTGGCATAAGACTTATACCATCATTTGAATATCCATTTAATTTATCTCCTACAATTTCTGCAATGGTTGGGTATATGTCTATTGTAGAAGCAATACTTGATATTAATTGTCCGGAATCAATTTTTCTTGGCCAACGCATAACACAAGGAACCCTTGCACCACCTTCCCACATCGTACCTTTCCCTTCCCTTAGTGGACCAGCAGATCCACCCCATTCACCATAGTTAAGCCATGGACCATTATCGCTGGCGAAAATAATCAGAGTGTTATCATCGATGTTATTATTTTTTAAGGCAGTTACTATCTGACCAACAGACCAATCAATCTCCATAATAACATCGCCATATAATCCTAATTCACTTATGCCTTTGAATTTTTCTGATGCTGCGATTGGTTGATGTGGCATTGGATGAGGGATATATAAGAAAAAGGGGTAATTTTTATTCTCGTTAATAAAATCAACGGACAATTCAGTAATCTTTTTTGTTAAATCCGCTTGATCATCTAGGGTCTCAATCTTTTCTCTAGGTTCATTACCTTCCCAAAAAAACATTGGTGGATAATAGCTACGTTTTTCTCCATTCAACGGGTTACCATCATAATCAACTGGCCACATATCATTAGAACAAATAAGTCCAGAGTATTCGTCAAAACCATTCTGTAAAGGCAAATAATCATACCTATGACCTAAATGCCATTTACCAAATATTGCATTTACATATCCATAACGTTTCAATAACTTAGGAATTGTTTCAGTTTTCGGATCTAGACCATTAACTGACCATGGATTAAGTGCACCTTGGATTCCGACTCTTTCTGCATAACTACCTGTCATAAGAGATGCTCTCGAAGCACTACAAACTGCTTGGGATACATAAAAATCTGTGAACATAATCCCTTGTTTTGCAATTGCATCAATGTGCGGAGTTTCAAAGCCTTTTGCACCATAACAACCAAGGTCTCCGTAACCTTGGTCATCTGTAAGAATGATAACTATGTTTGGTAAATCACTTTTATTTCCACAAGATATAATTAAGAATAAGATTTTCGTAAGAATTATTTTTAACCAGTTATGCATATTATAGGTTATTTTATTTTTCATCAATATTTTTAAAGATAATTAGTTTTTCTCTACCAATCCTCGGTTTAACTGAAAACTCTGAAAATTCTTCTTTAATAATTTCCCAACCAACTTGAAAGATAGATTTAACTTCTTTTTCAGTTACCCCATAAGGAGGGCCTCCTTCATCAATACTTTTATCCATAGGGAACCATAAACCAACAAGGAGCCCATCCCTTTTTAATAATCCTTTAACCAATATTTCGTACTCTTTACGTCTACTTCTATGAATGGCACAAAAGCAAGTCTGCTCTATTACATAATCATAATAATTTTGAAACTGAGGCAATAAATTAAAAATATCATCTTTAATGACTCTAACATTTACATTTTCTTTTGCTACCATTTTATTTAAAGATGAAATGGCAGTTGGTGCAAAATCAACTGCCGTTACTTTAAATCCTTTCTTTGCAAATACAATTGAATCGTATCCACGACCACATCCAATAATGCAAACTTTCCCTTTTTTTAAATTATTAGAGAGTTCAACAAAAGCAGGAGTTGGTCCTCCAAGATCCCATCCTGCATCACCTTCTAAGTAAATATTTTCCCAAAATTCAGAAAATTCTTCTTTATTTTTTTTTGAATTATTATTTCTCTTAAATTCCATATGTTTCAATATATTTTTTCACATTGAACTTAGATTTACAACCATTATAATTCATATATCTAATCTTTCCATAAACTGGTCTTTCAAACCATGCTCTATCATGTATTCCACCAATACTCCAAGCAATACCTGCATATCCATTTGGGTCTCTTCCATCTAATTCATATTTATCATTTAAATCGATTGCAGTTTGTAAAGCAACCTCAGGGGAAGAACTCCACTCTAGTATTTTCTTTGCCCAATACATTCTCATATACCCATGCATTTTTCCAGTTACTTTCATTTGATTCTGTGCTGTATTCCATAATTCGTCGTGAGTGCCAGCTTCTTTAAACTGCTCAATTGAATATAGATACTCTCTATTATCATTGCGGTGATCGTTTAATGTCTTCTTTGCCCAAGGGTGAAAACCTTCAAAATAATCGTAATTAGGCTCATACTCGCAGAAATTATCAGATAATTCTCTACGCACTATCATCTCTTCTAAGAAG
>PBFM01000008.1 GCA_002718655.1 Fidelibacterota bacterium
GTAGCTTGGTACGATATTTTTATTTAAGGAGAAACATTTTGCAAGTGACCATACCCGCTTTTTCCATGGTCCAGAAAAAATTTCATGCAGTAAACATTCACGCTACTGCATTTGCAACTGATGATACAAAACAACAACACATAAACAAATTCACCGATATACTTAATGAAATCAACTTAAACAATGAATACTTTGTTGGTGGGGGAGACCTCAATTCCATCCCACCCTTAGCAACAACTGACTATTGTGCAAATGATGCCTGCGAAGGAGACACATACCACACAAGCGGGATAGACCCATACCACTTAGAGGGTAGTTTCTTTAACAACTTTCCTGGAGAACCAGAACTTTTAACACCGTTATATAGCGCCTATGATTCTGCGATAGATTTTTCACTTCGTAATTTGCCTGAACATTTTACCCATGCTCCCAGTACAAGCATGCTGGATGAG
Source organism: Fidelibacterota bacterium (assembly GCA_002718655.1). Lineage (GTDB taxonomy): Bacteria > Fidelibacterota > Marinisomatia > Marinisomatales > UBA1611 > NZWG01. Next base: position 453 of record PBFM01000008.1, read on the forward strand.
GTCAGCGAAAGAAGGCATGATCGGAAAATTGATTATTTGTTTACCAACTTAAGCTGGAAACAATCCTCAGGCATTACCCATCAAGAAGCTTGGGAGCTCAGCGATCATATGCCAGTTAGCGGGATAATTAATTTTCAAAATGAAATAAGTGCGCGAAAATGAGACATGGTTTATCGTTGTTCGTTTTAGCGGGTTTTTTATTAGGTCAAGGACGCAACTGGGATTCGCATGCAGCTTTGCTACTGCCAGTAAAAAGATTGGAGGTTGGTTTGTTTCAGCCTTCCCGTTACGGCGTAACCGAATTTCTTGAGGTCAGGTCACAACCTTTCCTTTTCCTTGTTTTCCCCAATGTTTCTTTTAAGACTGGGCACAAGAAGGTAGGAAACATCAGAACTGCAAGTGTTCTTAGTATTTATTGCCCCACTCCTTTATTGAACATTATATCAAAAAGAGGAATCGGTGGTCTTATTGACCCAAACATAGAGGTGCCTTTTTTAATGGGTGTTTCTAGTTCAGTTATCATGACAACAACCAAATATGCTATGCAGATATCTGCAAAAGCAGGGTTGGACCTAGGCCTTAGTTTTGAAAAGGTCGATGATAGACTAAGCATAGATCTCCCAATGTTATACCATAGGATGGAGGTCTTCCATAACAAGTGGGGGCTTCACTTGGGTTTTGACGTAACGAAAGAACTACCAAAGGCATTTGAGGTGTTTTTTGATTTTGACCTAAGACTTCTCCCGGGTGCCGTGAATAGAGGGAAAGCATCTGGGTATGAAATGCATTATGGAAGTCATTCCATTGAACACAAATTACTCTTTATATGGAATCGCACCCCAAGATTTAGAGTTATGTTAGGTTATAAGCTTGTTTCAGGAGAGTACCCATATGGAAGCGACATTCGCATATTGCCTTTCATTCCAATGTTGGAAAAATGGTTACCAATGTTTGAGCTCCAATGGTCATTTGGTGGTGAAAATGGGAATTGAATTTATTTCCTTGATTTTATCTAAAAACATATTAATTTGCGTCTAATAAAGAATAGTGCATATCTAACATAAAACTAATCCTTATGTGGATTTGCCTCATTTGTTAATAAATCTTGGGAAGAAAACAAATACTGTATATAGAACAATCCTTTTTACTATATTGCGGGAAAAGGCCCCTTGGGAAGGCGCTTCCTTAAAATAAAATTAGACATACAAACTAACAAATCACTCTTAAGATGGAGGATAAATAATGAATAAAATATTGCGAATATCAGCTATTGTTGTTCTGGTCTCAGCCGCATGGTCTCAAACCACTGGAAAAATCAGTGGTACTGTGCAGGGTGAAGATGGAACACCTCTGGCGGGTGCTAATGTATTGGTTGTCGGCACTGCCTCAGGAACTTCTTCTGATGCAGATGGTAATTTCCAAATAATTAATGTTCCGGCGGGGTCCTATTCAATTAGGGCAACATATATTGGCTATGCATCAAAAGAAGTTACTGGTGCAAGGGTAATATCTGGTCTGAATACATCCGTTAACTTTTCACTTTCTACATCGACCATTGAAGGAGATGTAGTGCAGGTCACTGCTGAAAAACCACTCATTCAAAAGGATGAGACCTCTTCAGTAAATGTTGTAACCGGTGATCAGCTTGAGAACATGCCAATTAGAGACCTAGATGGTGTTCTTGCGACAATGCCTGGCGTTGTTGTCCAAAACGGTGATGTTCACATAAGAGGTGGAAGAGACAATGAGGTTGCCTACTACCTGAACGGTGCGTCTACAACAAACTTAGGCAATAGAGAAAATTTGGTATATGTTCCACAAGAAGCCATTGAAGAGCTTCAGGTTCAGGTTGGAGGATATGACGCTGAGGTGAGTGGAGCAAATTCAGGTGTTGTTAAGAGATCGTTAAAAACAGGTACGGAAAGCTATAGCGGGTCATTTTCCATACAAACTGATGGAAGTGGTGCAGGCGAAAGCGCTCTTCTAGGTGATGGATTTTCATATGGTCACCAAACTATTCTCGCATCTGTTAGCGGTCCCTTGGGAATGAAAAACCTGCGTTTTTTTGGCGCGGTTGAGCAGTCTAAAAAAGAAGACCCTTATGTAAAAGTATCAAAGGCTTTTAGCTTTGCTGATCAAGTTGATGAACAGCCATCAAACTTAGCTTACCTTGATCGATTTGATCTTTCATGGCAAGATGGTGTGACTCCTGGAAGTGATGATGAGTTTACGAATATTACTGGTACCGTTACCTATGACGCTGGGCCACTCAGAGCAACCTTAGGTCTTGTGAACAACGCTACTACTAATAATTATGGAGGTGGCATACTTAGTCAGCTTCGTTGGGGTGGAGCAACGATATCCACGCTCGATGACACGGGGGCATATACAAGAGATTATGTTGTCCCTGGTAGATATGCATATGAAGAAGCTGGTTCAAACCTTGTAACGGGCGAATTAACCTTCGCTCTGGGTTCAAACACTGTATTAAGGGCAGGGGTTAGTTCTTACAGCGAAGAAAGAGAAACAAAAGACAACTGGTTTGGCAATGAGTGGAAAAAGTGGCATGACTCTACAGAAGTTGATAACTATCTTGGCTTTGCTGCGGTGAATGATTCAACGCCTGCTTGGTCTCCTTTTAAAAGTCGTTTTTCCCAGAAATCCAGTTATATGGTTAATGGTATGTCTTTCTCCAGACCAGGAACAAGGCCTGCGAGCTATACAAAAAGCGCATATACGAAGACTGGTTTCTCTGCAAGCGTTCAGCACGTTACTGGTCCACATGACATAAAAGCTGGTTTGGATTATAATCAACACACCATGAGAACCTATGAGGCGAATCCTACAATCATGAAGTTTGCTCTACCCGAAGATGAGGCATTAGGCAAGTATGGACATATGGGTTATGGAAGTTTTGATGCTATCCCAGCTTATGAATGGCGTACTTATATTGATGGTTATGGCTATGACCACAGTGGAAACGAAATAGATGATAGGTTATTTTATTATAGCAGTGTGCCAGGTGTTGCAGATACTGATACTACGTATCTAGATGGTGCAAAGAAGCCTACGGAGCTTGGTTTTTACGTCCAAGACAAAATGGAGTTTGACGACCTTGTTGTCAATGTAGGTGTCAGAATAGACCAGTTAGACCCATCTGAAACAGCTCCAGCAAGAGCAGATTCTTTATCTTTTTATACTGTTTCCAAATACGTTGAAACAGATTCGTGGGATGAGGTAGAACCCTATACGGAGATTCAACCACGTATTGGTGTTTCATTCCCATTTACAGACAAGACCAATGTATATGGATACTATGGTCGCTTTTCTCAGCTTGTTGATCTTAACTCCATGTATTTTACAGCCATGGACTACAGACAGCAAATGAATACTGGAGGATATTATTACATTACTCCTGTAGGTTTTGGTCTGGAGCCAGTAAGAACAACGCAGTATGAGATAGGTTTTAAACAAGCCATATCTAATGATGCTGCTCTAAAGGCAACTTGGTTCTATAAAAATCAAAAGGGGCTTATTCAGGCAGACCGAGTCGAGGAATATAGAGGAGAGTTAGATGGAGCATATAACTATGTTCGCAATGGTGACTTTGCTACCACTAAGGGTCTAGAATTGTCTCTTGCAATAAGAAGAACAAAAGGTCTGGCTGTTGATATGAACTATACAATTTCCCAGGCAGAGGGAACGGGTTCTGGTCGTTCAAGTTACCTAGCTGCTCTAGATAGACAGTCTGAGCCTCCACTAATGATTAATCCACTTGATTTTAACCAAGCACATTCTGGGTCCATTAATTTAGATTACAGGGTCAACGGTACGAATACACAACTTGACGGCTTGGGTTCAAATCTATTGTTTACCTTTAATAGTGGCCATGCATACACATATGTATATAGGCCAATTGGTGGCCAGGTCAGTGCTTTTGATGCTGGTGTAGACTATATGCTCGACACTCGTTCTAGGCAGGCTCTTGAGCCAATTGGTTCATCAACAACGCCATGGGTATATAATCTTGATTTTAAGATGGATAAGCGTTTTGAATTTGGAGGATATGGTTTTACGGTCTTTGCAAGGATAAACAATCTTCTTGATAGGAGAAACTCTCTAAATGTATATCAAGCCACAGGTTCTTCATCTGATGACGGTTTTTATGGAAACGATGTATACTCAGAATCCTTTATATCGCAATATGGTCAAGACCCTGATGGCGATGGTGTAACAGACTATGAAGAAATGTATCGTGCAATTAACATAGATAATGATGAATCATATAGAACTCAGGTAGGCGGAAGGCTTATTAGCGCACCGCGCCAAGTGTTCTTAGGATTTTCGGTTGATTTCTAAACAAAATTCAAAAGGATAGGAATAATATGAAATATCTTCAACATATGGTAATCGGAACATTAATGGTTTCTGGCGTTTTTGCAAAAGGGCTTGCAGAAAACCAGAGCTGGAATAATTTCCGTGCACCTAGACTAATGGGTGATGCTCCTGCTTACTCATTGATTAATATTGGCAATTTTGGATATTGGCAGAAATATGATGCATATTCTGCTCATACCCCCTCCGGCAACAGTGGTGGAATTTACCCACGTGGTACGGCTGCTAACATCTATCTTGATGGAGTTCTTGTTGGTGGTTATACAGGCGACCTGCTGCATGTATCTGGTTCCATTTATACAAATGGTATGGTCTCGGGCTATATTGATGAAAGTGGTAACCTACAGCAAGGCGGAGAGGTAAGGCTATACCGAATTCGCAAAGATTGGGAAACCTTAACAGCTGACCAAGTAAGGCAAGATGCTGCAGAGATATATGAGACTACTGTTTCTGGTGTTTCTGATGCACAGATTCAAGCGGTTATGGATCAATATGAAGAAGACTGGAATAATTGGCCAACGCATCTTGGGGCACCTTTTTACGATTTGGATGGTGATGGTGTTTATGAGCCAGCAGATGGGGAAACTCCCGGTGTAGCAAACGCAGACCAGGTCATATGGTACGTTGCATCCGATGCTGATGTAGGAACAACATCGGCGCTTTATGGGTGTACACCGATTGGTATTGAAGTACAGTATACTCTTTGGGGCTATAATCAACCCGGTGCAGCGCTAGGGCAAATAGTCTTTAAAAACATTAGAGTGCTCAATAAAGGAAGCGAGGACCTCACAGATGCCTACATATCACTGTGGTCCGATCCTGATGTTGGAGACTATACAAATGACTTTGTTGGTGTTGATACTTCTCTAAGTATGATGTTCTCCTATAACGGTGGTCCAGATGATGGTGACTATGCTGCATATGGTCTTGCACCAGCTGCAGTTGGTTATGATTTCTTTGCTGGCCCGATTGTAGAAAGTGCGGGGGATACTGCAATTTTCAATTTACAAAAGAGGCCTGGTTATAAAAACCTTCCAGCATCTAGCTTTGGATATTTTGTTGCAGGTGGTGTATACTCTGATCCCGGTCCCTACGGTGATGTAGAGGCAGCTAGAGAATATTATAATCTTATGAGAGGATTTGCTCCTACGGATGATTTAGATAATCCAACAGCATGGATTGATTCCTCAAGTGGAACTTCAGTAAATACAAAGTTCCCACTTGCTGGTGATCCATTATGTAATGGTACCGGAGATTGTACTGGCAACGATGTGGATGCTAATCCAGCTGATAGGCGTATGCTTATCAATGCAGGCCCTTTTACCTTGGCGGTTGGGGATACTCAGGATGTTGTAACAGCTGTCATTGGAGGGATTGGAGATAGTTGGTTGACATCTGTAACAGATGTAAAAAATACAGACGCGGTTGCTCAAACACTCTTTGATGATCTTTTTCAGTCTGTTCCCTCTGCTCCTCCTGCACCAGTGGTAGTTGCTACTCCATTTGAAGATCAGGTGCTATTGGATTGGTCAGGTCTTACATCTGTGTCTGCCACAGAAAGCTCTGACATATCAGGGTATGCGTTTGAAGGCTATAATGTATATCAGCTACCAAGCGCATCATCTACTGCAGATGAAGCAATTCGCATTGGTACTTTTGATGTTACTAATGGAGTTCAGACCATTACAGGAAACGTTTTTGTACCAGAATATGGAACGACCGTAGAAATACCTGTCCAATATGGATTAGATAAGGGCGTCAAAAGACAGCTCTTAATATCTGAGGACTATCTTAATGGTGGACCTCTATATCCTGGGTCTGAGTATTACTATGCGGTGACAGCCTATAATTATAATGCTGACCCACCTCTTATTGAGGATAAAGCATTAGAGACTGCGCTAACTCCAATTTATGTAAGGCTGCAAGATGCGGCATTTGGTACACGTTATTCTGCAACAGCAGGTGAAGGTTTGGAAGTCACTCATACTGGTCCAGGACAAGGTGAGGTTAGTGCTACGGTAACCAACCCAGCGGCTTTAACTGGAAACACATATAGAGTTTCTTTTGTTGCCGACACGTCATATACCCATCTTTCCGGAGATGATGTGAGTGGTACTTTATGGACTTTAGACAATCTTTCAACTGGTGCAAAAATGGTAAACTTATTTAAACAAGGTAGCAACCAATTAGATTCTGATCAACCTATTGTTGATGGAGTTCAAGTTATTGTTAGTGGACCATTGCCAAACACGATAGTTGAAATTGATGAATACGCATCCTGGCCAAGCAGTGCTACCTTGGTAGATGGTTCTACAGATTCTCATTTAGCACCAAGTCTTTCCCAAACCGGTGGGATTTGGGATAATAGAGCTGGGGCGGTTAACCTGCCTTCATATGCAAGAGACTATGATCGATTTGACTACTGGGGTTTTGATGACGTAATCGTTGATTTTGGAGATTCATCTTTAAGTTGGGAGTATTACAGCGGATGGTTGCACACTGATTCAACTGAAGGTTCTGCGAGCTATGGTGAACCTGTTTACCAACCATTTGCAATGTATAGGGTTAAACCTTTCGGCGGAGATACAATTCGGTTATTTGTTGGTTTTTGGGACTATAGCCATGATGGAAAATGGAATGTTAATTCAGAAATCATAGATGGTGAAGAAGTTTTTGATTGGGTTTGCCCAACATATGGTTCTGAGGCATACGAACCGATTTATGCAATACAAGGATATGATGTGAATGGGAATGAAGTTAGTTATGATCCTGCGAAAGAGGCTGAATACATATCATACCAATTTGAAAATGCTGTAGAGGGGTATGATGCCCTTAATCTTGCATCTAATTCTACATGGGGAAATGCTGCAGGAGATTTCAATTATCCATTTGTTACAGCTATGCTTCTTGGTGCTTATTATGGACCGGATGCGGATGGAGTTTATGGGTTGGGTTCTAGCGAAGGTGGTGTTTTTGCATTACCACAAGCAGGAAATTATGATAAGTTTGGTACACAACTAACAGTTGACCACTATTTTAAATTTCAAACTGCAAAAGGAAATACCACAGACGACATGTTTGAATTTACGACATCGGCTCCATTAGCAGCTGATAGTTTAAATGCCATGGATCTCGAAAGGATAAACGTTTTTCCAAATCCCTACTATGCATCCAATAGCCAAGAGACTAACAGGTTTGATCAATTCGTCACATTCAGTCATTTACCAGATGACCAGTCTGATGTCACGATAAAGATCTATAGCATAGATGGTGTTTTAGTTAGAAAGCTTGAGTCAAAACAGAATCAAAATCAATATTTACAGTGGGACCTAAGGAATAATAGCAACCTTCCTGTTGCAAGTGGACCTTATGTTGCTCATGTGAATACTGTTCACGGTGAAAGAGTGTTAAAACTCTTCATTATTCAAAGAAATCAAGTTGTTCAATACTATTAATCAAACTTTATAACGGAGTAAATAATGATGAAAACACTTAAGTTAGTTTTAACATCGATTACAACAGTTGCCTTGCTGTTTGCTGGAGATGAATCAAGGATTGGTACCAGTGGTGGCGGTCAGGTTCTGGTTCCGGTAGGTGCAAGAGGAATTGCGCTTGCTGGGTCAGAGAGGGTCTATTCAAGCGGACTCGAATCCATATATTGGAACCCTGCGGGACTCGCAAGAAATGAGAATCCAACAGTTCTTGCTTCTAACATGAGTCTTTTTAATGACATGGGTGTCAATTACTTTGGAGTATCTTCAAAGCTAGAAAAGATAGGCTCAATAGGTTTCACTGTAAAAACCATTGATATGGGAGATATTCCTACTACAACGGTCACAGATATGGATGGCGAGGGAGGTGGTACATATACACCGACGCTTTCTACCTTTGGTTTAACATATGCAAATTCTTTCTCAGACAGGGCTTACTTTGGCATTACCGGGAAGGTGATATATGAAAGTATTCCAAGGGTGTCGGCTAGTGCGTTCGCATTAGACATAGGTGTTCAATATACTGGTTTAGCAGGTGTAGAAGGTCTTGGCCTTGCTTTAGTATTGAACAACCTAGGTACTGATCTTCACTACACAGGTAGCGGATTAACAGATCAAGCAACACCTGATGATGGGCCATCTGACTTTTTTAATCGAGAGGCTTCCTACGATGAATTACCTTCAACCTTTAATATGGCATTATCATATCAGGTTGCAGGCGCAACACTTGGCATGACCTATACAAGTCATAACTTTCAGTATGACGAGCTTAATCTTGGTGCTGAATATGCCTTAATGGATATGTTCTACTTGCGTGGTGGAATGACAACACCAATGCTTGAAGATGAATCTTCTAACACCGACGAAACCTTATTTGGTCTAAATTTTGGTGCTGGTTTGAAGTATAGTCTTTACGGAGCCAATCTTGTTGTTGACTATACAATGAGAAATCAGAGTGATAACTTTAATGCTAGTAATGTCTTCAGCTTAGGAATTGTTTTTTAAGAAAGATATTTATGTATCGTAAAAAAGGGGCATTATTGCCCCTTTTTTATTTTTTAAAAATTAAAGATAACATCTCATAGAGTTCTGGGTTAGGTATTCCTTTTCCAAGGTAAATTTCCTGGTTCCCTTTTTGAAATATCATTTCCCAATGAAGATGCGATCCAGCCTTGCTGCCAAGAGTGCTTTCTCTCATTCCCGTGTTTCCAGATTTTCCTATTATTTCACCCTCATAAACTTTTTCACCAGGTTTTAAGTTTTTTTCTATGTGTGAGAGATGTGCATATATTGTAATTGTTCTAAATCCCCGTACAAGTTCAAAACCATGGTCTATAAAAATGGCTTTGCCCAGCAATATGTTATTGAAAATATCTGATGGTGTGTCTCCTAATTTTGCACTAGAACGTAGCAGGTTTTCTCTGAAGCTAGCTGGAACCTCCTCATAGTTTAAATCCGATCGAATAATTATGCCGTCCGCAACGGCTTTTACAGGTGTACCCCAATTTGCGAAAAAATCAACCCCTCTATGAATTCCGTTTCTATATTCCCTTGGTGCATTGGGTAAACGCATTGTCCGTTTTGGTACTGGAATACCTTCGCAGGGCAAAGACAAGCTCAAAGAGTCTACCCATTTGGTATCAAATTCTATTATCTCCGTATCAAATTTCTCTTCCATTTTAATTATGTTTGATAAGACTGAAAGAGGTGAGTTTTGTGGGTGCTCTATTGTTTGAGCGAATATGATTTTAAATAATAAAAAAGTGTATGGTAAAAATCTCATTTAATCAATTAGATATTTTAATCCTTCTATGCAAACATCGATTGGCTTACCTGTGAATTCAGTTATCACATCACTTTTTAAAATGGAGTCTTTCTTTTCCGTCCCAAAGGAATAATCACCATCGAAGTATATCGCTGCGGTTTGGATGTTAATTAAGTTTATTGTCTCTAAGATTGTGAAATTGTTTCTAGCCCACGAAGTTGGGATAAGTAATATTCCATCAGCCCAATTCCTATTTCTTTGTAAAATATTTATAGCTAGGAATTGTTTGTGGGTTTGATAAACTTTGGTGTTTAAATCATTCTTTTTGCTAAATCTTCTTGTTTCTTTGTTTAATTTGTCCAAAGTGAGTTTTGCGTTTGATTGATGGGATTTATACCCTAATAGATTAAGATTTGGTCCCTGTAATATTAAAATGTTCATCATAATGGAATTAGGTTTCCAATAATATAACCTATGATCATGCCAATAAGAAGCGCAAGGGTCATTATTCGACCTTTTGCAAGCTCAGTTCCATAGCCTTTTTTTATTGCCAGGCCAGAGATTAGTGTGCCCAAGGCATTTAAAATCCAAAAAACAGGTATGCTCACTATTTTTATGATCATCGGACCTATTACTGGTATTGCTGCTAAAAGAACGCTTACACCAGAAAAAATTTCTGTGAATATAGTAAGGAGGAAAGTAACGAAGAGTATAACTTTTTTATCAATGCCAAAATAAAAAGCTGTCAGGATAACTGAAAACGCAAAGAACCAGATAAAAATTTTGTTCTTATATGTTTTTAATATTGAGATGTTGGATAAATTCATAAAAAAATTAATTAACAATCCTTGATGGATAATTAGTCTTTTTGATATTTCAAGATGGTACTATACCCATAGTACTCTTTTGTTTCTTCTTCATTTGTTACGATTGTTAAGCTTTTTCCAGTTATTTCATAGCGACCGTAGGTTGTGTCAGAATCTACGATAATAGCTACATTTGTTTCATCTGCATACCATACCCCTTTACCTGTCTTGTTTATTCCATCATTCAATACATCAAAAATGATTAATCCATTTTTTTTAAACTCTAAGGATTCAATGTTTTTATCATCTTTATAAAGTATGGTTATTTCTTCTCTTTTACCTTTCGTAATTGTTGTCATTGATTCGAAGAGCCAGAATCCTAGAATTTGCGAAGGCTTTTGAGGAAACAGCAAAGATATAAAGTAGACTAATAAGATAGAATAATTTCTCATTTCAGGATAAGAAAATCATATTCTAAAGTAAAGTTTAATCATCGATGATTTGTCCAACTACCGTAAAAAAATCAAATTGGTATTTTGCCAATACTATCTGCCTTGGTTCTGATGTTGATATCCATAATTCTCTAACACCTGTTGGACTTATTATGTTGTTCATAAAATAATCACTATTTTTAACATTATGAGTTGTATCGTTAATAATAATATCAAATCTAAAATGGTCACACAAAACTGAGTCTTTTCCTCTTAAAACGTTGGATGTTTCCGACCATAAAAAACGAGCCTTACCCGTATTGCCTTCATGTTCAAACTCAAACCATTTTGTGTCTAGCTCATCTTTTTCTTTTTCTGAGGCCATCGCTAGCATTGTAAAAACATTATGAGTTGGTGTTTGGGTATTGATTTTTTTATCATCATAAATGATATGTCCGTTTGAATCAATTTTCCCGGATAAGGAAGAACGATTATTTCCTTGGTAAATAGTTTTTTCCCAACTTTTTAATGAATAATCTTCTGAATCATATCTTGCGCTATACGTATTATTGGTCGGCCACAGAAAATCAACTATGCCACGGCTCTGAGCGGAAAACCTGATCTCATCATCTTTGTTTTTTATAGAAACATCTGCGATATGAATGCCCCAAAGAGAAATCGAATATTCTTGTGCGAACAAATTCAAAGAGAATAATAGGTGAAAAAAAAATACTTTTAAGTTTTCCATGTGTATTTCCCTCGCAAACCTAACAATCCAATAACTGGTATGTAAATTGGTTGAAAAATGGCCCAAAAAAGATAACCTATTACGCTTGTTCTAACGCTGAACAACTTGCAACCAAGAAATATAACCAATCCATCAAAAAACAGTTTAATGCAAAACATTATAATCCAAGATTTCATCAATAGTGCAAATAATAATATTAGAGAATTGTAAATTAGAACTATTGATAGAAAACCAAAAAACAAAGGCGCTTTTCTAAAATTAATTTTAGCGTTGGAAGACCAGCGTATCCTTTGATTTAAAAAACCTTTCAATGTTCCCATAGATGAAGTATTTACAAAAGAATTTGGATCTAGTTGTATGTACCCACCTTTTATTTTTGATATTTCTTGAACTAGATACATATCATCTCCTGATACACGATCATTTACTTTAGTAAAGCCTTCAATCGTAAAAAAATCTCTTTTATAAAATGCTAAATTTTGTCCAGTTCCTGACCAAAACTGCTCCCATCCTGCAGCACCCGCATTTGAAAAAATAATACTCATGAAATCGATACGTTGAAATTCTTCGAATAAGGTACCAAATTCATTTTGAACTTGTGAAAAACCAATGGTAATGCAATCTTGGCGTACTACACTGTAAGCCATACTTGCAGTCCAAAGTTTTCCAACTCTACAGTCTGCGTCAGTTAACAAAATTATTTCTCCCGACGATTTTTCTATTCCATGAGTTAAGGCATTTTTCTTCGGAGATAGATTATCTGGTATGTCTTTTATGTTTACTGTTTTTATGAAAGCATAATTTTCAATCGCAGTATTTATTATTGAAAGGGTTTCATCTTCCGACCTGTCATTCACTATTATGATTTCTAACTTGTCAACTGGATATTCTTGGGAAACTAAATCTTCTATAAGATTACCTATGTATTCTTCTTCATTTCTAGCTGCAATTATAATAGATACACTTGGAAGAGTATCATATGAAGATACAGGTAATAAATTGTGTTTAAATAATCCAGTTATCACAAAAACAATTGAGATAATATAAAGTATTATTGAGACGAAAATCAAAATTGACATATTTTTATAAATCCATAAACCATTCAGCAATCAAAAAATAGAAGAATACTCCAAGAACATCTGTGCTTGTTGTCACAAAAGGGCCTGTCGCAATTGCAGGGTCAACATCTAATTTTTTTAATAAGATTGGTGTAAGCGCACCAACTGCAGTAGCAATTAGCATAGAGGAACAAATGCTTAGTCCAATTACAACCCCAAGCATTGAATCAAGGTTCAAGAATGTAATATTTGCTAGAATGCCTAATAACAATCCATACAGTACCCCGAGAATAAGCCCAACTTGTAATTCTTTTGATAGAACTTTAAACTCATCGCCTATTGCAATTCTCCCTGTAGCCATACCTCTTACAATTATTGTAGAGGATTGCGTACCAATATTACCTCCCATTCCAATAATTACCGGAATAAATGAAGCAAGGGCAATAATATTTTCAATCATATGTTCAAACACACCAATTATATATGCTGCCATAACGCCACCTATCCAACTAGCAAAAAGCCAAGGTAACCGAATTTTAGCATTTTCCCAGCTTGATTTTAGAAGAATCTCCCTATCTTTACCAACACCAGCCATTTGTAGAAAGTCCTCACTAGCTTCCTCTCGAATGACATCTACTACGTCATCAACAGTAACAATACCCAGAAGCTGATTGTCAGTATCTACAACAGGCACTGCAAGATAGTTATACTGTGCTACAATTTGAGCTACGTCTTCTTGGTCAGTTTCTGGTCTTACTGAGTGTACCCTTTTTATCATTATATCTCTTAGTAATTTGTCAGGATGGGTTGTTGCTAATGCTCGAAGAGATGCTATTCCCACTAAAGCATCATCTTCATTTGTAATATAGAGATAGAAGACCATTTCTGCATCTTTTTGATACTGGAGCGTTCTTAGTGCATCTCCACAAGTTGTTTCTTGGTATATTGTGAAAACATCTGTTGACATCATTGCTCCAGCAGAATCTTCAGGATATCCCATTATCTCTTCAATACCCTCTTGTTCTTCTTTATTTAGGAGATCAATAACTGATTTAGCCTGCTTAGGTTCCAATGCGCCAAGCAAAAAACTTTGATCATTTGTAGGCGCATTCTGAATTAAATTTGCTATACGTTCAGGATGTTCGATGTTTAATAATTTTTCAATAATAGTATCATCCAAGTTGATTAAGAACTCTAGTGTATGATTATCATTTTTCATTAGGTTAAAAACCTGTATTTGCTCTTCATCATTGAAGTACCTAAAAATAACAGCTAAGTCTGCAGGGTGAGTTTTGTTAATGAGTTTTGTTAGATTTGTTTTTGCATGTCTGCGCAATAAACGCCCGAAGGTGTCCTTAAGTATGTTTATTTCATTTTTAAAAAGTTCTTTTCTCATTGGATTTAAGCTCTGTTTATACCCTTAAATCCAAAAAACAAGGCCATAAAAGCCACTATTAAGAACAAAGGGGAAACATGGCCATTAAGAATATAAAATCCATTATCTTCTATGCTTGTAACCGAAAAAAGTAGTGCGGTTGTATTATTTAAACTGTGAAGAATTAGGGCAGGTATGACCGAATTTGTTTTCCAAGCTAAAAAACCAAGAATGATTCCTAAAGCATATATCTGGATAAACCAATAAGGATTCATGTGTATAATAGAAAAAAATAAAGCAGTGACTAAAACAGCATGCGTGACATCTTTCCAATGATCTTCAAGTATCTGTTGAAAAAACCCTCTAAATAAAAATTCTTCACCAAGTGGTGCAACTACCGAAACTGCTGTAAATAATAAAATAAAACCAAAAAATGTTTCGGGATTTAATAGGCCATTTAAATCCAAAATATATTCTGGTGCGGGCACAAATATTTGGACTATTCTGTCAAATTCATCTGAAATTATTATTATTCCAATTGATAATAAAACTGTACTAACCAATTCGTTTTTTGTTATCTTATTTAATCTTAGCCTTTTGACAAATGATTCTTTTTTTCGTTGAAGGAACCAAATTAGAGGAATTAACATAAATGTCTGTCCAATAATAAAAGAAATAAATGTATAATGCTGTTGATTGGATTCAGGATTAGATAAGCCTATTCCAAGAATTATTGATCCAGAAAAAAATGCTGCTAATAATGATGTTAATACAATAACAAAAGCAGTTTTAATACTTAAATTACTTTTCATAACAAACTTTTTTCATTTTTTAAAATTTTCGCAACACCGTAATTGATTTAATTTATAAAGCTCTAGTTATCTAAAAGAATATTAATTTTTTAAAGACATAGCATACATAAACACAGTTGCTGCGGAAGCGACATTTAATGACTCTCCATATCCAAAGCTGTTAATTGAAACAAAATCATCAATAATTCTTTGATTTTTTGAAGAAATACCATGTGCCTCATTACCAAAAACAAGCACCAGCTTTTTTGGAAAAATAAAGGTTGATAAGTCTTCACCTTTGACTGACGCTGAGATTAGTTGGTGGGTACCGATGAATTTTTCCAACTTAATATCGTAGTGTATATTTATTGCGAAATGAGCACCCATTGATGATCTAATGGTTTTTGGATTGTACGGATCAGAAGAATTTGGTGAAAGAGCAATGTTGTTAATTCCAAACCAAGCAGCAGAACGAAAAATAGTTCCTAAATTTCCAGGATCTCGAATGTTGTCTAAATATACCCACTTGTTTTTATTAAAATTTACTTTCTTTTGTTTCTTTATGTGGCAAACAGCAGCAATACCTGCTGGAGTTGTTGTTGACGATATCTTTTTAAATTCTTGTTCAGATATGATTTTAAGCCTAGACCTATCAATGTTTTGAAAAACTTCCCAATCTATATTCTTTTCAAAAAAACTATCTGTACAAAAAACAAACTGAATTTCACCATTCCAATCTGTTGCTGATTGAATAATTCGTTTTCCCTCAATGAGGTATTTAT
Organism: Fidelibacterota bacterium; assembly: GCA_002718655.1. Classification (GTDB taxonomy): domain Bacteria; phylum Fidelibacterota; class Marinisomatia; order Marinisomatales; family UBA1611; genus NZWG01. The sequence goes on from PBFM01000008.1 coordinate 16,095, forward strand.
TATAGTTTTTTCTGTATTTTCTTTTTTTCAGTGATTCAATTTCTTTTATCGTTAAGATGTGCATTTTATTTTTATTGCTTGTCCTCATTTGGTAAAATCTGTTCAAAGATGTAGTTCATTCAAAGTATAGAATTAGTAATAATTCTACTTTTGCATACTATGTTATGGCAGGTAATTTTAATGAATGTTCTCACAAAAATTATTTCCATGAAAAAGGGATTGCCAGATATTAAAAAAGATTTTTCCGCATGGTATACTCAAGTAGTAAACCGTGCTGGGCTTGCTGATTATGGCCCAGTAAAAGGTACTATGGTTATAAAGCCTTACGGATATCAATTATGGGAAAACATAAAAGAGATATTTGACAAAATGATAAAAGACTCTGGGCATGTCAATGCTTATTTTCCTCTTTTCATTCCTAAGTCTTTCTTGGCAAAAGAAGCAGAACATATTGAAGGCTTTGCAAAAGAATGTGCAGTTGTAACGCACACGAGATTAAAATCTGATGATGGGCAAGGTGTTATTGTAGACCCAGAATCCAAACTTGATGAAGAAATCATTGTACGCCCAACTTCTGAAACTGTGATTTGGTCAATGTATAAAAAGTGGATACAGTCTCATAGAGATCTTCCCCTGCTTATTAATCAGTGGGCGAATGTTGTTAGGTGGGAAATGCGAACCCGACTATTTCTACGCACGAGTGAATTTTTATGGCAAGAAGGGCATACTGCACACGAGACTTCTGAAGAAGCAAAAAAAGAGACCTTAGAGATTTTAGAACAATATAGGTGCTTAGCAGAGAACTATTTAGCCATACCTGTTTTTACAGGATTAAAAACTGAATCAGAAAAATTTGCAGGTGCAGAACTTACCTATTGTATTGAAGCTATGATGGGTGATAAAAGAGCTCTTCAGGCTGGGACGTCGCATTATTTGGGTCAAAACTTTGCTAAAGCTTTTAATGTTACTTTTCAAACAAAAGATAACAAGGAAGAATTTGTATGGGCAACTAGCTGGGGTGTAAGCACTCGCCTAATTGGAGCAGTTATCCTTACACACGGAGATGAAAAAGGTCTCCAATTGCCCCCGAAAGTTGCTCCAATTCAGGTAGTTATTGTTCCGATTGTTAAAAATGACATACAAATTAAGATGATTGAAGACTTCATTGAACCCATCCTCAAAGAATTAAAAAATAAAAAGATTAGGACGCATGTAGATTGGTCTAACAGCTCTCCCGGCTACAAGTTTAATGATTGGGAAATGAAAGGTGTTCCCATAAGGATGGAAGTTGGGCCTAGAGATATCGAGGAAGACAAAGTTGTTCTTGTAAGGCGGGACAATAAAGAAAAGACAGTTGTAACAAAAACTGATAGCGTGAACAGGATAGATATGTTTTTAAATGAAATCCAAAATAATTTATTTAATAAGGCATTGGCCTTTAGAAACAATAACACTCACATCGTTTCCAATTATGATGATTTTAAAAAGGTGATTAATGAAGGAGGTTTCGTTCGTTGTGGTTGGAATGGGGCAAAAGACACTGAGTCTAAGATAAAAGAGGAAACAAAAGCCACCATCAGATGCATACCCTTTGATGAGAACCCTGATGAATTAAAGTGTATAATATCGGGTGAAGTTGCAAAACACGAGGTTATTTTTGCTAAAGCGTATTAGCCATTCAGTCCGATGTTAGTCAACACTCCAGCAATTGTTCTTAAATCTTTTCCATATGGAGACACATCTTTGATATCTAGGTGTTTTTCAAAGGACAGAGGAAAAATAAGTTTAATTATTAAAGGCGCGAGGAGTAAAAGGTCAAATAAGGCAGCACATTTTCAACCACTAAGCTATATTGACATCATATATAATCATAAACAAAATCGCGAACTACACTTATTGTCAAAGGTTAACTACAAAGAGTATTGGCCGGGAATAATTTCTAAATTACACACTGTTACCTTAGCTATGTCTTTGCTTGAATTGACAGAAAAAACTCTTTCTTTCGATGATCCACACCCCCAGTTATTTTATACTTTAAGAGATGTTTTAAAAAAATTCAATTCTGAAAACTCTGATCCCAATTTATTGTTTTGGTTCTATGAATGTGCTTTGTTGTCTCATTTAGGTTTTCGGCCAAGTTTAGAAAATGATAAATTTCCAGGTCTAGACTTGCCTGACTTAAAGGAGGGTTCTAATACCTTTGCTATTTTAGCAAGTTTATTATCTGGTGAGCTTAGTAATCTCCCGCCTGAGACACCCACAATAAAAGATCGTAAAATAATAAGTGAATATTTATGGATGTTGTTATGCTACCACTTTGATGGTTTAAATAATGTAAAATTCATTGAAGTAACAAAATCGATACTTTCAGTAAAAACCCAAAAGTAAAAAATGCTATTACTATTAACACATGATCTTATTATGTATATTTATTGAAATATGAAATATCAATTTCAAACTAATCCAGGAGATTATTCTTACACGCCTAACTCCAATGCCACCGCAATTAAAATTTTGGTATCTATAAATTTTGGTATTTTCTTGTTACAAGCTCTTTCTAAATCTGAGCGTCTATTTTTTCCACTGTTCGGTTTGGTGCCAAAGCTAGTTTGGTCTGATTTAATGATTTGGCAGCCCTTTACTTATATGTTTTTTCATGGTGGAGTTTGGCATGTTTTGATTAATATGTTCGTATTGTGGATGTTTGGTAGTGAATTAGAACGAGTCTGGGGCAGAGATAGATTTTTAAAATTCTTTTTTATAACCGGAGTTGGCTCTGGTCTAATAACTATGTTGTTCAGTTTACAATCCATGACACCGGTTGTCGGAGCAAGTGGGTCAGTTTATGGAGTTTTACTTGCTTATGGCCTTACTTATCCTAATCGAAGAGTGTATCTATATGGTATTATACCAATTAAGTCAATTTGGTTTGTTTTTGGCATTGGGCTTATGGCTTTTCTATCGTCTTTTAATAACATTTCTGAAATTAGTCATTTAACACACATTTCTGGTATGCTGATTGGTTATTTATTATTAAAAAAGCCTATAAACTGGACTAGTCTTTGGTTTAGCATGAGAAAAAGAACACTAGAGTATAGAGTTATGAAAGAAGAAAAAAAGTTAGTAGAAAAAAACAAAATAGAGAATGACGTAAATAAAATTTTGGATAAAATAAATAGAGAAGGCTATGATAGTCTTACAGAAAACGAAGCTGAGCGACTATATAAAGGCAGTCAAGCACTATCACATAATAAGAAAAAGAATTAACTTTACTATGTAAGCAAAACACTAATAAGACTAAAGAAGATAAATTAATGAGTGAGACAAAAAGTACAACAGATTTAGGAACCATAATTGGCCTTGGTGCTGGAATAGCAATAATTGTATTAGGTATTGTACAAGGAGAGGGGCAATTAGTTTGGTTTTTTAATTTGAATTCATTACTAATCGTTGTAGGAGGAACCTTTGCTGCAACAATGGTTAACTTACCCCTTAAGGCTGTATCAAATACCTTTAGCATATTAAAAAATGTATTTAAGGGGGAAGACCATGATTATGATAGTATCATTGAGGAAATTGTTCAAAAAGCAACAAAGGCAAGGAAAGATGGCTTGCTATCATTAGAATCTGATTTGTCTAATATGCGAGAAGGATTTTTTAAAAATGGTATAGAGCTAGCAATAAATGAAAGAGATGCTAAGCGACTTAGGACATTCTTAAATCTTGAAATGAATAATATTCAAAGTAGACACCTTGCTGGTCAAGAATTATTTCTTTATATGGCCTCCTACGCGCCTGCATTTGGAATGTTAGGTACTGTGCTTGGATTAATAATTATGATGAATAACTTTTCATCAGGTGATGAATCGGCTGCTGGTGCAAGTTTTAATGTTTCAGAGAGATTTGCTGAGTTGTTATCTGGAATGGGTCTTGCACTCATTACAACATTTTACGGAGTATTTTTTGCTAATATGATGTTTCTTCCAATTGGTGGCAAGTTAAAAAGACGGTCTGAAAACGAAATGATGTTGAAAAACATTGTAGTTGAAGGTATCATTAGTATTCACGCTAGAGAGCATCCCATATTAATCCGGGAAAAATTAATGACATTTGTACCTTCTCAATATAGATATAATTCTAATGAAGACAAGTAAACAATAGATTCAATAAAAAGATAATAATATTCCATGGCCCAAATACGAAAAGAGTTAAGCTTAGATGAGCGTAAAGCTAAGGCAACTGCTTGGGCATTAACTTTTGCAGATGTTGTCACCCTTCTTCTTACTTTTTTTGTCTTACTATTGGTGATGTTAAATGATGCTGAAAAACGTCTTAGTATTCTGATAGACAAACTTCTTGATGAAACATATGAAGAAATGACACAAGGTCTTTCGTATGAAAACATAGAAGTTGAAAGAGAGACCAAGGGTATAAAAATAACAATTACAGGCAATCTATTTAAATCTACATCTTCTGAGATTGAACCGGTTTATTATTCTGTTGTCCATGAAATTGGACAAATCATTTCAGAGTCAGCTTTAATGAATCTCAAAGATAGAAAAGAACACCAACAATTATTAAAGATTGTTGATCAGCAAAATGCTATTTTAAATGTTGAAATAAGATGCGAAGGTCATACAGATGACGCAAAGCTTCCTCCTAATGCTGATTACCCGTCAAACTGGGAATTGTCTTCTGCAAGATCTTTAAACCTTGTTAGATTAATGAACAAGCACGCAGGAATGTCTGAGAAGTACTTCTCAGCTTTAGGCTATGGAGAGTTTCGTCCAGTTGTAGATGTAAGTGATATTGAGAATTTCAAAGATAAACAAAAAGCAAGAGCAAAAAACCGAAGAGTAGAGATTTATCTAGATGCCTTTATCAAGCAAAAAGTAGAAATTGAAAAAAAAGTTAATATTTAATATGGTACCTAATCATCCTTCATATTATTTGGAATTACTTTGAATACCTGCTCTCCTGGTTTAGCCATACGATACCGCTCTCTTGCTAATTTCTCGATATATTCTAAATTATTATTTAAACGATTCTTCTCCGTTATCAACAGCTCTCTCTCTTTCCTTAATTCAGAGATGTGCTTTTGAACCATTTCTATTTCTTTTCTTAGCTTATAAAGTTGAAATAAACCATGGTCACCAAAAATAAAAATAATAAAAAGCACAAATAAAATGAGAAAAAGTATACCCCTAACAAAGTTCTTTTGAGAATGCATTGTCTGTGTGTTTTTAAACCTTGAACGAGAAGGTCGCTTCAGTGTACCATATTTATTCATTGATAATTACCAAATACATTTACCTCCGCTAGCTTTGCACCCACTCCTAGCTCTTCTTCAATTCGCAATAATTGATTGTATTTACATATTCGGTCTGTTCTTGAAAGAGAGCCTGTTTTGATTTGTCCCATACCCACTGCAACTGCCAAATCTGCAATCGTTGTGTCTTCTGTTTCCCCTGACCGATGTGAGATGATCACACCAAAGCCTGCGTTTTTAGCCATGGAAACTGTGTTCATTGTTTCTGTCAAAGTACCAATTTGGTTTAACTTTATTAAAATTGCATTTATACAATTTTTATCTACCGCTTTTTTCAACTTTTCAATGTTTGTTACAGTTAAATCATCACCAACGACTTGTACTTTATTGCCTAATTTTTTTGTTAGCTGAGCCCAGCCATTCCAATCATTTTCATCTAGCCCATCTTCAATTGATATAATAGGGTAATCTTTTACAAGATTAGTTAAATATTCTATCATTTCATTGGTGCTTAGTTTTTTCTTTTCAGAGTATAAATTATAATATTCTTTTTCATATAATTCACTTGCTGCAACATCTAGTGCTAAAGATACCTCTTGACCCGGTTTTAAACCTGATTTGATAATGGATTCTAATATAATTTCTATTGCTTCCTCATTGGATCTGAGATTAGGGGCAAACCCACCTTCATCTCCAACTGATGTGATGAAACTCTTTTTTTTCAAGAGTGATTTTAACATATGAAAAATTTCAGCTCCTATCTTTAATGCGTTAGAGAATGAACCAGCATCTAAAGGACAAATCATAAATTCTTGTATGTCTATAGAATTATCTGCATGGCTACCACCATTTAAAATGTTCATTAATGGAATAGGTAATAATTTGCTACCACTTTCTCCAAGATAGCTATAGAGTGGTTTGTTTGATGCGTTAGATCCTGCATGGGCAGCTGCCAAAGAAACACCTAGTAGTGCATTCGCTCCTAGGCTTGATTTATTTTGAGTTCCATCTAATTCAATTAATAAGCTATCTAAATCTGATTGTTCTGTAGCATCGAAACCCATTAATTGTGGTGCGATAATTGAATTAACGTTTTTTATTGCTTTTTGCACACCTTTACCACAATATCTACTTTTATCCATATCCCTTAGTTCAAGCGCTTCATGTTGCCCTGTTGAAGCTCCAGAAGGAACCGCTGCTCTTCCAAGGTGACCGGATTTTGTAGTAATGTCTACTTCGATTGTTGGATTTCCTCTAGAGTCCAGTATTTCTCTTGCATATACCTTTTCAATAGAAGAATTCATATTTTACTCCTATAATTTAGATAGCCAAATTAGATTTGAGTGTTAACACCATCCAATACCTATAATTTAAAATTGGAACAATATAAAGAATAAATAATTAAAGTAGGGTTAAATGTTTGAAATCTATCGATTCAATAAGGAAGATGAAATTTTATGGGATGAGTTTGTTTCAAAAAGTAATAATGGGACCTTGTTTCATTTACGATCTTTTCTTAATTATCATCCAAATAATAGGTTTGTGGACCACAGTCTAATGATTTTAAAGAAAGGCAAGCTATTTTCCGTTTTTCCAGCAGCTGAAATTATATATGGAAATAAATTATATCTTATTTCTCATCCTGGTGCAAGTGTTGGTTCATTTGTTCTTCCTGAAAAATTTGCGATTGCCGAATCGATGGAGCTTGCTCAATCCTTAGTAGATTATTCAAAAAAGAATGGTTTCCATGCAATTCGAATTACATTGCCACCTAATTTATACCAAAAGAGAATATCAAATTATATGGAGTTTTCGCTTTTCAAACAGAAGTTTGAGTATTTTAAAAGGGACATAACCAGTATTTTGTTTTTAGAAAATTCGCATTCTCTAACAGTAAATAAATTTCGCGATTCTCATAAAAGAGCAGTGCGCAAATCTATGGATAGTGGGGTTGTTATTGAGCAATCAAATGACTATGATTCTTTTTATAATATTTTAAAAGAAAATTTAAAGATTCGTCACAACGTCAATCCTACACACTCACTTAAAGAGCTAAAGTTAATCTCATCTATTTTTCCAAAAAAATGTAAATTATTTGGTGCTTTTTTAAAAGGAGAGATGATTGCTGGTGTTGTGAATTTTATTGTTAATGATCATGTCATTCTTGCTTTTTACATTAGTCATAATGAGAAATATTCTAATTATAGATCTGTTAATTTACTTTTTTATCATATTTTTAATTGGGCCATTGAAAAAAAATATACAATATATGATTTTGGCACATTCACGGTAAATAATGAACCAAATATGGGATTGGGTAGGTTTAAAGAAAACTTCGGTGCTAGTGGTATTTTTCGAGACACAATTCAATTAGTAATATAAAATAATGTCAATAAGAGACCTAGGAAAGCAGTCCTTGATATATGGCTTTGGTCATGTTTTGGCAAGACTGATTACTTTTTTATTATTGCCTCTATATACTCATTCTTTTACACAAGAAGAATATGGCGCAGTATCCTTAGCATATGCGTTTATAGGCTTTGGATTGATTTTATATCGATATGGTATGGATACAGCCTTAATGAAATTTTCAGTACAAACTACGGGTGATGAAAAAATAAAACATATTACTGTTATAATAATATCTCAAATTATTACTGGAATAATGTTCACTTTAATATTTTATCTCTCAAGGAACTTGAGCGCATATTGGGTTTTGGGAGTGCACAAACCAGATTGGATGGTTTACCTTTCAATTATTCTCCTTCTCGATTCTCTTTGGAGCTTACCACTTTTAATCCTTCGCGCTGAACAAAAAGCGACATTATTCATTAGTTTTAGTCTGTTGAATGTTGTTGTAACCATGTTTTTAAACATTCTTTTTGTTGTTCACTTAAAAAATGGAATCGAAGGGGTTTTTAAAGCCAATATTTTAGCTTCAGGGCTTTTATTGTTTACATCCTTTCCTATAATAATTCAAAGAATTAAAATTAGCGCTTTTGATAAAAGCACATTGATTAAAGTTTTAAAGTTTGCCATACCGTTTTTACCAGCAGGTGTGTTTACTATGGTTATGGAATTATCTGATCGATACTTAATTGAATATATGCTTGGCACCAAAGATGTTGGTCTTTATTCTGCGGGTAAAAAAATGGGAATGTTAGGTCTTACAGCTGTTATGGGGTTCAATATGGGATGGACTCCATACTTTTTAAAAAAAGGAAAAGAACGGGGAGCGAGGTTGGAGTTTTCTAAAATCACAACGCTATTTTTAGGTATAATGGGATATTTATCAATGCTGGTAAGTCTTTGGATTAATGAAATTATGCGACTCTCAATCTTTGGGAAAACACTTATAGGTCCTGCGTTTTGGAATTGCAATGAAGTGGTTAGTATGATTCTCTTGGGGTACTTCTTTTTTGGCACTTATATCATTCAACTCCCGGGCATTTACATAAAGGAAATTACAAACTGGGTCCCAATATTTCGAATCAGTGGTGCACTAACTTTAATCATGTCTAGTTTCTATTTTGTTCCCAAATTTGGTTTCGTGGGAGCGGCATATAGTGTTGTGCTGGCATTTGTTTCAATGACATTAACTATCTACCTAAAATTAAATCCAATTTATACAACACCATATAATTGGAGAGCAATTTTTTTTCCTGTGCTTGTTCTAATTGGGATACAATATAACATCACTGAATTACATGTTAAGCTTACTTTATCATTTTTATATCCTATCATATGGTATTTATTTATCGTAACAGATATTGAAAAAAAAGGACTTGTTAGGTTGTTAAAATGATAATCATCATATCTTGTAATCACTTTCCAGATGATGAAAGAATATACTACAAACAAATTTGTTCTTTAAAGGAGCAAGAATATCCGATAAAATATTTTACAAGATCTGATTCAATTATTGATATGTCTGACTCTTTAGTTGACCACATAAACTATAGTAAAGATATATCTATCCAAAGTTTTATTCAGATTGTATACCAGCAAATATCAAGAGTACAAAAAATTAGTCATGTTCAAATACATGAGACAGAATTGCTTCCAATTTTTAAAAAGGTAAAATACGGTTTTTCTAAGTCTCCTATTACAATTTATGATGTTCATGAAAATGTAGAAGCCTTGTACAGAACCTTTTCAAACCGCATAAAACTTTTAAAAGAGGTGTTAATTTATTGGCGCAAATACAAAGAGAAAAAAAATTTAAAATATGTTGATAAAATCATTTTAGCCAACAAACCAGTTAATGATTTTCCATATTCCGAAATAGATAAAGAAATTGTTGTTATTGAAAATTATCCAGAAATCGAGAGAATAAGAAAAAATTCAATTAATCAACGGAAAAAAAACTCAATAATTTACCATGGTCATCTAGGGGAGGAGCGAGGCATAAAAGATTTGATTTATGCAATTAACCATATAAAGACCAGCTTTTCAAATATTTTACTTACTTTAGTTGGAACATTCAGAACCAAAGAATTTCAACGCGACATAACTAGTTTAATTGAACAATTAGACCTCAAACAAACGGTAGAGATAGTTGAGCAAGTACCACATTCAAAAATATGGGAGTTATTAGATAAGCATTGTGTTGGTGTTATCCCGTTTAGAGAAAATCCGCTTACTCAAGAAAACACTCCTACTAAATTATTCGAAATGATGGCCTCTGGTTTAGAAATAGTAACCTCAGATTTGAGACCCATACGTCAATTTGTGCAAGATTCAGTTCTTTGGTCTGAACCAGGAAGTTTTATATCTATGGCCAATGCTATAAAGCGAGCACTCAATGGAGCGGGTAATTCTCAACACATTGCATACAATTATAATTTAATTGAAAAAAAATATAATTGGGAAAAAAGAAAAGAGTTGTATTTATCTTTATTTTCAATAAGATGAAAATATTATATATAGCACCTGAAAATACTGTTGGCACTTTAACCTTGTGGAGGAATGAACATATGAGGAGAGGGAATGAATGTAGGTCGATAACCTTTTTTAATTCCCCAAAAAAATTTGATGAAGATATTTGTTTAAATCTCCCTTTTAATTTCACTAATCCTAAAATGTCAAAGATACGAAATTTAATATACAAAAGATATCGAGGGCCAGATGGGTATCATAAGGAAAAGATTGGCTATCCTCCAGTCTGGAAACCAGATGGAAAATTAGATAGTATTTTTTTGAAGTGTAAAGATTTTTTATGGAAGCCGTATATTGAAAGAGCCATAAATGAATATCAATTATATGATTTTGATATATTCCACTTTGAAAGCGGAGTTGATTTTTTAAAGAATGAATCTTTTGTAAAAGGTTTAAAAAAAAGAGGGAAAAAAATCATCTGCCATTATCATGGCGAAGATTTAAGAGCAAGGGGTGTTATGCCATATATGGATACTGTATCAGACTTAAATCTTACTAATGAATTAGATTTACTCCACAAACATCCAAAAATCAGTTACCTATTTTTACCTTTTGACACTTCAAAATTTCAATTAAAAGAAACACTTAATGATAAGATAACCATAACCCATGCTCCTACAAATCGATTTTATAAAGGTTCAAATATAATTATTGATATTTGCAAAAACTTAGAATCGGAAGGAAAGATTAAATTTAAATTAGTTGAAAACCTCCCCAATAACATTGCCCTAGAAAAGAAAATGAAGTCTGACATATGTATTGATCAGATAGGTAATCGTGGTGGTTGGGGGTATGGTATGAATTCCGTAGAATCACTTTCGATGGGAATATGTACTTTGACTGAGATGAATGATAAATATAATAATTTTTTACCTGGAAACCCTTTTGTAAATGTTAATAAGCATACGCTTGAGCAAACATTAAGGAATCTTATAAATAATCCTGGTAAAATATTATTTTATGGTAAGAGGGGTAGAAAATGGGTTAAAAAAAAACACGACATAAAAAAAGTTGGAGACGTGCTATATGGTTATTATGAAATGCTAGGATTAAAATAATGATTAATCAAATATATAACCCAAGAATCATTGTCTGGTCAAATTTAGTAAGCAAATTTCTCTCTCCTATTTATTTATTCTTTAACTTGTTTCGAAAAACATACTCCATAACAGATATAGACATAAAAACAATTCTTATTACAGAATTTCATAGAATTGGAGATATACTAATAATTGCACCAGCTTTAAAAAATATTAAGCAGGCTTTTCCAAATGCACATTTAATATTGATTTGTAATAAGGCATCTGCTGATCTTGCAAAAGATCTTAATTTAGCAAATGAAATAATACCAATAGCTGTTCCTTGGACTGATTGGAACTGGTCTTTAATCAAATGGTGGAAAGCACGTTCTTTTGCAAAGAAAATATCATACAAGAATATAGATATTGCCTTTGATTTTAAAGGGGATTTAAGAAACAGTTGGTTTTTATGGAAAACAAAACCAAAAGTAAGCTTTGGCTATGATACTACTGGAGGCGGGTACTTTTTTACATATCCAAATAAAATGAACCAAAATTCACACCAAACTGATAGAGCCAAGGAGTTAGTTGCAAAAATAGGCTGTTCTGATATTTTTGAAAGCCCCAAAAAGTTAAAAAATAATAATGGTGCAGTGGTTTTCCATATTGGAGCAAGTGATCCTAGTAGATTATGGCCACTTGAACATTGGTCTGAATTGGCAAAATTATTATCGGAAAATTATCTTATAGGCTTAGTAAAAACACCAGAATCACACTATCTTGAAAAAAAAATTGATGCTATGAATCTAAATGTTGAATATTTTGAAGGTAGCCTCGTTGAATTGAAAAACTGGTTAAAATATCAAAAATGTCTTATTTCTCCTGATTCAATGGCTGGCCATTTGGCAGCATATATAGGGTTGCCAACAGTCTCAATATTTGGTTCCCAATCTCCAAGATTAACATGCCCTTTGAATGATGACTATGGTGTTGTAATTAAACCCCCAAAAAAATGTAACCACATACGTAATCATTGGAGATTTTGCGGTCAGTGCATGGAGTCAGTTGTTCCTGAATCGGTTTTTATTGAGGTCAATTTATTGCTTTCATGATAATAAACTAATTTTTAAATATAAATATTGTAACTACATGCTTTTTTAGTAAATTCTATCAGTAAAAAGGATTGGACATGAATTCCACAGTAGATTAATAAAATCCAATCCTACTTTATAGAGCAAAATCTATCCGAATGGTGATTTGTTCTAAATAAAAAACCAAACCAAGGAGGTGTCGGCATGGCTGATGTCAATTCAACCGTACAAAATGCAGCGTCTGGAGTAGTAGGGGTTATAAAAGCACTTATTGTTCTATTTGTTTTTGTTAATATCGTTTATTCAACAGGTTTTGACCCAATTGGTGGAATCGTAGATCTAGTTAATACATTTTTAGATGGTGGTTTCGCAGGTCTGCTTGCTCTGCTGGTTTTTCTCTCGTTTCTGGGATAATAACAAAGGATATAGTAGGAAGATTTTAATTTTCCCTTTTCCTGAAATCAGGAGTAAACTATGCTAAAAGGCTTGCAAAACATAAATGAATGGCTTGGACAACTTACAGACTTGGCTAAGATGTTAGTTGTTATTGGTATTATCGTAGGGATTCTGTTTGATGACTTCTTTGGTGTCATTGCAGGATTAGGGCGTATTATGGCTCAATTCGGCGATGCTGGATTTGCGGGGATACTTTCGTTGGCGATTCTAGTAATGTGGTACGATAAAAAATAGTACCAAAGTGAAACTTGACAGGTGCGCCTTAAAACTTTTTTGGCGCACCTGTTATAAAAATATATTAATAAATTTATAGTTCCATATATTTCCCGAACCAGGGCACGGTATTTTTAAAATAATTATATAAAAATGCGCACAAAGATATTTATTATCTTTTTCATAAACTTTCTTTATGGTGAAATCCATGTGTTTAATAGAAGCGCTGGAACAGAAACTGAAATAAGAACCCTTCCCAATGTAAAATCATTATATATATCATCAAAAGATTTAGCCAAATCGTTTACTTCAAAAATTTATGAAAACAAAGATAGAGGGAAACTTGTACTATATATTTCTGGTAAAAAAATTAAAATTTCTGGGAACAGCAGCTATGTTTTAATAGATGATACTGCATATCAAATGCAACAAAGTGCAATATTGATACTAAATGATATATATATACCCGCTGAAAACTTTTTTCAAATATTAAAAGTAACCATATTACCTGGTCTGAATTTTGATTCCAAAAAAGAATTGTTAGAAGTGGATGTTGTTAGATTTAACATAACAGATATTAGTATTGAAGTTAAGGCAAACGGAACCATAATTCGTTTAGGTACAAAAAAACCATTTTCTGAAAGAAACATAAGCTCCTTCATCAATAAGCATCAGTGGTATTATTTAACAATTGCGGGAGCATCAATAGACACAACAAAAATAAATAACGGATTAACTAGAGGTGTCATAAGACAAATAGAATCAGATCAGATTGGAAAAACTGCGCAAGTAGCATTTAAGCTTGGCACAAAGGTCATAAGTCATGATTGGTATCAAAGTTTAGACCCAAATGAGATTATCATTACACTGAGAACACCGTTAACCAAGATTGATGACCACATTGAAGACGTCAAAGAGAAATGGAGATTAGACGTTGTTGTTTTAGATGCAGGACACGGGGGCAAAGATCCAGGTGCAATAGGAAAATATGGTACTATGGAAAAAGATGTAGTGCTAGACATAACTAAACGGGCAGGAAGTCTTTTAGAAAAATCTGGTATCAAGGTTATTTATACAAGAGAGGAGGATGTATTTGTCCCGCTGTTGAATAGGACTAAAATGGCCAACGAAGCGAATGGAAAATTATTTGTTAGTATTCATGCTAATGCCAATAAAAATAGAAAAATTCAAGGATTCGAAACTTTTTTATTAAGACCTGGTAAAAGTGAGGATGCTATAGAGGTCGCATCAAGAGAGAATTCTGTAATTAGTTTAGAAGAATTTACAGATCAATATGCAGATCTTACTGGAGAGGCATTGATTATGGCAACCATGGCCCAAACTATGTTTATGAAAGAGAGCGAAGATCTTGCCGCAATCATTCAAATGGAATTAGATAAAAGATTGAATTCACCTAACCGAGGTGTTAAACAAGCAGGGTTCTATGTTTTAATTGGCGCATCAATGCCAAATGCATTAGTAGAAGTTGGTTTTATTTCGAATCCCGCAGAGGAGAAAAGACTCAAACAATCCAGTCATAAACAGAAAATTGCAGAAGGTATCTTTGAGGCCGTAAAGCATTTTAAACTTTCAAGAGAAAAATTTTTGGTTTCAGAGTAATGAGTAATGACAGACCTATAGGAGTATTTGATTCAGGGATAGGTGGGCTTACTGTGGTTAATTCATTAATGAAAATAATGCCCAATGAATCAATTTATTATGTTGGTGATACAGCTCGAGTGCCTTATGGAAATAAAAGTAAAAATAGAATCAAGCAATATTCAGAAGAAATTGTAAAATGGTTGATTGATAAAAATTGTAAAATGATTGTAATTGCTTGTAATACTGCATCAGCCATAGCAATCGACCATTTAAAATCTACATTTAAAATACCAGTAATTGGCGTAATTCAACCAGGAGCAAAAAAGGCAATTTCCATTACAAAAAATAATTCAATAGGCGTTTTAGGAACACAGGCGACTATTGAATCAAACGCTTATGCAGATATTTTGAAATCATTGAATCCAAGCTTAAACATAGTTAGTAAAGCTTGTCCATTATTTGTCCCATTAGTAGAAGAAGGACTTGTCAGTGGTGAAATACCTGCAAAAATTGCAGACCAATATTTGAAAAAATTAACCCGAACCGAAATAGATACTGTAATACTTGGATGCACTCATTATCCAATTCTCAAAGAAATCATATCTAAAGCTTTAGGTGACTATGTTAAACTAGTTGATTCAGGAAAAGCAACGTCTGTTTCTGTAAAAAGAAAACTCCAAAAATTGGGATTACATTCAAAAAAAAATTCAGGCGAACTAGAAGTTTTTGTAACTGATTCAAAAAATGCATTTAATAAGATTGTTAAAAAATCATTGGGTTTGAATCTCCACTTAGAAATAAAATCAATTAGTCGCATTGATATCCTCTAGAATTTCAAATAAATTAAAATCGCTTTATTCCCTCGAGAGGCATGGAATAAAAATGGGTCTCGAGCATACAGACCAGTTACTGAATTATATTAATAATCCCCACCAAAAACTAACCTTTATACATATTGCCGGTACAAATGGTAAAGGTTCGACGGCAGCGCATTTAAACTCGATATTGCAGGAATGTGATTATAAGGTTGGCCTTTATACATCCCCTCATCTCGTAAGTTTTAATGAGCGCATTCGAATTAATGGTGAACCAGTAAATAATGATTATATAATATCATTTCTTGATTCCATACAGGAGAAAATAAACACATTAGAATCAACTTTTTTTGAGGTAACTACAGCGATGGCATTCAATTACTTTTATGCAAATGATGTTGATATTGCTATTGTGGAAACTGGTTTAGGAGGACGACTTGATTCAACCAACGTTATTAAACCTGCTTTAACAATTATGACAACTATATCTATGGATCATATGGACATATTGGGGAACAACATAGTTGAAATTGCTAAAGAAAAAGCAGGTATCATAAAAAGGAACATTCCATTGGTTACTACTAATCAGAAGAAAAATGTATTAAATGTTTTAAAAAATACTGCAAAATTTAAAAATGCTTCGATTCGAATATCTGAAAAGCCTTTAAATGTAAAAGTTAACAAAGAAGGAACAGCTTTTAATATTTTTAATAATGATTTTTTCACACCAATGCTTGGTATGCATCAAGCTGAAAATGCTTCCTTGGCGATTACATCATTAAAGCATTTTAAAAAAAATATAACAAATGAAACTATTGCAAAAGGGTTATTAAACGTATATTGGCCAGGGAGATTACAAGTTATTGCGAAAAACATCTATTATGATGTTGCTCATAATGAACAAAGTATTAGATCGGTATTAAAAAATCTTACTCTTCTTTTTCCAAACAAAAATATATTAGGCCTTTTTTGTATTAAGAGCGATAAAGAATTATTCCAAGCTGGATATGAAATGAAAAACAAATTTAAAACTTTATTTGTTACCACCAGCAAAACTGGTTTGCTAATGGAAACCAAAAAATTATCGAAAAAATTAAATGAAATAGGTATTGATAATAAACCAATAAAATGTATTGGAAGTGGCATCAGAAAAATCAAGAAGTTAATTACTAAAAATGATATTGGACTTGTTTTTGGGAGTCATTACATAGCAGAAGAGTTGTTTTATGAGGTTGAAATATCTTTTGACACAGGAATAATTTAATGTAATTTCACTCTACCCTAGTGTACCCGCGGGGTGTTTAAATTTATTTTCCGTAAAATTTACGAAGAGTATATAACAAATGAATCTCAACGAATTACAATCATTAAACATAAGAGAGTTGACTGAATTAGCGCAAAAGTTAAAATTTGAAGGAGGTGTCGCAGGCTTAAACAAGCAAGAGTTAATAGTAAAAATACTAGAGGCCCAATCAAAAAAAGATGATGCATTTACTGCACGTGGTATTTTAGAAGTGATGCAGGATGGATATGGCTTTCTGCGTTCACCAGATTATAATTATATGCCAGGGCCTGATGATATTTACGTTAGTCCATCACAAATTAAACGGTTTGGCATGAAAACTGGACATTTAATATCAGGACAGATTAGACCACCTAAATCAAAAGAACGTTTCTATGCTTTATTAAAAGTTGAAAAAGTAAATGATCAACCAATAGAGAAGCTGAAAGATATAATTCTATTTGATAACTTTACTCCCTTGTACCCTGAGGATAAATTTAATCTAGAAACAAAGTCCTCAGATTTATCTATGCGAATTATGGATTTAATTTCTCCTATTGGGAAAGGCCAAAGGGGCCTTATTGTAGCTCAGCCTAAAACTGGGAAAACAATATTGCTTCAAAAATTAGCTAACGCAATTAGTGACAACCATCCCGAAACAAAAAGAATTGTACTATTAATAGATGAACGCCCAGAAGAAGTAACTGATATGAAAAGAAATGTTAACGCTGAAGTAATTAGTTCCACATTTGATGAACCTCCAGAAAGGCATGTTTCAGTTGCAGATATGGTATTGCAAAAAGCAAAGCGAATGGTAGAATATGGGGATGATGTTGTAATTTTGCTTGACAGCATTACACGTTTAGCAAGAGCACATAATGCTGTAATACCACATAGTGGTAAAATATTATCAGGTGGTGTTGATTTTAATGCATTAAAAAAACCTAAACAGTTTTTTGGTGCTGCAAGGAATACTGAAGAAGGAGGAAGTTTAACCATTGTATCTACTGCTCTTATTGAAACAGGTAGTAGAGCTGATGAAGTAATCTTTGAAGAATTTAAAGGTACAGGCAATATGGAGCTAGCATTAGATAGAAGGTTAAGCGATAGAAGGATATATCCAGCTTTTGATATAATACGATCAGGTACGCGAAAAGAAGAACTACTTCTTAGTCGTAAAGAATTAGGACGGATGTGGATTTTGCGCAAACTTCTAAATGATATGAAAGTAGAAGAAGCTATGGAGTTTGTGCAAGATAGGATGAAAAGAACAAAAAATAATGAAGAATTTCTCAATACCATGAGCCAATAAAACACCTGATATTATTTATAATTTATAATGAGTGATAGTTTTCCTGATATAAAATCAGTTGTAGTTAGAGTTATCACGAATAAACCTGTTCGTAAGACTCCCTACCAAGTAAAAGGGGTCTTTATGCGTCAGTTTTCTAAAGAACCAATTATTCCATTTTTGGACGGGTCATATCGTAATCGATTTCTTTATCCTAGAGTTCAAGTGAAAATATTAAATGAGCAAATCTATCTTGTTGGCATAAATGAGGGTGTTGATCCCATTATAAATATCTGTAAAAATCTAACTGCCTTAAATTTTGGAAATATCACATTTGAAGTTCAGGACTGTGAAATAGATAGTATTTCTGAACAATTTATCCCTTGTGATAGCTTTGTCTGTTACAGCTTTATAACTCCTTGGATTGCATTAAACCATATGACAAATGGGAAATATCAATCGTTAACAAATGAAGAAAAACCATCATATTTAAACAAGTTAATAGGTCAGAATATTATTTTTTTAGCGTCAGAGGTTGGAATCAATTTAAAGCAAGAAATATTGGTAAAAATAAAGCCTTTAAGACTGACTCCTGATTCTGTTGATGAACATCGATGGGGAGCTTTCAGTGGGGCATTTAAAACTAATTTTTCCTTACCAAGTTTTATCGGTATTGGGAATGGTATTACTAGAGGTTTTGGTACAATATATAAAGGATTTGGATATAAAGTCGCAAAAAACGGCGATGGTGAGGATCTTAATGAAAACCCATTTGAAAATATCGATGGAATGAATGATGTTGACAGAATTTCAATAACCGATGTACCAATTCCAAAGAAAAAGCGATTTAAAAGAAGGAATAAAAAACAGTTAAAAACGAGGAATAAAAAATTTGCAAAAAAGAAAAAAAATAAAAACTATGAGAACACGACTCGTAATAAAAGTCAAAATAGAAATTCCGGTCCGAAATACCATAATCTAGAAAATGATAATAAAAAAATAGAAAAAGATGTGGATTATAATGATGATCAAAGATTTAATACTGAAAAACACCATAAGCAGCAACATAAGTTTTGAAACATAAACTTGCCCAACGAGTTGACAAGATTAAGCCTTCATTCACTTTGCAAATGGCTACAATTGCTGCTGAGATGAAATCTAAAGGTATTGACGTAATAAATTTATCTGTGGGCGAACCTGATTTTAATACACCTGTTAATATTATAAATGCAGGGAAAACTGCTATGGATGAAGGCTACACTAAATATACAGCTGGACCAGGGATGATAGAATTTAGAGATGCCATATGTGAAAAGCTTAAACGTGAAAATGGCATTGATTATGATAGGAGTAACATTCTTGTTTCTAATGGAGAAAAACAGAGCCTATCTACGGTTTGTCAAGCGCTATTCGAAGAGGGTGATGAGGTGGTTGTCTTCAGACCGTATTGGGTATCGTTTCCAGAATTTGTTCGTTTGGCGAATGCTGAGCCAATAATTGTCAATACACTAGAAGAACAAAATTATGAACCTGATTTTGATGATTTAAAAATTAAAACTTCAGAAAAAATAAAGGGGGTAATCATAAATTCACCCTCTAATCCAACAGGAGGAGTATGGAGTGAAGAAGCAATTAAAAACATCTTAAATATTGCAAAAAAAAATAATTGGGTTTTAATATCAGATGAATGTTATGAGAAAATAGTATACGACAGGGATTTTATAAGTATTGAAAAGATTAACAGAGATAATAATATTAATGCAACGGTTATAACTTGTATGAGCCTATCAAAAACCTATGCGATGACAGGTTGGAGAATAGGTTATGCCTCTGGGCCAATAGACATTATAAAAGCTATGTCAAAAATTCAAGGTCAGGCCACTTCATGTGCCAATTCAATTGGACAAAAAGCTGGTATTGAAGCTTTATTAGGAAATCAAGAACATACAAATAAGATGATACTAGAATACAAAAAAAGAAGGGATTTGATTGTTGCACTTCTTAACCACTTATCTGGTGTCACCTGCGTAACGCCCAAAGGCGCATTTTATGCTTTTCCAGATTTTAGCCACTATCTTAACAAATATGTAGATGGAAAGTTATTAAAAGATACTTTTGCTATTTCAGAGTATATTCTAGAGTATGCGAAGGTTGTTACTGTGCCAGGAGACGGTTTTGGGTCTCCCAAGCACCTTAGATTTTCTTATGCTACAAATAAAAAAACAATTAAAGAAGGAATAAAGCGAATTGAAAAAGCTTTAAAAAGAATTATTTAAATTGGAGACAACTATGAAAGAAAAAATCCATCCAGAAAATTATCGTCTAGTAGTATTTAAAGATACATCTTGCGACCATACTTTTTTAACTAAATCAACAGTAGAAACACAAGAAACAATCAAATGGGATGATGGCAATGAGTATCCATTGTGTAAAATAGAAATTTCAAACAAATCTCACCCCTTTTTTACTGGCAAACAAAATCTTGTTGATACAGCTGGAAGAATAGAAAAATTCAATCAAAAATATGGTAGTAAAAAAACAAAATCTAATTGATTCTGTAAATACCAACAAACCTACAATGAATTCAAATCCAGAAAATAATTATTGATAGATAATAGCTTTTAATTCTATGGATTGGGAATTGTATTTAAAAGCAATTTTAGTTCTTTAATATTATAAATCAGCAGACCTTACCAAAGTTAAACATTGAAAGACAAGCTAAAAGCCATAATCAAAAAGCATTCGAGCCTTGCAAAGCAAATGACGAATCCTGATATATTTAATAATCAGGAAAAATATAGATTAATTGCCAAAGAGCATAGTTCATTAACGGAAATTGTAGATACGGCGAAAGAATATTTACGTGTATTAAAACAAATCAAAGATGATCTTGCAGTATTATCTGAAGAAGATTCTATATTAAAAGAAATAGCTGAAGAAGAGATTGCTCATTTAGAGATAAGAAAATCAAAATTAGAAAAAAACTTAAAAGTTTTATTATTACCACAAGACCCTAATGATAGTAAAAATCTAATTTTAGAGATTAGAGCCGGAACTGGTGGGGATGAGGCAGCATTATTTGCAGCAGATCTTTTTCGAATTTACACTCGCTATGCTGAGAGGATGAGATGGACATATAAAACATTAGACTCTTCTGATACAGGTATTGGAGGGTTTAAAGAAGCAGTTTTATCGATTCAGGGAAGTGGTGCATTTGGTATGTTAAAATATGAAAGCGGAGTACACAGGGTTCAGAGAGTTCCAAAAACTGAAACAAGTGGTCGTGTTCATACATCAGCTGCAACAATTGCTGTATTGCCAGAAGCTGAAGATGTTGACATTCAAGTAAATGAATCTGATTTGAAAATCGACACATATCGTGCAAGTGGAGCTGGAGGTCAACATGTTAACAAAACAGAATCTGCTATTAGGATTACTCATATTCCTACCGGGCTTGTAGTTACCTGTCAAGATGAATCATCTCAACATAAGAATAGGGCTGCAGCTCTAAAGGTTTTGAAATCAAGATTATTAGCTGCGGAGCAGGATAAGCTTGCAGCGGAACGTGCTGCTGAAAGAAAAAGTTTAGTCTCTACAGGAGATCGTTCTGCAAAAATTAGAACCTATAACTTTCCACAGGGAAGAGTTACAGACCATAGAATAAATTTTACAACTTATCGATTAAATGAGATTTTAGATGGTGACATTACTGAGATAATAGAAAAGTTAAAGATTGCAGACCAACAAGAACTTATGGCTGCTGATAATTCAAATAACTAAATCTTTTTCACATACTCGCAATAATGGAAAAAGTTTGGCGTATAATTGATATAATAGAGTGGTCAGATTCATTTTTTAAAAAAAAACAGTTTCACAATCCAAGATCTGAAATAGAATGGTTGCTTTGCTCCATTTTAAAATGTAACAGGTTAGATTTGTATTTGAAATATGATGAGCCGTTATCAAAGAAGGAATTATCTATTTTACGTAATTGGATAAAAAGAAGATTGGATAACGAGCCCTTACAATATATCACCGGCTCCTGTGATTTTTATGGTAGAGAGTTTTTAGTTAATCCATCTGTTTTAATCCCAAGGCCCGAAACTGAAAGACTTATTGATATTTCATTAAACTATATGAAAAAAATTAAAAATCCTAAAATTCTGGATATTGGCTCAGGTTCAGGCTGTATTGCTATAACACTAGGGTTGGAAATAAAAGATGCTACCATAATAGGAATAGATAATTCTTCAAGTGCTATTAATCTTGCAAAAAATAATTGCCATTTAATAAAACCTAAAAAAGTGAAATTCATCAAAATGGATATTTTAAATAAAATACCGAAAGAAAAATTTGACCTAATTATATCTAATCCACCATACATTGCAAAGGATGATATGTGTTCATTAAAATCAGAAGTTAAAGATTTTGAGCCTGAAGTTGCACTTACTGATTATGATGATGGTCTAATATTTTACAAACGTTTTTCAAAAATATTTTCAGCAATATCAAATGACAAGTCATTCTTCATTATGGAAGTGGGTATAAATGACCATCCGAATAATGTAGCATCTGTCTTTACAGAAGAGGGGTATGATAAAATCAAGTTTTTTAATGATTATAATGGTGATAAAAGAGTATTATTAGTTGAAAATTAATACAAGAATTGAGTGAAGCCATATTTTGTTGATTATAAAAATTTTTTATTACCACATTTTATTATTAAGACCATTGAATTTACTCATTAGCGTGTTCACGATGATTGTAGCAGCTGCAATCTTGAATAAGCTTAGTGATTTAAAGACCCTTATCTTAACATCTTCTATAGTAGCACTTTACGCTGGAGCATCAAATGCACTCAATGATTCAATTGACCATAGTATTGATTTNATAAATAGACCAGAAAGGCCAATTCCATCAGGNCGNGTTAAAGTTGAGAATGCTAGAATTATTTCTTTTTTCCTGTTTTTGATTGGCAGTCTTTTATGNCTTTNTTTATCAAATAAAGCTGTTTTTATTGGGGTAGTAGTAGCTGTTCCAATAATGATATTTTACAGTACCCATTTTAAANGGAAATGCATAATTGGCAATCTTGCCGTAGCATTTATTTTAGGGTTAGCATTTTTATTTGCTGGTGCCTCATTTGAGAATCTCAAACCTATGTGGATACCAATGATATTAGCCTTTGGATTGACTCTAATAAGAGAATTAGTAAAAGACTTAGCTGATATTGATGGAGATAAACAAATGGGACTCCACACTTTCCCTATCGTTTTTGGCACGAAAAAATCTGTTCAATTAATAGTAGCACTATGTCTTCTGGTAGGTATAGGGTCAGTGATTCCTTATTTTATTGGATATTATGGGGAAGGTTATATTATTTCTCTTTTAATAGGAGTGCTCGCCCCATTATTGCTAGTTATTTTTTTAATTACAGCCAATCCGACGATTTATTATTTAACATATAGCTCATCTATACTAAAATTCAGCACCTTTATGGGTCTAATTTCAATATACTTTGGTGTATTATAATGTTTTCTGAATTTGTTCACTTACACAATCATTCTGATTATAGCTTATTAGATGGTGCCCAACGAATAGATCAACTTGTTAATACAATTGATGATTTAAGAATGGATGCTGTTGCGCTAACTGAACATGGAAATATGTTTAGTACAATCCCTTATTATAAACATGCTAAACAATCTGGCATCAAACCTATTATTGGTTGTGAAATTTATGTTGCGACAGAGTCGAGATTTATTAAAAAACAAAATTCTAAAGGAGGATGGGGGAATAATCACCTTATTCTACTTGCAAAAAACTATCAAGGTTATAAAAACTTGATGAAACTCGTGACGGCAGGTTATTTAGAGGGGTTTTATTATCGTCCACGTGTTGATATGGAATTGTTACGTAAATATAATGAGGGATTGATATGTCTTTCAGGATGTTTAAAAGGAGACATACCAGAAAAAATGCTACTTGGAGATTATGATGGAGCAAAAAAGACAGCACTTGAATTTTCAGAAATTTTTGAAAGTAGATTTTATTTAGAAATACAGAACCATGGTATTCCAGAGGAGGAAGCAAACATAAAAAATATGAAAAAACTTTCATCTGAATTAGGATTACCTCTTGTTTGTACTAATGATGCTCATTATGCGAGAAAAGAACATTGGGAGGCGCATGACATACATATATGTTTGGGGACAGGTAAAGAACGCAGTGACCCAAATCGCTTAAGATATGCTACACCGGAATTCTACTTTAAGTCTCAGGATGAAATGTTCAATTTATTCAAAGAATTTCCAGAGGCGATTGAGAACACAAGAAAGATAGCCGATAGCATAGACTTAACTTTACCAATAGGTGAATCACATTTACCAAATTTTCCAATTCCAGATACAGCAGCCACAACTGACCCTGATGATTATCTTAAACTATTAGTGAATTCCGGTGCTGAGACTCTCTATGGGGATTTTTCACCAAAAATTAAAAAGCGAATTGACCATGAATTACACGTCATAAAAGATATGGGTTTTGCAGGGTATTTTTTAATTACTGCTGATTTTGTAAAATATGCTAAGGAATCAAAAATTCCAGTTGGCCCTGGGCGTGGATCAGCAGCAGGTTCTATTGTTTCATATGCTCTAGGAATCACAAGCATAGACCCACTTAAGCATAACCTATTGTTTGAAAGGTTTTTAAATCCTGACCGTATAAGTATGCCAGATATTGACATTGATTTTTGTATTGAGCGCAGAGGTGAGGTGATCAACTATATAAAAGATCAATATGGTGACGATTCCGTAACTCAGATAATTACTTTTGGAAAAATGAAAGCAAAACAGGTTGTTAGAGATGTTGGAAGGGTTATGGGATATTCATTTTCTGAGGTTGACAAGATAGCAAAATCTATTCCTAATGAACTAAATATCACTCTTGAAAAAGCGTTAGAAAAAAGTTCAGAGCTATCAAAAATGGCAGAAGGTGATTATAAAGAATTGATGGAACATTCAAAAATTCTCGAAGGTATGAATCGACATGCTTCCATACATGCAGCAGGTGTGGTAATTGCTCCTGGGGACCTAACTGACTATGTTCCTCTTTATAAGTCTAGCACAGATGATGTTACTAGTCAATATGATATGAAAGGCCTTGAAGATTTAGGATTGTTAAAGATGGACTTTCTAGGACTTAGAAACTTAACAGTTATCGATAAGACTGTGAAATTAATTGAAAAGAAAAATAAAAAAGTGGATTTAGAAAACCTAGATTTTAATGATTCAGATGTTTATAAACTCTTTTCTAAGGGAAGCACCATTGGGGTTTTCCAGTTTGAATCTTCAGGAATGCGCGAGTTTTTAAAAAAACTTCAGCCAACAGTCATTGAAGATTTAATTGCAATGAATGCTTTATATCGTCCTGGACCAATGCAGAATATTGACGATTTTATTTCTAGAAGGCATGGCAAAATGAAAATTTCCTACGTACATCCTCTCCTAGAACCTATTTTAAAAGAGACATATGGTATAATTGTTTATCAGGAACAGGTTATGCAAATAGCACATGAAATAGCTGGGTTTACTTTAGCTGAAGCAGATATTATGAGAAGAGCCATGGGAAAAAAAATTAAATCGCTGATGGATGAATTGGCGATAAAATTTATTGCTGGCGCAGAAAAAAAGAAAATAACCAAAAAGAAAGCAGAAGAAATATTTTCTTTAATAGAAAAATTTGCCCAATATGGTTTTAATAAAAGTCATTCCACTGCTTATGCGTATGTAGCATACCAAACAGCATGGCTGAAAGTACATTATCCTGCAGAATTTATGAGTGCAAATTTAACTAGTGAAATGGGAAGTATCGATAGGGTGGTTGTTCTCATAAATGAGTGTAAAAAAATGGGTATAAATGTTATCCCACCAGATATTAATGTCTCATTTGAAGATTTTCGACCTATAGATATTGAAACTATTTCCTATGGACTTAATGCTATTAAGAACGTTGGTGCCAAAGCATTGGAATCTATTATTGATGAGAGAGAAAAAAGGGGAGTATATAAAACAATTTTTGATATTTGTTCTA
Organism: Fidelibacterota bacterium; assembly: GCA_002718655.1. Classification (GTDB taxonomy): domain Bacteria; phylum Fidelibacterota; class Marinisomatia; order Marinisomatales; family UBA1611; genus NZWG01. The sequence continues at coordinate 42,162 of PBFM01000008.1, forward strand.
GGGTAGAGCAACAAAAGGTAAATAAACGAGTGTTAGAGAGTTTGGTCTCATCTGGAAGTATGGATTCCTTAGAGGGAAGCCGAGCACAAAAGCATGAGGCTGTAGATGTTGCAATTTGGTATGGGCAAAGAATTCAAAAAGATAAGGATAAAAATCAGTTTGATTTATTTGGATCAGTTAATCACAAAGATCAGCTTATTAAGGTTCCTGAATTAGAAAGGATAAATGACTGGACAGAAAAAGAATCATTATCAAAAGAATTAGAAGTATTAGGTCTTTATGTATCGGGACATCCACTCTTAGAACACGCAGATGACTTAGAAGAGTTCACCACTATTTCATTTGAAGAAGATCAGGAAATAACAAAACTTGATACAGTTTTTGTTGGTGGAATGATTACTAAAATTGTTAGGCGTTATGATAGGCGTAATCGAGAGATGGCTTTTTTTGAAATGGATTGTATTGGAGGCCATGCAGAGGTTGTAGTTTTTAGTGATTGTTATCAGTCATATGCTACCTTAATAGATGAAGGCAATGTTGTTTTCGTTAAAGGGAAGCCATCAGAAACATCTGATTTTTCAGACTTGAAAATCTTGTGTGATGAAATTATTGCAATCGAAAATGCAAGAGATATGCTATCACAGTGTCTAAATATAAAGTTTTCTTCCGGAAAAATTAGACCGGATGACATTGATGATTTGATGAGAGTATCTAAAAGAAACCCTGGTGATTGTAAGCTATTATTTCACTTACCTAATGTTGACTCTCCAAAACCATTAAAAGTATTGGCGCATAATATAAAGGTATCGACTAATAATAATTTCGTAAGAATATTAAGATCCAAATATGGAAAAGAAAACGTTTGGATTGATTAATGATTGCTGTTATCCAGAGAACCTTAGGGGCTAAGGTGAAAGTCAACTCAAAAATTATTTCAAAGATAGAGCAAGGAATGGTTGTCCTTTTAGGCATACAAAAGGGTGACACTATCAATGATGCCCATTATGTTGCAAAGAAAATATCATCACTTAGAATTTTCAATGACGAACATAATAAAATGAACCGTTCCATAAAGGAAGTAAATGGGTCTGCACTTGTGATTAGCCAATTTACACTTTGCGCTAATATAAAAAAGGGTAATAGACCAAGTTTCATTCATGCTGAGGATTCAAAACCAAGTAGAGATTTATATGATTATTTTATAGAAGTCATAATCAGAAATGGGGTAACCGTTAAGACTGGAGAATTTGGAGCCATGATGGATGTTGAGTTGGTAAACAATGGTCCTTCAACATTTATTGTAGAAAGTAAAAATTAGAAAACTCAACTTTTATTATGGGTTGAATGAGAATCATTCTTGATTATGAAGTAAAAAACAGCGCTATTAACTTATCGTAGATATGGAACGTAAAATAAGAATTGTTATGGCAAAGCCGGGCCTTGATGGTCATGATAGAGGAATTAAGGTGCTTGCCGCTGCATACAGAGATGCTGGAATGGAGGTAATCTATTTAGGATTACGTCAAACACCTGAAATGATTGTGTCTTCTGCGCTACAAGAAGATGCAGATGTAATAGCCTTATCTAGTTTAAACAATGCCCACAACACAATATTTTTAGATGTTATAGATTTAATGAATGATAAAGGTCTCGATGATGTTTTGTTGGTGGGGGGGGGGATTATACCTCAAAAAGACATTGATAATTTAGAAAGTAAAGGGGTAGGGAAACTTTTTGGGCCAGGGACTTCAGTTAATTCAACAATTGAATACATTACTACTTGGGTGCAATCTAATAGGCGTTAAAATGGATTTTAGAAATCAAATTGAGATGGAACTTTATTTTGCAGATCATTTCGATACCATTCTATATCCTTTACTTTCAGAAATATATTTTGAAAAAAATGATTTGGTGCGTGCTAGAAAAGTATGTGACATAGGTTTAAAACATCATCCTAATGATCCCTCTGGTTTATTTATGCTAGCAAAAATTGAAAAATTAGAAGGTAATTTAAAAACAGCAGAAAAATTATTAGAGGATGTTATTATATATTCCTTTAATCATTTGGCCGCAGCAGAAATGTTATGTGAAATACAAACAGTCCTTGGAAGAGCGCAAAACCGACTTCTGAAAACTTGGAAACATATTTTAAAGATTGACCCCAATCATCTGGTGGCAAAAGACTTCGTTTATAAGGTGGAAAAAAAGAATAAAAAGATAACTAAGATATCGGAAGAAAAAGAAGTTAAAGAAAAAAAACCAATTGCAAAATCCAAGGGGAAAACCAAAATACGTCAGCCGTCTCCTAAGTTAACACCAACTAAATCATCTCCTAAGATAGATGATTATCAAGAACCTTTAAAAGTTAGTTCACGCCTTGCCACCTTTACGTTGGTATCTGTTTTAAGAAATCAGGGACTGTTTTCGCAGGCTTTAGAGGTATTAGAAGTTTTAGAGGCTAAAGGTGAGAATTCCGAATCAATCTCTTTAGAACGAGACACAATTAATACCCTCATAGAAAAATCAAAAAAGGACCAGCAATCATGAATGATTCTATTTATGAAATACGACAAACAAAACTTAAAAATATTTTAGGAGAAAAAGGTTTGGATGGTATGCTAATTACGAATCTAACAAACATTAGATATGTTTGCGGGTTTACTGGTTCAGCTGCATCTTGTCTTATAACACCAAATGGTCAGTTTTTTATCACAGACGGTAGGTACATAGAACAATCAAAGTCTCAAGTAAGAGGTTTTGAAATATTCATTGATATGAGTTCACATTTAATGCAGATAAAGAAGAATAATCTAAATCCAGATGGGTTAAGATTAGCATTTGAGGGAGATCATATGAGCTACGCTCAGTACAGCACCATGACAGAGCTTTTTCCAAAAAGTAGATGGGAAAATACTTCCATGATTTTAGAGGATATTGCAGCCGTCAAAGATGATTATGAGCTAGACTGTATAAGGACTGCTGTGGAGGTGACTGACAAAGTATATGAAGAAATTTTACCTATGTTATCTCCAGGAAATTCTGAGAAAGATGTTGCCAATGTAATGGTCTCAAAATACCGTGAGTACTCTGATGGAGAGGCATACTCACCAATAGTTGCTGCAGGGCCAAATGGTGCGTTGCCACATGCAATTCCTACTAATAGAGAATTTCAAAATGGTGATTTTATAGTTATTGATGCTGCAGCGAAATATGCAGGATACCACGCTGATATGACAAGAACACCAGTTGTTGGGAAAGCAACCTCAAAACATGAAGAAATATATGCTATTGTAAAGGAATCGCAACAAAGAGGTTGTGATATTGCCAAAACTGGAGTTCCTTGTAAGGTAGTTGATGCTGCAACACGAGATTATATTAAAGAAATGGGCTATGGTGAATATTATACACACGGGACCGGGCACGGGCTTGGATTAGAAATTCACACATCACCGAGATTTAGCCCTCAAAGCGAACAAGTTTTGCAAAGGAATAATGTGATGACTATTGAGCCAGGAATCTATTTAGCTGGGTGGGGTGGTGTTAGGATTGAGGATGATGTAATAATTGGTGATGATGGATGTGAGATATTAAACAAGACTACAAAGGAGTTAGTTATATTAACCTGATCCGGCTTCACTAATGATTGATTAAGAATGAACATATATTCAAATCCGCAATTATATGATGCCATTCATCATAATTACAAATGGGATATAAAGCTTATACGATCCATAGCCAAGGATATTAATGGATCAGTTTTGGAACTTGCGTCGGGTACGGGTAGGCTGGCCCAAGAAATTATTGAATTAGGGTTTGACTATACTGGTATAGAATTAAGTGAATCTTTTTTGAATTGCGCAAAAAAAAAATGTGATGACAGAGCAACTTTCATACTTGGAGACATGAGAAACTTTGATCTAGGTAGTCACTTTGATTTCATATTAATTGGATTTAATTCATTTCTGCATAATATCACCCGAAGTGATGCTAGAAGCTGCTTAAAATGTATTAAAACTCATTTATCAAATAATGGAAAGTTTTTACTATCTATTTTTATTCCAAATCCAACTTTTCTTCAAAGAAACAATGATAAGCTTTATTCTGCAACAGATTACTTCCGTTATGAAGATCAACAATGCAGAATAATGGAAAAAAATAGTTACAATTTTGAGTCTCAGATAAATGAGATAACTTGGCTGTTGGAAAAAGATGGTATAATAGAATCCGAAGAATACCATTTTATGATGAGGATGTTTTATCCACATGAAATGGATTTGCTACTGTCCGATTCAGGGTTTATCATAAAAGAAAAATTTGGTGATTATGATTNTTCACCAATGNATGCCGAAAGCGAGATGCAGATATANTTGTGTGAATCATTCTAGAAAATTCAATCTGGACAAGTCAATTAAAAAATTGAAGGTCAAAGATTNNGGTTTNATCAATTTATTTAATTGTCATAAGATTAATGAATTAAAACCAGATGAGGACTATTTCAAAGCCCTTACCCGTTCAATAGTATATCAACAGCTTAGCGGGTATGCAGCTAAATCAATTTTCAAACGATTCAAAGCTTTGTTTCCAGCGGATTCTTTTCCTACTCCAGAAATTATATTAAATGTAGATATTGAAAAACTACGCTCTTCAGGTCTTTCCTATGGGAAAGTAAACTATGTTAAAAATTTAGCATATGCATTTATGGATGAGCCAAACATATACTTGAACCTGAATGAAATGGATGATGGAGATATAATATACCATTTAACAAGAGTAAAAGGAATTGGTCTCTGGACAGCGCAAATGTTTTTGATGTTTACCCTAAGCAGACCAGATGTTTTTCCTGCTACCGACCTTGCAATGCGGAAAGGGTATCAGAGCTACTTTCATTTAAACGAATTGCCACAGCCTAATGTAATGCTAAAAAGATCCGAGGTATGGATTCCATATAGAACTACGGTAAGCCTTTATCTTTGGTCTGTTTTAGAAGGCCCATTCGCTTGGTAAAATGAGAAGGACAATTTTTTTTGATATCGGTGGCGTATTGGTTGATATTCATCCTGATAGAACTTTCCAATACCTTAGTGATTGCATTGATGTTGAAAAAAACATCATAAAAAAGAGATTTCCTTGGAAAGCGCATAATAGATATGAAAAAGGTTTATTAAGCGATAAAGATTGGTTTATATGCGTTAAGGAATCATTACCCCAGCCTTGTTGTTTGAAAGAATCAGACTTTTGGAAGGGTTGGAAACTACTTCTTGGAAATCAAAAACAGACGATAGGGATGATTGAAAAACTAAGAGAAAAACATAACATATGGCTATTATCAAATACAAACACGAGACATATAAAAATTGACATAAAACAAAACTATGATTTTCTTAAATTAACTCACGGAGCGGTATACTCATTTGATGTTGGATTCAGAAAGCCAGATGAAAATATTTACAGAGCTGCTATGAAAGAAGCCAAGGTCAAGGAACCATTTCAGTCTATTTTTATTGATGATTTAATTATTAATGTAAAAGCTGCAAGAAAAATAGGTATGAATGCAATACATTATAAATCAATTGAGCAATTAAAAGATAATTTACTTATTTCTGGAATTAACTTATAAGTAACGGTTATGAAAAATTTTTTTTTGATTTGCATTGTTTTTTTTTCATTTTTAAAAGCTACGGGGACCTGGATGTGGAATAATAGAACCCATGGAGAATTGAAATGGAAAACTATCACGACTAAGAACTTTAATATACATTATCATCAAGGGCTACGTAAAATTGCCATTAAAGGTGCAAGGATTGCAGAACAATCTAGACCAATATTAATTCAGCAAATGGGTTTAGACTCCCTGCCTAAGTTAGATGTTGTTTTCACATCTGAAGATGAGGTATTGAATGGTTTTGCTTTACCTGCAAATTATACCATCATATGGGTAGACCAGAATGATGCAGCACTATGGACTGGTGATGAAAAGTGGCTGAGGACAGTATTGGCACATGAACTGCAGCACCTTGTGTATTTCAATACTGTAAAAGGACCATGGTGGTTACCAGAGCCAATGAATACTATTTTGAATGGAACTCCTTCCTGGATTGTTGAAGGTATTGCAGAATATTATACTGAAAAATGGAGACCTTGGCGATATGAAATATCCCACAGAGGACATGTAATAAGGAATACGGTACATAAGATTCAAGATCCACATAACGATGGTTTTTCAAAAAGTCTTTATCTTGCAGACCGTTTTGGTGATTCTACCATTACCAAAATATTAAACCATAGAAACAAACTCCAATTTTTGAACTTTAAGAAATCGTTCAAAAAGCATACAGGCATCTCAGTAAAGCAGTTCAATGAAGATTGGAGGCGACACATGAATACATATTATTTCAGTCAGAGGTCCCAAAAAGAGACTCTAAATGAAGCAGGTAGCGTTAGCAAATTGCCAATAAAAAGAATAGTAGCGTTTGATTATTTTTCTGATACAATGAATATGGCGCTCATAGGACAATTGTCAAAAGGGCAAAACGATTTATCATTAATTATTGCTACTAGAGATACTGCAAAAGAAAATAAGATTAGAAAAATACGTTCAAGTAGATTTGAGAAGACAGGCATAGAACCAAAAAAAGTGAAGCCTAAATGGAAAATTAAAGAGCTAGACCACGGGAGATTTGGTGAAATCAACTTTAATTTAGATGTGTCAAAAGATGGTAAAACAATTGTGTATCCAAAATATGGTTACGGTATTAACCAATCTTTATCTTACGATGTTTGGAAGGTAGATGTTAAATCTAAAAAAAAGACTGCATTAACAAAGTCAATGAGAGCAAATTATCCTAAGTTTTCTCCAGATGGTAGTAAGATTCTATTTGTAGCTCATAAGAACTCAACGTCGCAATTATACACCATCAACTCAGATGGTGAAAACATCAAGCAAATAACAAGTAATGAAGGGGATGTGCAAATCTTAACACCTGCTTGGAGTCCAGATGGTCAATCAATCGCATTTGCAATGTCTGGGAATGATGGAAAATTAGACATATATGTTCTTGATGTTACTTCGGGTATTTCACGTCAAATAACGGATTCAAATGAAGCAGATGCCTTTCCTATTTGGCATCCTAATAGTCAAAAGATTTCATATACTGGTTTTTACGATGAAAATCCAAATTTATTCACATATGATTTTTTAAATAATAGAACGATTCAGAATACTGATCTTTGGGATTTGTATGTGGGGATGGATTGGAATGAGGAGTTGTCTACTGTAACGGCAATGACACTAGGTACGGTTGATTCTTCAAGGGTTGTAGATATTGATCCATCCAGAGTTGCCACCCCATCAGAGATAAAAATGAATCCTTTGTTTTCTAATTGGAAAATAAAAAAACCAGATTTTCCATTAGTTGATGTTGATGCAAATGATGAAAAAAGTTTAAAAATTGTTAGTGAAACAAAATACAATCCATTTAAACAAATGAGACATTTAGGAACCATTCTTATTCCAGACCTAGAAGGCTTGCTGTATAATGGAGCATTTACAGATGTGTTAGGTCGACATACTTTGGGCATTTCTTATTATATGGCTTATGATATTATAAGTGGTCTCTATTTTCAATACCAAAATAGTACAGGATTCCCTATTAACGGATTTTGGGGATTTGATTTTTACCATAATGCTAATTTCCAACTTCAATTTAGTTCACGTGATGATATTTATATTGAAGCTTTTAATGGTGCGGCATTTTGGACTAAAATCCCGTACAATTTTGGGAAGTCTCAATCATCTAACCATATGATATATGGTTCACTGCAGTTTATTAATCGAAAGCAAATAATAGAAACTGAAATGAAGCAACCAATAATATTCTCTGACCCTTCAGAAGGAAAAGAAGGCAGTATTAATTTTAAATATTCCTACATAAATAAACGGAATCATATAAAAAATTTGTATAACCCTAATCAAGGATTTGGATTTGAAATCACATTAAAAATTGCCAATAGTCAAATGTGGGGTGATTTTAACTATGAAAAATCAGAACTTGATTTTTTTGCAAATAAAAAACTTGGTCCGTTTGTTTTGTATGCTAGAACTCGGTACGAGATAATGAATGGTCTTCCGCCAAGTCAAGAGGCACTGGGTATAGTCGACATTCCTAACTATTATTTAATGGGGTCCATTACTCCTGGGAGAGAGTATATGTCCCCAAGGGGTTATGAAGGGAGTCCTCGTTTTGGAAACAATGCATATATGGGGACTATTGAATTTCGAGCACCTGTGATTCCCATTGATTTTGTTGAGGTGATTAAGGTTTTGAAATTCGGGTCGCCTACATTTGCTTTGATATCTGATTTTGGGGATGCTTGGTATGATGATAATGCATCCATCCTTGATACAAAAGAAGAAACTATAATCACACTGGGTTATGAGTTTAGAATGGCTTTAAAAATTTCTAANATACCACTTTTTATTTTTAGTTATGGATGGGCACAAGAAAAGGATAAGTGGCTAAANAATATTGACCCCAGGTCATATTTTCAGATGACGCTTATTAATCCATTTTAAAACCAAAGTAGCTTTTCTATTTAATAATCGCAGGTAGGANTCTNCCAAATCCTCCTTATGAAAAGCTAGAGAAAAAATNTTAATAACAAGCTNTATAAAATGAGGGTTTATNGAGCTGTAATTAAGAATTTTAAAGATGAGTGAGGTTACTTAGACCAAGAAAACCAACNAAATTTCTTTTTACCCTTCTGACTATTGGATTTTTTCTTTGAACTATCAACTTTCTGAACTGTATTAGTGCCTGCGCAACAACTAGCGGTGCATCCACCTTTTGTAGACATGATTTTATGGAAATTATCGTTTGAACTGTTTTCAATGCCTTTTTCTTTCTTTTCTAACTTTGTTTTTTCATTAAAATTATTTATATCTGTTGCGCTAGGTTTAGAATTCGAGGTGGCTGATGGATTAGTATTCGCAAAGATAAAGCTCATGCATAAAACTAGACAAATAAAAAATTGTGTTTTTATTAGTGGATTATGCTTATTTATTATTTTCATTTTTTAAATTCCTTGAATATTTGTTGTTTTTTTTTCATTCCCCTATCTTTATCATTGACAATCTTTACACTGACCTGAATATAAATGATTTGAACTTTTTATGGTATAATTAGATAAAGACGGGATGGGAATTTTTAAAGGAAAACCAGATGATAAATCAGGCTTGTTTTCAAATAATAAAGATATTAGCCAATTAGATACAGGGCACGTAGCTTTATTAAAAGGGGAAAGTTGGAAAGAAAATAAAGGAGCTGGTATTGTTCATCGTTCTCCTCACCAGGAAGGTAATTATAGGCGATTATATTTAACCATAGATTTTGTAGAGTCCTTTATGAATATTTATGGGAGGTCATTAAAGTTCTAATTAACATCTTCAGTTCTATGTTGGCATCTTGAAAAAAATACTATAATTATAAAAGATTACACATCAGGTTTTGTACATTTTTTATTAATGTTAAAACAACCAATCTTTAACAAAATTAATTAGGCTAATTTTTGTTGTGAGATAAGGTTTGTCAAGAATTTAGGATGATGGCCACGGCACTTAATTTAAAACTTCCAAGAAAGTGGGTTGTTAAACGAAAAAGTTAAAAAAAGCGAAGGCTCTGATTCTCCTTCTTGAATGTCCCAAGTCATACCAGCAATAACGCCAAATTTTCTAGTAATTTCCCATTCAATTTCATTTAAAACTTGTAGACGTGATAGTGATGATGAAGAAACCAGTTCACTTAGCTGGTAAAAATAATCTATTTCAAATTTTATTGAGATGGGGTTTATGCTGTGATCTATAGATCCACCAACTCTTAAATAAGTAGTTTTTTGTTCTGTATTAAGGTAGTCTGAATTATCAAATGCGACTCCAAACTCTGTTGTGATATTTCCTTTTTCACTTTTCTTTAGAAGAAGCCCCAACCCTTGATTGTAATGGTATCGCAAATCAATGTTTAACATAGTGTTCTTTTCATATATCAATGTGTTAAATACATATGTGTTTTCAAACGATAAGAACTGACGGCTGGATTTTTGACGTATTCTGATTTCAGAATCATTTTCAAAAAAATGTCCAAAAAATCTAAGATCCATAAAACGCGTTTTTGTAGTTCTTTTAATCCTGGAGTATCCAGAGAATCCAAGAGATGAGCTATTTGAATAAACAGTGCCAAATCTATAATATTGTTTCCATCTCAAGTTTTCTTTTGCTGGGTTATGAGCTGATAAAAGCGATATTAAAACAACAAAGAAAAGGCTTATGTATTTCACTGCTTAATTCTTTTACCAGTTGTCATAAGATATATTGATGCAAAGGTAAAACATAAAGTAAGAATTAATGCCATTGTATAGCTAATAAATACAGGGGAATCGCTAACTCCTAAAGTAGTGTAACGTATACCATTAATCATGTAGTATATTGGGTTAATAAGGCTCAGTGTTTGTGCCCAGTCTGGGAGCATGTAAATAGAATAAAATATGCCACCTAAAAAACTTAAAGGGGTTAAGAAAAAATTTTGCATCATCGCAAGCTGATCCCAGCTTTCAGATAGTTGACCTAGTAAAAGTCCCATACTAGAAAATGCCCAAGAAACAAGAAAAATGAAAACAATGGTTCCAAAAAGGTCATAAACTGGCATTTTTATTAACACCACTCCTAATATTAATACCAAAATACCATTTACCATTCCCCGTACTGTACCACCTATGATGTAGGCCAATGCTATTTCCAATCCAGATAATGGTGCTGTTAGTAAATCTGGAAGTTGCTGTAATAGCTTCATTTGCAGCATGGATGATGATGTGTTTGCAGTAGCATTTGTTAATGTGTTCATCATGATTAATCCAGGCAAAATAAATAGAGTGTAGGGTACACCTTGTATTTCTGCAATCCGTTGTTCTAATGTAAAACCAAATATTGCAATATATAAAGATGAAGTAATTAATCCTGGAAGAACTGTTTGTCTATAAACAGAAAAGAATCTTCCGACCTCTCTTTTTATTAATGTACTAAAACCAACCCAGTTCATTAAGATATTTTTTTCCCAGTTAAATCTAAAAATACATCTTCCAAAGAAGATTTATTTGATTTTATGCTCTTAATATGAATATTGGCATTGGATAATATGTCAATAATTTTTGGTAGAGCTTTATCAGGGTTTTTAACTGAGAAATGTATTCGTTTATCCTCATATGTGAATTTAAAATCCTGGAATAGTGATTTAAGTTCACTTTTATTTTCAGCAATATTAATAGTGATTCCTGCTGAACCTAGTTCCTGAGTTAGTATTTTAGGATCTCCCTCTTTTAATATTTTACCTTCGTCAATTATTGCAACTCTATCACATAAAAGCTCTGCTTCTTCAATGTAGTGTGTTGTAAGCAGGATTGTTTTACCAGCATTATGAAGGTCTCTTAGGTATTGCCAAAGGTCACGGCGTAGTTCAACATCAACTCCTGCTGTAGGCTCATCCAGGATAATGATATCTGGATCGTGAACTAAGGCTTTTGCAAGTTGGAATCTTCTTTTCATTCCACCAGATAACTGTCTTAAGCGCGCATTGCGCTTTTTTGATAGTCCCAACCGGTCTAGTAGGCTATTAACTGTTGGTTCAGCACTCGCTTTTTTAATGCCATAGTAGCCAGCTTGATAAAAAAGTAGTTTTTCTATTGGAAAGAACCAATCAACAGAGAATTCCTGTGCTGCAATCCCTATTTTTGAACGAGTAAATCTGAAATCTTTAACTGTATCTTTTCCAAACACCTTTGTAATTCCATTATCCTTGAATACTAAACCAGTAAGAATATTTATTGTGGTAGTCTTACCTGCACCATTTGGACCGAGTAGACCAAAAAACTCACCCTTACTTATTTCAATGTTTACTCCCTTAAGTGCCTCCACATCATGATAAGATTTCTTTAATCCATTTATTTCAATTGCTGGCTCGTTCATAAAAATTTAAAAGCCAATTTTATGTTCAAAGGGAGATGGAAAATCAAAGCCTTCGGCTCCAGGGAAGTGTGCAATTGATACAATGAAAGCCCACGGTATCAGTATTGATGCTTCTAGCTTTCGCATGTCATTTTTGTTTTCGCTCTTCAAATCAGGTACTTCGAAACTAGGATGGTGTATCCACATTCCATTTTCATCATATCCTTTGACGTGGACAAAAATTTTAT
>PBFM01000009.1 GCA_002718655.1 Fidelibacterota bacterium
CTTGAGCCCGTACTGTTTCCGAATTCTTATTGCTCGGGTTTAAATCCTTTGTACTAAAAAAAAGGTCCCCAGCATCAAGAATCAATGGGTTTTCATTGGAAGATCTTAGCTCCTTAATCTTTGTTGACCTTCTGGACAGACCGCCCAAAGGATTTTTCTTTCATCCACAAGGATCTAACTGGCCGTGCATGCTACCAGAGAGAACCATCGTGAATGATCCGTGACCTGAGGCTTCAGAACAGGACCAGATACAAAAAGCTAGAAAAAAAGTAATAAATATTTCTTTATAAGTTAATCTCATATCATTTCTATCCTCCGCTTAATTTAACATCATATCCCTTTTCAATTAAAATTCCTTTCACAATATCTCTTTTATTTCCTTGGATGAGAATTTCCTTTTCCTTGTATGTACCACCAACTCCACATTTTTTCTTTAATTCTTTTGTAAGACTAAGCATTTTGTCAGAGTCATGAATTAGTCCTCTTACAATAGTTACCACTTTTCCTCCTCTCTTTCTATCAAGGTGGAGCCGAACCTTTTGTTCTGAAATAGTGACTTCATTTTCAATAGGATGATCGTTAGCAATATTTACACTATTATCTGTTGAATATATTATTTTCGAATTTGACACTTTATAGGTTTTTATACAAAAAGGAATAAATTGTTCCCATAAAAATAACATAAAAACACTAACTTTTTAAAGTAATAACATATCATGTTTAAAAACTTAATGTTCAAGACCAGTCAATCTAAAATAAAATTCTTCAAATATTTCATTTGCATGGCAACCATAGCCCTCTATTCTCAACCTAATGGAAAACTGCAAGCCAAACTACCCAAATCAGAGATTTATTTAAAAGATGTTGAATTCGAATGGATGCCATCCATTAATAATCATGACATTCACCGAATCAAATTAAGTGAATTTAGATTTGGATTTTCTGATCTAGACCTTGCATACCATAAAAGAGACAGTCTGATTTCATCAAAAATCACGTTTTCCGGACCTAATCTTGCTTTAAAGGGCGTTTCCCTTTCTTCAAAAGTCAGATCGGATAATTGGATTACAAATGAAAAGATTAGACTGCTTCAAAAAAGAGAATTAATTCCTAGGCAATCCATAGAATTAATTACAAAAGCAATAGACCTACATTTAATTGATCAGGGAAGTCTACCAAAATCGCTCAACGAATTAATTATTAAAAATTATGTCACAATGGAATCACCACCATTAAATGATTATTCATGGAGATATGAGCTTAATTTACCTGAAAAAATTGTAGCAAAACCAACACAGATCAATATTGTTCCAAATGATGATTTTCTAATTTTTGATTGGCAAAGTAGGTCATTTCAGATAAACCCAAAAAGTGACTCACTATATAATGCACCTCTTGCTGATTGGGAATATTTTTTTGAGCTTAAGGAAATATCTCAGAATTATACATCAAAAATGGAATTTGAGTTTGACCCTCAATCTCTTGAATATGATCTAATGATGGAACGAGGAAAATTCAATATCAGCGGAGCATCATTTACTGCATTACCAAATAATTACTTTAAAGAACAATCAAAAATCAGCTTACCAGATCTTACAATCGAATCCAATGACATGATAATAAATGGATTGATAGATAGTTCAATTGTCATTCACAGAATAAATGGAAGATTTAGAGTAAGGAATTTTGAGATAAAAATCCCTGAAGGCATAATTAATGAACCAGAAGTTGAAAGAATTCTTGAGAATCTCGGAATATGGAATAACTCACTGATGATAAGACTCGTTGAAATGGAAATCAACATGATTAACCAATTTACTGGAGATTATGTATTAAGGTTTCATACTCCTTTTTTGAAGATAAATGTAAAAGGCAATATGAGCCTCAGACAGAATGGATTTATTCCAAAAATAAGACTAAATAATGCAGTTATTCAAATACATCCGATATCGTTAGGAGTAAAAAACTGGATAAATTCATGGGAAAAGAAAAATGGAAAAAATCTAACAAGAAAAGGAGGAACAGTAATCATCAAACTTGAGGGTCCAATTGAAAATCCTCTCATATGGTATTGAGTACCTATTGACTAAACTTTAGTAACCAGTCATAGATAGCTGGATTCTCATAAGTCTGGGTCCAAGAATCATGATAAACGTTCTCATATATGGTCAAGTAGATATTTTTATTAATAGGTTTGAGCGTGTCATAAATAGAAATTGAATTCTCAACTGGATGTACTTCATCGAGTTCACCGTGGAATAGCCAAATAGGTAAATCTTTCAATCTTTTTATCTCTGTCAGTTCTGCGCCACCACAAATAGGTATAATGGAAGAAAACATGTCTGGTTCCTGAATTGCCATCGCCATTATGCCTAACCCACCCATACTTAATCCGGTACCATGAATCTTTTTAGAGTCAATTCCATAGTATTGCTTAACTTTATTCACTAGAGAAACTAAACTATTTACGTACTCAGGACGATTCCAATAACCATTAATAGGACATTGTGGAGCGATGCATGTAAAAGGTAATGACTTTTCTTGGGCAATTAATTTAGGAATTCCATGTAATTTTATTTTTTCTAGATTATCTCCTCTCTCATCTGCCCCATGTAAAAACAATACGAGAGGATGGGATTCAATATTTTTTTCATATTCTTTGGGATAATAGAGAAAATAGTTCAAATCGACTTCATCAAAATTATTTCCCTTGAATAATTGTACTTTTTCAATCATTAAACTTTAGATAAAATAATTAATATAAAAAATTTTCTTATACCTTAATAAACTTTCAGACATATAAAAATCATTTGACAAAAATTAGTTTAATTGTCTGGTGTCGTTGGTCGGAACTAAGATGCAAATAATAAATCCCAGCTGAAACTTTATTTCCATTATCATCTTTTCCTTGCCAACGAATTTTATTTTGTCCAGCCTTTTGAAAACCATTGACCAAGGTCTGAACCTTTTTTCCTAGAATATCGTATATCCTCACTTCAACCAAAGTTTCTTTTTCTAGTGTGTATTCTACCGTGACGTGTGGGTTGAAGGGATTAGGATATGCTTTGTTAATACCAAATTCACATGGTATTCCAAGAGTCTCTATGGAAGCGACCTCATTACAACTACTGGTGTCTTGTACTCCTTCTTCACCAATGATACAATCAGGGTATGGTGCACAAAGCCTATTATTGCTTATGTTAAATTTTAGTGTGTTATCCCATTCAAGATCAAGAGTGCAAATGGTCTCAGGTATTAATCCAGAAAGGTTATTATTCTGCAATCTAAGCCTCTCTATAGATTCTAATTCATTTATATTTTCAGGTATGGTGCCTACAAGATTATTATGATTGATGTAAAGCGATGTAAGATTTGAAAGAGAAAATATTTGTTCAGGTATTGATCCACTAAGTTGGTTCTGATGTAGATATAATTTATCTAACAATTCTAGATTTCCTAATTCTGATGGTATGCTTCCTATTAGTTCATTGTTAAAGAGATTTAGGTATTCAAGTTCAGCGAGATCACCTATTTCAGAAGGAATGTTCCCAGATAATTCATTAAAATAGAGCCTAAGCTCAATAAGATTACTAAGATTGCCAATGCTTGGTGGAATCTGCCCACTTAATTGATTATATGATAGATCCAAGTATTGGAGACTATCTATGTTGCCTACCTCCGTCGGAATCTCACCATATAGGTCATTCCCAGATAAATCTAATGAAACTAAATTAGTAAAATATCCAATATTTGAAGGAATGATTCCCGATAATTCAGAATCTGAAAAATCAAATTCAATAATTTCTTCTGCATAATATAATTCATTCCATAATTCTACTACACCTGGACATTCAATTATTTCTTGGTATTCTATGAAAGGTTCAACACAATCAGGATATGGTGGACAAAAAGAATTATTTCCTATGTTAAAATTAAATGGATTATTTAGATTGATTGACAATTGACAAATACTTTCAGGAATTATGCCAAAAAATTGATTATTTTGAAGATATAAATTATCTAGGTTCTGCATGCCATCAATATTTGCAGGAATTGTACCCTCCAACTGGTTATCATTTGCTTGAAAAAGAGATAAATGAATTAGTTGCCCAAAGGATTCTGGGATTTGTCCACTAAACTGGTTATCATTTAATTTAAGTTCTACTAAACTCGTAAGGTTACCAATTTCTTCCGGGATTTCTCCTGAAAATTGATTTTGAGAAAGGTCAATAACCATTAGATTTGTAAGAAAACCAAAACTAATAGGAATCGAACCATTCAAATCATTTTGACTTAGATCTATTGCCAATAATGAGGTCATTTCACCTATTTCATCTGGTATCATACCCTGAATTGCATTACCAGATAGATTTAAAAACATCAGATTATTAAGTTGGCTTATTTCTGAGGGTATGCTTCCTGTAAGACCTGAATTAGAAAGATCTAATTGATATGTAGTGCTCGTGGAATAGCACTGCCCCCAAATCTCAATCTCTTCATCATTACACTGACCAAAAGATGCCTGGATTAAGGTCAATAAAATACCAATTAAGATTTTTAAATTACGAAAAAGGCGTTCCTGCATTGTCTGAATATAATAGTTAATCAATGGTTAGTTCATCTGCAATTGGAAGAACTTTAGATGATTTATTATTAAGTTTTTCATACTCTCTAATTAAAATAGCGTATAAAACTACACCAACTGCATACAATAATGCAGTTATCAAAAATATTTCATGATAAAAGAAGTTTAAAAGTCTTAGCCATTCAAATATTTTTGCGCTAATGAACCAAGATGCGCTCCATAGACTAGAACTAAGGGCACTAATTAATTCTTGATTATCTTTACCAACATAGTTCATCATCAGTTCATTTGAAGCAGGATGCGCCATATGCATCAGTGGTTGCCTCAAAACATAGGCTACAATTGCGATAAGTATCGCATAATGATTTCCCACATATAGCTCGGTCAATGCCATGACCACCAAACATATTATTGCTAGACTCTGTACTACAACAATGGTCACCCAATACCCATGCCTTTTTCGTATTGTAGGAACTAACAATGAAAATAAAAAGACCAACATCGCTGTAAAACTACCAAGCATACTGTATTCACTAGATGACATCCCGAAAGTAGAATTAAAGAATAGATTGATAAAAGGAATCGTCAACCCGGCGCCTATGGATATGAGAATTAAAGGAGATATTGCTTTAAAAATAACCTTCCAATCATAATTTTTATGAAAGGAAAATATACTATTATCCTTTCTCACTTCATCTGGCTCTGGTTCACTTATTCGATCTGCAAAGAAATAAGAAAACATACCAATTATAGTGATTATCCATAAGATGGTCTGTTCATTAAAAAATATTGTTTTATCTGGTAATTCAATAATTGATATCCAATCAAGTCCACTAATAATTAAACCAGATATTATTGTGGATAAAGACCATGTTGACGCACTAAGCGATAAAGCCTCAGTGCTGTTATCTGAATTTGTATTTCTTATAATGAAAGGAAGTGAACAAACTCTCATGAGCATCATACCCAATCCCCATGCCAGAAATGATAGCTGGATCAATGGTATAATCATGTTTTTTATTGATTGTATGATCATTGCACTTGTCAAGGGTACTAGTATGGATGATAGTTTAAAAAATGGTTTTAACCGCTTACCCTTTATGTAAATTCCAAGCGGTAGAGCAAATGCTAATGCGCCAACGAATCTTAATGAATTAAAGGATGCAATTTCAGGGTCACTAAATCCCTGCTTCCTCAAGTAAATATTCAGGATGAGAATGAAAGCAACATGTATCATACTTAAGCTAAATTCTAAAAAGAACAATAAATGAATGTTCCGAGGAAGCTCTCGATAACTACGAAGTATCTTAAGAAACATTTAATTAAAAATTAAGATAATATTAGAAGATTAACCTAAGTCAGGGAAAAACAAAAAAATACATAGCATTCCATGTATTGAATTAGATAAGACCTATCTATTTTATCATTTGGCCAATGCTCCCATTGGATCCCATGGGTCAAGTCGTACAGCTTTTTCTTTTGTGTAAAGCTTGAATAGATCACTAGGTACATGATCCTTATGCACTACCACTTCATAGTTATATTCATCAAACCATTTATCTGTCATTATGTGATAGCCTTTATCTCCACCTTTCACACCCCAACTATTCTCTACCCTCCATTTTATTGGCTTTCCTTCTGTATCTAAATCAACTCCCGTAAATAACATGGCATGTGTCATTTGACTATCACCGTACTCAAGTCGAGTGGCTTTGTCCATTCCAAAATTAATTTCATAAAATGAGTCATAATCAAATAAATCCATATCCATCACACCTAGTTCACGATGAAAATGTTTACTAACATCGCACCCAAACCAAACTGGCTCGTCATTTTTCAATGACTTTATGGCAGCATCCTTCATTATCTCGCTCTGCACATTTAAATATCTTATTGAATTACCTTCTAGCACATTGCCAAGATAATCAACAGTATAGACCTTCTCGTATTCTTTATCTGACATAGGGCAATTTATCAAACAAACATAATCATCAAGCTTTAGTCCGACATGTTCTTGGTAGAAAGACTGAGGGGTCATGTCAGTAAACCTAATGAAATTCTTTTTCTTGTCTCGAGTTTGCCAGTCAAAATATTTTGGTGGAGTCCCAAGATGTATTGTCAACATTTTATAAATGTCCTTTAACATGCTTATCTTTTTCTCTTGTATATCAGATGAAGAAGCATTTTTTGAAACAGATTCTCGCAATATGCTTGCATTCTCTCTAAGTTTTCTGGTGATTAGACGATTCATTCTCATTGAACGACTTGAAGAATATGATTCAGGCATTTCTGTCTGTGGTACAACACCATATTTATTTACAAGATTTACCCACATATCCCACTGTCCTCCATCTTGTATGGGATTATCAAGCAAATGCATTATCAGTCTACTATTCCACCCTTTATCAGCTGTATTAATTATTGATTCTAAAAAGTAATTTGATTTTTCAAGCTTATCCCAAAACATGAAATAACTTTGCGAAAATTCAAAATTCTTTAGATTATATTTCCTTCCTAAAAAAATTCTAAATAGGTTTAAACCTGCAAAGCCCCAGCATCTGCCACTTGATTTCTGATTTGTTGCGGTCATTTCCCCTGATACAATATTTGAAAATGAGTGATCAATTTTTCTGTATCTATCCCAGTCCATCGCGACCTCTAGAAGATCATTCCTAAATGTTGCGTTGCGAGTTGATCTGACATGTTTACTAGAGTTAAATTCTTTTCGAAAATTCTCTATTGTTTTTAGGTCAATTTTATTTTCCATTATCCTCTATCCAATTATTTTAATATTACTGTACTTCGCATGAATCAATTTTAATCCAAGAAGAAAATATACCATGAAATACGTTTGATTATTACATATCATTTTAAAAAGAGCATTTTATTTCTGACGATGACATTAGCAGTCTCAATCACATAGAAATAAATTCCCGTAGCAACTTCACTCCCATTATTGCTGGTGGCATCCCAGGTAAATGATTGTGTTCCTGCAATTTGATGTCCTTCAAAAATATCTTTGACTTTTCTTCCAACCAAATCATATATCCTAACACTGACGTATCCGTCTCTTAAAAGTTCATACTCTAGATTTGATTTAGGATTAAATGGGTTTGGTCTATTTTGAACATTTTGCGTTACATTAGCGGCATTATGATTCTCTTCCATGTTTGCATTGCCATCATCAAATAATAAATATTTTTTATGTTTTTTTGCATACTCATGTTTCAGTGGTATCACAACTACGCTGATCTCGGAGTATGCAGTATTTCTTTTTGAATCTGGAAGAAATGTTAGATCAATGTCAAACCTATCTTTTGCATCAATTACCACCGTCCCTTTTTTCTGTTCGATCCAATTTCTCTTATCAGAAATAAAATAATCATAGGGTTGACCATAATCACTTTCATTCATTATTGAAACAACCATGTTCTCCTCATCAGAAATCATTATGCCATTAAAAGTAGTGTCTGATGTTGTTATCTGTGAAAATGGTTGAATCATAATAGAATAAGCATCCGGATGCAATGATGGAATTCTAAATGCCCTATACCAAGCATAGTTTGAAGTACCAGTCATTTTCCAAACGAGTTCATGGTCAATCGTAACCTCTAATATACTTGGCTCCTGTGTGCCTGCACCATTTCCCCTGGTATAAATTAATCTATTATTGTTTTCTAGAACTTTTACGCTACCACCGGCATGCCCAAATAAATTAGGTGGCAAACTATGCTCCCAGATCATATTGCATGCAGAGTCCCCTATGACCTCAAACTCAATTGCTCTAGATATCCGCAGACCATGGTCAAAAATGTAATGGCTTATGTTTCCGTTATCAAAAAGTGTATAATTCCCATTTTCAAGCCTTTCAATATGATGCTGAAAATTAAATAAAAGATCATTGCCTATGTATGATTCTCCCAATGCGATAAATGGTGAGGGGAGGCTTATATTATATATCACTTCGCCTGAAGGATAATCTATCTTGGTTATTCTTGATAGGTGCCTGCTTGATAAGTAAATAGCGCTCTCATTCACATCATGGAATAATGCATTTGAATGTGTCCAATCATACTCCATGTTAATGTAAGCATCTTGCCACGTATGTCCATGATTATCAAAATCATCCATTGAAAAATAATCAAATGGATTCCAGCTCCATATAACATTACCAGCCCTATCCATCTCTAAAATTCTCTGAGCATACCATGGAAACTCATTGGTCGTATCGTCCGCAACAAAACCTAAGGCTCTGAATTGTTCTGTCCATGAATTATTTGATGGGATTGGACCAGTTGATTGGACATTTTTTAGAGTGAAATAGGTTTTATTTGGGGTTTCTTTCATGTCGTGCGGGTCAACTTTTAGACCCGAATTCCATAAAAAACTCATATCATAATCAATTTTGCAGGCAGTAAAATTTGGATAAGAGTGATCACTATTTCCGTATAAGGCACCAAATTCATCAACATGATTTATTTTGAATCTATACCCAGCATCATTCCATATTTCTTTACCATTTTTATCAATAACGATGGTGTGTCGATTAGGATTTGGTCCTCCAAACATGGTTAGACCTGGCTGCATCAGAGATTCGTCATGAATATTTATGGTAACATTCCCTAATTTCGATTCAATGATGTTAAATCGGCTAGCACCTACCCAATCACCATATGTATCATTTTCTAGGAACGGCCTAATTTTCCATTCATAAGCTCTATCCCATTCTATACCTGCTTTTGCAACGAAAACCGTAGTTTTAATACTATCAAAAACAATGATTGAATCAGACCCTACATCCACTAATTGAATTTGATAGTGTTTTGTGTTAGGTTCTTGTTCCCATTCAAAAATGACATTTACATAGTTTAAGTTTTGATTGGGCAATGGTCTGATGATGTTACCAGAACATACAGAGATAAATCCTAGTACGCAAAAAAGGCAGATTAATTTTCTTTTTTTAAACTCATTAAAAATCATTATTGAAATTTGCGACTATATATCGTTTCTGGACAATGATATTGAATAAATATTTTACCTGATCATCCAAAAACAAAAAACCTCGCGTAAACGAGGTTTTTTGATGATTTATGGTGTGGAGCTGAGCGGGATCGAACCGCTGACCTCTTGAATGCCATTCAAGCGCTCTCCCAACTGAGCTACAGCCCCTAGTTTCACTATAATATGCTAGTTTCGAATTTTTATGCGGCTGGAGCAGCTGTACTTGCAGCAGTTTTCTTTTTCATTAAAAATTCTTTTACATCCCCAATAATACTCTGAGTGATNTTTTCAANATCTGNAGGTTTATACATTGGAAGTCCTGTATCTGATTCTCTAGAATCATCACTAACTACAAAAAATCTCTCTGATACTGCAGCACCATCTTTATTTCTAAAGTGTAATGTATATGAGGCACACAGTGTATAGATATACTTATTGGTGAGTTGGGAGGTATTTGACATCAATTTCATTAAACCCTTCTTTGGTGGCTCTTGTCTAACATAGCCATAGTGTCCATTCAATGAAACTATCTCATCAGCACGGGCCTTTGTAAAAGCAGTCTGGGTTTTATTATTATTCAACTTTAGATCTATTTCATTAAATACATTTCTATATTTTTTTACTTTCCAGCCACACTCTTTTAGTGTATTCCTGATGAAAACCGGTAGAGTATCCGTATAGGTCATGAGCACGGCAAGATTCATGGAATCTCTGTATGCTTTTTTTCTATTTTCTTCAATAGCAGCATCTCCTAATCCTTTTAGGCCACCTTTCATCAAGCCCTTTCCTAGTTTTGCCATTGAACCAAAACCAACCTTTTGATTTACTTGCCCCTGATCATTGTAACCAATCAAATTATATGATGCTTCTCCAGTTTTTTTATTTACAATTTTTGAGTACTGTTCAAACTTATCACTAGTTGTACACCTAACGAGAGCTACTGCACCAACATTTTGTAATCTACTCCACGGATCAACCTGTACACGAGGCTTACACCCTTCCGTAAAGAAGGCAGTAGCAAGAACCGCAAGACCTAAAAATGGATTTAAAGCTTGTCTCATAAAAATCTCCCTTTTCTATTCCTTTTCAAGATAAAAATTATTCATTATCTTTCCAAAATAATTCTCCTTTAAGCCAGAATTATTGAAAATGAAATTATATTCGATTTTTTTTGCCGCAAAGTCAATAATATTTTGACTTTGCGGCGTATTTATAAGTTCTACTTTACTAACAACATCTTTTTATTAGCTCTGTAGCTACCCGCTTGGATTGTGTAAATATACATTCCAGCAGAGACCGGCTCACCAAGATCGCTTGTTGCATCCCAGGTTATCGATTTGTAACCAGCTGACTGTTTTTCCATGACCAAAGTACGTATGCTTCGGCCAATTAGGTCATACACCCTAACTTGAACCATGGCATCTTCAGGGAGGTCGTATCTGATCTGAGTTGTAGGATTAAATGGGTTCGGATAATTTTGATGCAATGCAAACACTTCAGGAACATTAACACCATCAATAGATAAGGTTCCAACAACGAGACTATTTGGAGTTTCATTATTGCTACCAACCATAAAGCCATCAGAATCATGAGCGATCACTCCCCAATAGTATTGACTATTGTCATTTAATACTACTGTTAGACTTGTATCTTCAAGCATTCCACTAAATACATATGTAGAACTATCGGTCCAATCTGTTGCATAGACCAATTGATAGTGAATTACCTCTACTGGGTCAGGATCTGACGCGTGATTCCAAATGAATTCAACCTCAGTTCCAATACCCTCAACATCATTTATCGGAGAGACTGTTGAAAATGTCATTGGAGGCTCTGGCTCCTGATCAGTAAAGAAATATGCTGTATCTGACAAGGATTCCTCACCATTATCATCAAAAGAAGATATTGTCCAACCGTATGCCCTATTATCATATAAGGGCCAAGCTGGAGTTAGTCCATTTGTATCAACTGGGATTGTAATGATATCTGGGTCTTCTGCCAATGCCCACCAGCTCATTTCATATGACACCTCATCAAATGGATCAGGATCTAGTGATGATGACCAATGAAAACTTGGAGTAAGATCTGATTGTATGCTACCATCTATAGGAGCGATCAATGTAGAAATTGAAGGAGGATCGTTTGCCAAATTAATGACGAACATTCTAGGCCCTCCAATATTCTC
Organism: Fidelibacterota bacterium; assembly: GCA_002718655.1. Taxonomy (GTDB): domain Bacteria; phylum Fidelibacterota; class Marinisomatia; order Marinisomatales; family UBA1611; genus NZWG01. The sequence goes on from PBFM01000009.1 coordinate 11,772, forward strand.
AGTTACTCCACCACGCATGTCATCTGCAGTTACTGACCAGTGATATACTCCATTGTCTGGAAATGATATCTCCGGAGTGATCTGCGTATCATCAGAGGTCTCGGGAGTTAATTCAAAGTCCCAGGATTGCGATTCTGATTCTACATGCACATGATAGGTAACAACATCAAATGGATCAGGATCTACAGCAACCTCCCAGTCAAAAGTGACCGTTGTTGATGTAAGTACCTCACCAGAAGATGGAGAGACCAGCTCAAAAGATTCTGGCGCAGTGTTTTCAAGATCGACGTTAACAACATGCGAGGACGTTTCTACATATCCACCATTTCCATCGTAGGCTGAGACAAATATTTCCACCTCAGAATCCTCTTCAAGTTCTTCAATAACGAAATAATTATTCATGGTTGTCCCAATGATGTCTCGTCCATATGAAAGGTATACATCATACCAGATCTCATCTCCATCTGGGTCAGTCACTGGAGTCCAAACAACAACCAGAGGAAGCTCCGTTATTACAGATCCATCTGCAGGATTAAGAAGAACGAGTCCTTCAGGGTCATCGTTAGAACTATTGACACTAAATGACCTTAGATCAGTAATATGGGTGGCACCTGATTGATCTGTTGCAGTTACCTGCCAGACATATTCAGTGTCATCCATTAAATCTGCAGATGGTGTATGTGCTAGATCACTACCTACTCCAATCTCAACCATCTCTAGAGGGTCAGATCCATAGCTAAGTGTGTAGCTAACCTCATCATTCATGTCACTATCAGATGATGGATTCCAACTAAAAGTTGGTAATAGTCCTGTATTCTCATCCTGCCCTGGTGTAATCAGAGTGAATTCACCAGGTATGTCATTGACACTATTTGTCCAGAATGTCCATGTGCCTGACTCTGATGTTCCTCCATCATCGTCTTCGGCCACTACCTTCCAGTAGTACATTTCATCCTCAACTAGTCCTGGCACATCATAGCTATTAGTGCTTACTGTTACAGGATCGACATCATCAAGATCAGCAGTATCCAGGTAAACATGATAAGATACTATTGATCGTCGCCTATCGTCTGGATCGATCGGTATCTCCCAATGAAGAGTAGTTGCAAGGTCCGTGACCATGGCACCACTATCTGGACTCAAGAGTGAAAAGTCGCCTGGTAGATCATTTTCTAGATTTATGCTAAAACTATGGTATCCACCCGCATTCTCAGCAGTTGCTCCAGCTAGATCACTTGCAACGACCTTCCAGTAATATGTAGTATTGTCATCTAGACCATAGGTTAACTGATAAAATGTAGATGTGTCTACATGGATTGCCTCTACACCAGGGTCTGGCGTATCAAGATAAATGGTATAGCGTATGGTATCTCCTTCATCCTCATCTGATGATGCAGTCCAGTCAAAATAAGGCGTAAGTGTCGTCAACTCAGCTTCATCATTTGGAGTAAGCAGCTCAAACTCTGTTGGTGCATCATTGAGTTCAACATAAAATGACCATACATCTGTCGTAATACTCTCTCCTGACTCACTGAAAGCAGTTACTTTCCAAAGATAATTACCTTCAGTTAGGCCTTCTGCTTCGAAGTAGTTCACAGCAAGTGTATCAATAAGTTCAAGGTCCGCACCAAGATAAAGTAAATAACTCATTGGATTTCCATCATCGTCGGTTGCCGTATCCCAGAACAATAGTACATTTTCATCATAGATGACACTTCCATTTTCTGGGCTATTCAATGAGAATTCATCTGGGTCACCACCAGTGCCGGTGTTCACCTCAAAGGACTGAAAATCCGTTGCGTACGTTGCCCCTGACTGGTCCATCGCAACCACCTGCCAGACATGAACGGTGTTGTCATCTAGATCACTTGTAACCGTGTATGAGACATCATCTCCCATGTCCACATGGGTCAAATTCAGCGGGTCTGTACCATAGCTCAATTCATATACGACCTCATCATTTAGATCTGAATCACTAGATGCTGTCCAGGTAAATGTTGGCCTCAATCCAGTCACATCACCCTCTTGTGGTGTGAGAAGACTGAATGGATCTGGAGAACTATTCTGACTATTGGTCCAGAAAGAAAATACCTCTGATTCAGAGCTGCCGCCATCGTCATCCACTGCAACAACCTTCCAATAAAAAACTTGATCCTCTTCAAGGTCTCTATTCGGTACATAGCTATTGGTAGTTACAGTATCAGGTACGACACCATCAAATGACTCATCAGTGTCTACATATACGTTATAACTCACAATGTTTCGTGTGGTTGTCGTAACAATATTTGATATTGGTACGAAGCCTCCCCTAAATCCAGATGGTAAAATGCCTCCACCCATTCCAAGAGTATTATCATCTTCATCCGTGGGTATTTCCCATAAGAATGTTGGTGACAGGTCCGTTACCATTGAATTATGTTCTGGAGAAAGCAGAGAAAAATCGCTTGGCAGATCGTTCTCAAGATTGACCCTGAAACTATGATACCCGCCTTCATTTCCGTTAGACATGCCTTCCATGTCACTTGCAACCACCTTCCAGAAATAGGTTGTATTATCCTCGAGAGGATCTTCCACCTGAAAGCTAGTGTCCATGCCAACATCTATCATGACAACACCTGGTTCGGGAGTATCTAGATAAACGGTGTAGGATACCTCATCATCCACATCAGGATCCATTGCATTGTTCCAGTGCAAGAACGGATATAGAGTAGTCATCTCAGAACTATCTGTTGGAGATAACAACGTAAATTCAGAAGGAGAATCATTCACAGGATGCACGGTAAGCCTGAATTCCGCATGTGTATATGCGTCATAGTCCACTTCGTAGGATTCCTCATCCGCGGCAAAGACATTGATGAAAGCATCACCATTCCAGTCACTATCTGGTGTTATGTTCAATGTCGACCCCTCAAGAGTAATAAGGATCGGCTCATCAAAAGTTTCCTCACTGATTCCAAAGAATATCACATCGCTGTCAACATCATAGGCACTGAGTTCAATGCTGATCGAGTTATCCTCATTCACTGAAGTATCTGACAAGGATATGAATTGCGGAGAATCATTCACAGGGTGAACCGTAAGAACAAAACTTGTGCTATCTTCGTAATATTCTCCATCAAGGTTAAGACCCATCTGCAGGAATATCTCTGCCTCACCGTTCCAATTCTCATCAGTCCAAAGATGTAGCATTTCCATTTCATGTTCTTCATCATACTGCATGCCAACGTGCACACTCTCGTTATCGGAAAACATGCTAAATCCTATGTCGTCATAGAATGTATAGTTCTGACCGCCTATTAATGGCATGAATAGCATTAAATCCTCATCCTCGAACATACTGGTGTCTGGTAAGTCAGCCATGTCTGGCGAACCTATTGGCACCGCACATGCCTCATTAGAAGGAGAAGTTTCCGTTTCGCCATTGACCTGAGTTACCATGTAACAGTATTCAGTGAATGGCGTGAGTGGAGCATCCGTAAAAGTGATGGAGTCACCTGGCATCCATTCTACATCATCGGTCGAAACCTCAACAATGAATCTGAATGCACTACCCGGAGATTCATCATCCCAGTATCCTGCACCATTAAAATTCGTAACTGCATAGTGCTGGCCCTCTTCTCCACTATTATTTGGTTCACCAGATGCCCAATTAGAGTAATCAAATTCTTCACCAGTGACCCAGACCCATACACCTTCTTCATCCTGGTCAGTAAGACCGATCCAGGCATTTTCACTTCCAAAGGCATTGGCGAGAAAGATATTTTCCTCTTCAGAAGTGATGGTAACTAAATGAGCATTATCATGATCATTTAGCATTGAATCAGCTTCCTGCCAGTAGGTATAGTAGTTTGAAATGAAATATCTATTACCTTCATGTTCACCAATGAAATCAAAATCGGAACTTTCATCGAAATAGCCTCCGCCACTGTTCACCTGCATGTTTGCTATGACCTCATAATCAGATCCCTCAGATGACCTCCATATGTTCCAGCTGGAATTCTCAAGCGGATCTTCGTTGACAATGTTAAGGGAGCTTATGTTATTATCTTCATTCGATTCAGATACCATGTTACCCCAAGCATCAGCAAATACATATAGCTGATATTCCTGGTTGTCAATTCCGCCCACTGCCTCTGGTAATGTCAGATAGTTTTCAAGATATATTTCAGCTGTCTCACCTGAAGAGAGCCCTTCCAAATACGTCCATTGAAAATAGCCCTCTGGGTATTCCTGCGTAGTATCAGGCATCTCTAGATATGCAAGAGTGTAGAAGAATCCTGCATCGCTGGCACCGTAGTTCGTAATAATTGCGCTAGCGCGTCCAGTCCATGGATCATAACTTATTTCATCGACAACCAGATCTGGACCGGCAACGGTGTCACATGAGTAATCAGAACCAATTGCAAAACAAGCTGATGGAGCAGCTCCAGAGCCAAAGATCACTGATGGATCTGACGCAAGAGTAACCTCTACTGTCTGCTCACTGAGCCAAGGTGCGGTTTGGTCCCATTCAACCTGATAAACACCATCGTCAAAAGTAAAAGGGCCAAATGCAGCCTCAGTTCCAGCCCAGCCACCTTCAAGCGTTACAAGTGTATCGCCATACATGCTAATGATCCAGACATCGCCATCACTGTCACCACCATAGTGGCCATCCCCATATGAATCGTATAGGGTTATGATCACCTCTTCATCTCTGGATGTGTTTCCAGTCTTGTTCAATCGTTCCTCTAGCCGCGCTCTTGATAGACCACGTGCTCCTGTGACATTATCAAAATCACGCTTTTTATTTTCTATCATCCAGTCAACATGTCTATCGACACCACCATCAAAACTTCCAGCATTCATTCTGGAGAATGGTTGACCAGGATCCCAAGACAAGTTTATGCTTCCAAGGCCACCAACGGCAGTTAGGTTACTTGGGATGTCTGATACTGGAAGATCAGCATCAATATTCAATAAATATGTACCATATGAATCACCAAAACCAAATACTCTGACAATGTACATACCTGCAGATACATCAAACATGTCGATCTGCGACTGCAGACCATGATAGTCATCATTTTCTGCTATCAATGTTGCACAATCTGTAAAGACCTCTAGCTTTGTATCATAGTCAGAACCTTCAAGCGAAATAATGACGCTCTCTGCATCTGAATTAAGGTCAAATTGATACCAGACATCATCGCCTGGTTCTTCAAGGGTACCCTCAACGGAGTTTGACCCGTCCAGGGTTCCACCTTCTTCCAGAAAAGAGAATGGATTCGCACAATCATCACCAGCGTAATAACAAGAGCCATCATCATAGTTCGCATCAGGGTCATAGTTCAGTGCATTCGGGTCTGTACAGCCAAATACATAGGTGGGATCACCAATCTCAAGAACGCCCTCATATGGCGCACCACCCTCAAGTAATAGAGTACCGTCACTGACATCAAAGATTTCCCAAGAAACTTCTCCCTGATAGGAGCCTCCATCACACCAAACAGGATAGGTCCCATCATTCAGGTTGAACATTACCAAACCATAGCTACTATCTTCAAGAGTATAGGCATGGGAAGAATCAGAGCCAATGACCAAATAGTTACCGTTCCAACCATCACCATAAGAATCATACATGATCAGGACAAGGTCATTATCCCAGTCACCGCCATCTGATGGGATCGCACATGCCTGGTCGGACCAATAATCAAATTCTACTCCATCCTCAAGCTGATCAACGGTATAGCAATACTCATTGCCTGCATCAACCGACTCATCCACATAATGTATCATGGAATCAGGGAGCCAGTAGTCTGGAACTGAGATATTATCAAACTCTCCCAGATCACTTCGCATGATGTTCCATGATGCATTCTCAAGAGGGTTTGTATTGTCGACATATGTCAATCCTACATTGTTGGACTCATTGGTCTCACTTACATAGTTGCCCCAGGCATCTGCATAAACATATAGCTCATAATTATTATTATCAAAACCTCCTAAGACCAGAGGAAGAGTCAGATAGTCAAATAGATAGATCTCGGCGGTTTCTCCTGCTGCCAGGCCATCCCAAAATGCATATTGAAAATATCCCGGCGGATATAAATTCGTAGTATCAGGTTCTTCTGTATAGGCTAGAGTATAGAAACCACTAGCATCAGCTTCACCAATGTTACTTACTAACGCAGTGGCTCTACCTGAGAAAGAATCATACCATACCTCATCGACAACTAGATCAGGAAGGGAGACCGCACCACATTCATATCCCTCTCCCAAAGAGAAGCACGCAGATGGTGCGTCGCCTGAACCAAGCACAACGGTAGAGTCAGAGGCAAGAGTGACGACCATTGACTGTTCACTGAGCCAAGGTGCAGTCTGATCCCACTCCAATTGATATACCCCATCGTCAAATGTAAATGGACCATATGCGTTTTCATAGCCAGTCCATTCACCTTCAAGCGTTACAAGTGTATCGCCATACATGCCAATGATCCAGACATCGCCATCACTGTCACCACCCCAGTGACCATCCCCATATGAATCGTATAGGGTGATGATAACCTCTGTATCACGCATCTCAACGCTACTATTATCTAGTCGCTCTTGCAGTCTGGCTCTTGTCAGTCCGCGAGATCCAGTTACCTGATCAACCCCTGGCTTCTTATTTTGTTCCATCCACTGAACATGACGATCTACTGGACCATGAAATCCAATCGATCCCGAAGTGGATGTTGACCTGAAGCCAGATGGGTTAAGAGGTACCCAACTCAGGGTAACATTCCCAGGACCTCCATTTGCATATAGGTCCCAGTTCCCATCGCCCTCTTGATCTGCGTTAATGGTCAAAACATAATTTCCAATGGAACTTCCATATCCAAATACACGGACATGGTATGTCCCTTCATGAACATCTACCAGATCCAACTGGGATTGTACTCCGTCATAATCATCATTATAGCCCATAAGACTATCACAGTCTGCTGACCATAGCTCTAACTGTGTATCAAAATCCGATCCGAGTAATGATATGGTAAGAGACTCTGCATGTCCAGACAGATCAAACGCATACCAATCACTCTCATAGGACATGTATATTGCACTCTCTACGGATGTACTACCATCAAGTGAGCCACCCTCTTCTTCAAAATCATATGGGACGTCACAGTAGTCTCCCACGTAATAACATGATCCATCGTCAAATGTCGCATCAGGATCATAGTTAACTGCGTTTGGATCCGTACAGCCTGGAACATCCACGACCTCACCGATTTGGAGTACACCATCAAAAGGTGCTCCTCCCTCAAGAACGAGGTTGCCATCCACATCAAAGATCTGCCAGGACACCTCACTCTGCCAGTCACCACCGCCACACGATACGTTGTACGTACCATCACTAAGACAGAGGTAGTCTACCGCTGATGAACTATCATTCAGGGTAAATGTCGACTCTCCGATCGTAAGAGTGTTACCATTCCAGCCATCTCCATAACTATCATACATGTATATGGTCAGGTCGTTACATGGACCTTCTAGGGATACACTGGATGTATTACTCGGTATGCTCTCGTGATCATCATAATTGGCAGTTACAAAATATTCATAATATCCAGAACTGAGATCATAGTCATAGTAATCCGTCACATCGGAAGCTGTCTCATCTATTATCTCATCATTGCGATATACATTGTAATGATTGAGGTTCCTATTGACCGTGTTACTTGCCCAAACAGGGTCAGAAACTGGAGGATTCAATAGATCAACAGGGTTCTCCTTGGTACTTGCGGCCTCAATATCTTGAATTGGCATGGTAAGGTCTGTCAAAACGGATTCACCAGAATAATTTATCCAAGTACCAGAGTTGCTAAACGAAGCCCCACGCCCTACGGTAAAATCTGCAAACATATGGAGTATCCAGTCACCACAACCGCTTGTCATCGAATTACCCATCTCCCACTGAGATGTACCAGGAGCGCCATTGTACTGATATACATTCCCGGGAAAGTCAAGATTGTCATCACAGGCCATCATGTCCATGTCTGGACCAGTGGAATTATTTTCAAAGTCATATCCAAAATCACTGTACATGACGAAAACATCACCCGTTACAGTCATTGGAGACTCTGCTAGTTCATTTGTCATCGCCCAACCGTATGTGTCAGACTCAGGGTCTGCGTCTACGAGTACCTGTTCTTGGTACAGTGTGTCACCAGGAAGATCCGTTTCTTCGTCCACATCCAATATGGATAAGGTGAACGGAGTCACACCAAGTTCAGCGTCAGGCCACCCTCCGGTCCAAACAGCATTCGCAAGTCCGTGGATGGAGTATTGACCAGAAACCCTGAATCGAACCGCTACCGCACCTGGATAGTAATAAGCAGTGGATACAATTCCATTATCATATGCTAGCTCCATGTTCGAGAGATCATATGGCGGATCCCAGGTGAGATGAACCGCGTTTTCTGGATCTTCAAGCTCAACCGCTTGTAAATTGACCGGATTATCTGATATTTCAAGAGTAGCAGTAACAGGTCCAACAATATCAGATTCAATAACATCCGTAATACCGGGGAGTATGTATAGTGCAGAAATTGCATAGCTCACATCTACATTCTCTGCAATGAACTGAACTGTGCTCCATTCATTGTCTTGAGAATTAGCTTGACCAACGTTGATCAATTCACCACTACTGTTATCATAGATCGCGTACCCAATATGAGGGTTAAATGGCTCAATATCAAGCACATAGTCTCCTTCTTCTCCATTCCACCCATCAATCACTATGTAATATGTATTGCCAGCAGCCATGGAAACACCTTGAATTGCAGAGGACCACTGGGTGCAATCACCTTGCTGTTCACCATAATAATAGTCATCGTTACATGCCCATTCACCATAAACGGTTGTGGCAAAGTTTCCTGCTTCATTCTCAAAAACAAATATTTTTGTATCGTAGCTTGAGTAACATAGGCTTAGGTCTACAACCATATCGTTTTCTGGGGTGATGCTATAAACCACGTCACCAGATTCTGATGTTCCAATGTCATTGCAATCGTAGTCATTATCGTAACCAACAATGGTACCTGTTAAGGTTGTTGGAAATTCAGTTATGGTTACAGCATCCTCAACGGTCTCGCCTCCTTGCCTAACACTTGGGGATGAAACCTGTATGGTGGAGGAAAAGTCATAGGGCTCTGGTGTATCCCATGTTAGACTAACATTAAAACCTGAGTTGGAAATTTCAAGATTACTTGGTGCAGGAACATCAAAGTCACTACCGATGGGGGTTGTACAAGCAAGGTTTGATTCTGCAGTCTCTACGCCTCCATCAAATTGGTTAACCATGTAACACACCTCTACTCCACCATCTAGACCTTGGTCTTGATAGTGAATCAAGGAATCCGGTAGCCAGTCATCCACTCCGATGACATCCAAGACGTAACTTCCTCCGTCCTCGTCAAGACGATTTATTTCCCATGAAGAATTTGCTAATGGACTTGTGTTAACGATGGTCGTTTCCCCCACATTGTTGCTTTCATTATTCTCGACTACATAATTACCATAACCGTCTACCATTGCCCATACGATATAGGTCTCATCATTGTATCCACCAGTAAATAGAGGAAGAGTTAGGTAATCACTGAGGTACAAGGTCATCGATTCCCCAGCAGCAAGCCCATTACCCTCCCAAGCATATTGGAAAAATCCTGGAGGATAGGTTTCATTTGTATCAGGCTCTTCCAGATAGGCCATTGTATAGAAATATCCTGCATCTGCTTCGCCAATATTTGATATGTCCACTGTAACACGTCCTGTCCAGCTATCGTATCTAACATCCGTTATTGTCAGATCAGGTGAACCACAATAATGATCACCCAAAGCAAAGCAAGCAGAGGGAGCAACTCCCGAACCGTAAACAATGGTTGAATCATTGGCATCAGTGACCTCCATTGACTGCTCACTAAGATAAGATGCGGTTGGGTCCCACTCAACGGAATACTGACCATCTGCAAGGTAGAAAGGTCCATAGGAGTTCTGATTGCCCTCCCAAGGTCCTTCAAGCACGTGTAGTGTATCACCATTCGAATTAAGAACATAAGCGTCACCATCGGATTCACCTCCATAGTGTCCGTCGCCATAGGAATCAAAAAGGGTAATGATCACTTCAGCATCACGAGAGGATTGATATCCATTGTTTTCCAATCTCTCATAAAGTCTTGCACGGGTTAGACCTCTTGCGCCAGTGATAGGGTCAACGCCTTGTTTTTTATTATCTATCCGCCATTGGATCAACTCATCAACCGTTCCAGAAAATCCTGGTGCCCTCAAGCGAGAGCCATCAGGCTGATGTGGGAACCAGGAGAGGTATGCAGTTTCAAGACCAGATGAAGCAATAAGATCTATTTGACTGAAACCATCTAAGGAATTGTCATTTATGTTCAAAACATAGTCCCCAAAAGCCGAACCAAAGCCATATACTCTGACCGTATAAACAGAACCACCACCCGCGCCATACAAATCGATCTGTGATTGTAATCCGTGATAATCATCATTCGTATCGATGAATGTCTCACAGTCAGTATAGAGGTCTAATTTCGTGTCAAAGGAGGAACCTTCTAATGAAATGTTTATCTCTTCTGTTTCTGTGCTAACATAAAACCAATACCAATCACTATCATATGAATATTCCAAAGTTCCTTCTACACTGCTACTTCCATCAATTGATCCGCCCTCTTCTTGAAAATCAAGCGCCACATGGCAAGAGTCGCCCATGTAGTAACACGACCCATCGTCAAATGTAGCATCGGGGTCAAAATTAACTGCACCTGCATCCATGCAACCAAAAACAGTGGTACTTTCCCCCAGCTCCAATAATCCTTCGTACGGAGCACCACCTTCAAGAATGACCTCACCATCCTCATTTACAATATTCCATGAGACCTCAGATTGCCATGAGCCACCGTCACAGGTAACAACATAGGCACCATCCTCAAGCTGAAGGTCTGCGATTCCCGCATCACCATCTTCAAGGGTAAAGGATTCACTTCCTATGGTAAGAACATTTCCGTTCCATCCATCTCCGTAGGAGTCATACATGTTAATGACAAGCTGATTATATTCAGGCTCATCTTCCGTTACACCATAGACACCCACATAGATCCGATTCATGTAGTCCGTATAACCATTAGCTGGTGGATAGGTCTCCGTATAAAAATCAGGTGTCTGAAAAAATACACCCACCTGATCATCTGTTCCATTATCTGCAAGGTGAACACCTGCCTCAATCTCCTTATTTGGGAATGTGCCCCCTGGAGTATTCGTAACGTTCTCCAGGTCTGTCCAGCTTTGCCCCAGGTCATTTGATTTTCTGAGATAGATGTCAACATCTTGAGGAAGATATTGTGTTTCATCTGCGTTCCATTGAAAACCAGAGCCCTCAAACCCTGCGTACCACATTACCTGGCTGCCTTCTTCACCACTTAGAGTGATCTCTGGATAAAAGTAATGCATTGGGGCCGTACCATCAACAGCACCAAGGAATGGGATGTCAGAGGCACCCCAATCAGCAAAATATGTCTCTGAGAGATCGTTTAGTAGAGTAAGCCTCCAGCTAGCGGAGTTACTCGGATTAGGGTTGTAAAAGTAATAGTGTCCTGCACTACCATATCTTGATTCTTGAAATCGTATGTCAGCTAGTCCATCACCATCGTTGTCCTCACATCCTCCATCCGTATCCTGACAAAGATAGGGAGAACCAGGAACAACAATATGAAGTCCGCCCTGCTCATCTGTTCTAACGTCCAAGTCATACCAGAGAAAAAGTCCAGGGGTGAGACGGTGTGGTACACCATCTGGTACCTCATCAACTGATCCGCCAGCAGCCCAGGAAAGAGCATTGGCCATTAAAAGACTAAAATCGGTAGTTACAATGTCCCATCCACCTTCAAAAACACTATTAGATGGTGGAAACATTCCAAGATCAACTCTCCTGACTCCATTGATCTCTCTGGTTGCTACCAATGGGTTTCCATCATCCCACTCTGCAATGAGCACTGCATCCTCATCGGTATTAACTACTCCAGTTGATCTTATGCAATCACCACAATCATTTAAATATTCTATACCCTGCATGATCGGATGCGTGTCTTGATACACGGTGCCAAGATTCATTGCACTAAAAACATTCTCACCCGGTATTATGGCATGATAGTCATCAGTCGCCCATCTTCCACCGAGTGGAGTATATTGCCCCATGTTGAATTGTGTACTAACCACAGCTCCGCCCTGGTCAACATAGTCAGCCATGACATTACCCATCGCTTCGGAATCAAGATAATTATAGTAGGAATAGATAAGTATCGCATCAAAGGCGGATATTTCTTCAAGAGTGACGGTTGCGTCCATTACACCCACACCTGTGACACTATTAAATTGGTCAATGGATGCAATGTTATTTACTACATCATTCCCAAATTCATCGCTATCAGCGTATAACACTGCAACATCTAGCTGGCCATCATCATCTTCTGTCTGAGATACCCAAGATAGAGAATTCGCCATGAGAAGCGGGTAGTTCTCATTATCCGCTAACCAACCATTTGAATAAGAGTCTGAGGATGGCGGAAAAACTCCGAGTCCTACAACTCGTGCACCTTCAATCTCTCTAGCGGCTGCAAGTGGGCTTCCGTCATCCCATGTTGCTATGAGGTATGATTCGGGATGAAGACCTTCAGATCCAAAATTTGGTCTCCAACAAGCACCACAGCCATCATACAGGTTCACTCCATCCATTACTGGATGTTCTGTCGTCACTAAATCACCGAACACCACGTCTCCTGATGTCCAGCTGTCTCCATTCATGACCCTATAATTTTCGTAATCACCATAAAGCAGGTCATGACCAGCTACTTCAAACATGGCCTGCACAACTCCTCCTCCAGCTTCAACATAGGCAGCTAGTTCATTGCCAAGTGCATTAGCGTCTGCAAAACCGTAATCATTCCATACCATGACAGCGTCAAATGCTGATATTTCATCATAACTCGGTGTAAAGTACCTCACGTCAATGGCAGCAATACTGTTGAACTGACCAGTAGAGTATAATTTTTGTGCTACATCTGCGCCCCAGCTGCTATCATCTGCAAAGAGTAATGCGACGTCAACCGAACGATCGTTTACATGCTCTCCCCCTACCAAGGTTGCAACGATACCTGATCGACCATCTGACATTGAACGATCCGCATCAATGATTGGCTCATCAAGTTCGGTGTATGACAAGATTGAAGAGGCTGCCCTTTGATTCATCTGGACGATGACGTTTTTTATTTTCAAATCTTTAGAGTATACCGTCCTTGCAGCGACAGTATTGACCAATGAAGACCTGCTCTCTGTCGGCACATTTGGATTAGAATCGCTAGATATTTTTCCAGTGGAATAAGCTGCTCTCGCATTTATGCTTGAAACCGCGTCCTCTACGGTCATTGGCACAAGATCAAATCCGCTTGTGTTCGATCTTTCAGTTCTACTACTATCATCAAGGAAATATATTACGTCATCATAGTTCAACTGCTCTGGGTAAAGATCGGGATTATCCGTAAAAACATTAAAAAGAGAATCAGTGAGAGCTATCATCTTTGCATCGCTGATGTATTGGTAGCCGGTATTTGCAAATCCATCATAGCTTGTCCAAGAGTCACCAAAATCCTCTGTCGTCCTAAACCAAAGAGTGTGAAGCCTTGGTTCACCAAACTCAAAGGCATTATGGTAGCCAGTGTTGACCATGTATCCCATGCCGTAATTATTGATGTGAAAATCTGGATCAGAGGCATAACCAGGAACCCAAATTGGCTCACCATATTCATTTAGTTCATCATCACTGAATGGTACCACTGGATCATCAAGTAGAAAGTAGCCATTTGCATGGAAAGTACTTTTTATCCAATAATGGTTATTATCTGACCAGCCTCCATACAAGGCAGCCATTCTTGGGCTATTGCCATCATTATAGATCTGCACGTTCCCTGTCCAAAGATCAGGCGGGTCACATGGGGTTGTGTTGCAACCGGTGTTCATATGAAATGGATTCACCCAAGAAGAGAATTCACCAAGATCTTCTGCATCATAGGTATAGAGAGGGTATCCACCAAATGCACCTCCACCCTGTTCTGGATTGGTGTACTCATTCCAGATCGCAGTAGGTTTTCCGTTGGATGTAAATCCCGCACTAGGATATCTCCCTGATGGCAGACCCGATGCAGTGGGAAGGTCAGGCTCTTCTTGCCCAGTTGGATATCGAGTATTCAATTGTTGTTCAACAAACCACTCCTCTCCATCCTCTGATTGAGCCGAACCTATATATCCAGAAGAAGCACTCAAACCTTGAAACTGACGAAAAACCGCCACATGGCCACCTTCTTCAACATCATATGCGAGAGGGTTAGTTACACCGATGTATGCACCATAACCATTTAAGGATGAATCAATAAGACTGGCAGACCATGACCTGTTTCTTCCTATGTAGTTTGTAGCTCGCCCAAAACGATGATCTGGACCAAAATTATTTAAGATGGTAGGCTCTTCAGGAAGTGGTACAACTCGATTGTCTTGAGCCTGGATTGGCCTATCTGTTTTTATTGTGCGTGCTTGCAATGGCATCACCACCATTAGCGCTAGAAATAATACGAATATGTTATTCATGATCTTCTCCAAGATAAGATTGAACTACTATGTAAATTTTCTAGTAGAAAATTTCCAATGCGGTAAACTGGTGCAGTGTATAACCATTCCTCATATGCATTCTATCGAATGTAATCTACTAAAATATATCTGGTGACGTATTGATGGACGTCACACATAAGATACTTTTTCCAAAGTTTGATGGCCAAGGTATCTTGACCTGGTATGAGGAATAATTACGATGGTGAAAACGTATCTCAATACGAATTTATAATGAACAAAAAAGCATACCAAAGAATATTTTTATTTATATATGAAATAAAATATCATCTATTTTTCAATCTCAAAAAAAAAAAAGCCCCATCTGATGTTCAAATGGGGCTAAAAACATATATGCTATAAAAATGATCTATTGATCCTTGGGCCCATCTGGTTGACCGGATTCATGTAACTTTCTGGAGGCAAGGTTTAGCGGAGCCTTAACTAATTTGTCAACCGATATCATTGCAAACATGGAACCAGTTGTTGGGTGAATGGCTACCATGTCATGATATTCATATTCATTAGCGATATCAACAAGCTTGAGCTCAGCATTGTTAACATGAGTAAATCCAAATTGTCCTTTGTAATTCAGCTTGAACCATTCATCCTCATCCTGAACATGCTCAAACTGCTCACCTCTACTAGCAATACCAACGATGGAACCATTGGGGCGACTTCGTATGTGGGCCTTTGATACATTGATGGATACGTCATACTTTGGCCTGAGCTGTTTTATGCCCTTGATCTTGACAGATTTGAAATTTGCCTTGAAGGTCCTAGCCTCTTCCCTTGGTACGGATATTTGATACTGTGTATCATGCAATATCACAGGGAAGGTCTCATTCTCTGGATTATATCTGCCTATGTCTGTCGGTGTAAACTCAACAGAAGACGAAGACTCAGCCATTAGGCTCTCAATCATTTTGGTATTGCTGAGTTCTTTCTCCTTAGCAACCTGCGATCTTTGTGCGTTTTTTATTTCCATCTTTTGTGACGTCATTTGCACGATCTCTTTCATCAGTTTTACCTGCTCAGTTACACGCTGTTTGTACTCAGAGGCAGTCTCAAATTCATCGTGAGGGAGAAACATCGGAGGATTTGCATCCATTGCTAGCTCATAAACCGTCTTAACCCTAATTGAATTTGAATAGGAATCACCTTTGTTAGGTTCCAAAACCTCATTTGGCTTGACCTCAACAACATTATTGATCACTTCTTTTTCTTGGTTTTCAGAATAATTTTTCAAATCATCTGATGGTTTTACGGGCGCTTTTATTGTTAGTACATAGCCAGAACCGCTTTTCTGCTTTTTTTCCTTGTTTCCTTTTCCAGACGCCCCTGAATTGCTTGTCATTTGAGTTTCTAGATTAGGCTTTACGGAGCTACAACTAAAAAGAATCACCATGCTCAGTAAAGATATAGATAGTTTAATTGAAATTATTTTTTTCATCATTCTCATCCGGTTTAAAGATCCTTCACACAGCGAAAACCAAAATTAGTATCCCTGTAATCTGGTTTAAGTTTATATCTCCTAGAGACGTTGCAGAAAACTTCATTACTGAACCAGGAGCCCCCTCTCACTACTTTCTCTGTACCGTAGTCAGGACCCTCGGGGTTTTTCATGCTGGCAATCTGGAAATAGTCATCATGATACCAATCTGAACACCACTCCCAAACATTACCACTCATGTCATAGATCCCTAGTGCGTTTGGCTTCTTTTTTCCTACTGGCTGTTTCGCATCCGTATTCTCTAGATACCAGGCGACCTCATCAATATTTTTAGAGCCTGAATATGACTGACCTTTGGTTCCATAAGACCCACCCCTAGCTGCGTATTCCCACTCTGCCTCAGTTGGGAGTCTTTTTCCAATTTTTGATGCATAGTCATTAGCATCAAACCAAGACACATTTTCAACAGGGCACTCCATGCAACCGGTATAGTCTGATGCAAATTTTCCCATTACATGTCGATATTGACGCTGTGTAACCTCTGTCTGATCCATCAAAAAACTTCCGAGTTCCACCGAGTGCTCAGTCTTCTCTTTTTTCTTCTCATCAATCCCTATTCTAGTATATTTTCCGCCATCAACATAGACCATTCCCTCAGGTATGGTAACCAAACGGAAATTAATGATCTTTCCAATGATGAAATCCTTATCTATGAGAAGCCAGTTTATTTGATTATTTTTTCCAGGCAAAACATTGGGACCAAGATCACCCTCTGCGTCTTTTATCTCAGCATATGTTTTTCCATTATCGGATGAATATGTAAGAGCAACGCGATCACCCCTAAAAAGCTTTCCACCCATGTCGTATTGTATGGAAATCGATAGCCCATCCTGCTTTGCTCTCACATTCTTATAAGTTTGCGCTGAGGTCGCTGTGATCGATACCAAGACCCCAAGCAATAATATCTTTTTAGTTTTCATGATAAGCGGAATTTGTAAAGTTATTCTTTAAAGTGCAATTAAAAATAGACTACCGCTAATAAAACATGATTGAAATGATAATATTTTTTATATTCATCTATTACTCTACTTATAGGTTTTCCTTAAAGAATTCAATCATCTTTGAATAAAGATGCTTTCTTGCCCCACCGCCATAGATGCCGTGATCACGACCTGGATACTGATACCATTCTACATCCTTATTAGATCTCAGAGCAGACTCAATGAATTGCATGGTGTGCTGCGAGTGGACATTGTCATCTTCTGTACCATGCATCATCAAAATACTACCACTCATCCTATGGATCCATGACATTACATTAGTAGAATCATAACCTGCCTTATTAGTTTGAGGCATTCCCATCGATCTTTCCGTATAGGCTGTATCGTAGAGTCTAAAATCAGTACAGGGTGCAACAGCTACACCAGCACGAAAGTATTTTGCATTCCTTGTCAACATTAAACAAGTAAAATAGCCTCCTCCGCTCCAACCCCATGCTCCTATTCTATCTGGATCTGCATAACCTTCACCAACCAAATAATTAATTCCAGCAACCTGATCAAGAGATAGATATTTTGCCATGTCTCCATAACTTAGATTCTTAAATCCTTCACCTCGACCGCTCATGCCGCGAGTATCCATTGAGAACACAACATAACCTTGTTGAGCTAGATACTGGTTCCAGGTTGAGCCCCAACGATTCCATACTATCTGCGTTCCTGGCATGCCATATCCGTGGATTATCACAGGATACTTCTTGCCTGGTAAATAACCTGGTGGAAGGGTCAAGAGTCCATCAAGTTGAGTACTGCCGTCGAGAGTGGGAAAGTTTACTATTTTAGGAAATGACCAATCATATTGCTTATATTGGTCTATATCTGTTTCACCAAGCACTCTTACCAAGCTCCCAGTCTGAAGTTCCTTTAATAATATTTTTCTAGGACTATCCGTGCTTGAGAATGTATCAATGAAATATTTTCCTGAACCAGTTAGCCTTACACTGTGGTCCCCTTCCTCAGGGGTCAATAGAGAGATTTCCGTACCATCAAACCGAACGGAATACAGTTTTCGTTCAAAAACGGAGGATTTATTCCCAATAAAATAAATAACCTCTTGCTTTTCATCAACGTGTATTAACTTAGTGGCCTCCCATTTTCCTTCAGTAATTGGCCAGGATCTAGATCCCGAATGTTTTGCCATCCAAACATGTTTGAATCCAGAATTTTCTGATATCCATATAATCCTTCCATCTTTTAGATGTCTTATTTGACCATCATTATCTAACCAACCAGTCTCATCTTTTTCGGTTAATACTTTAATCGATCGTCCTGTTGAGCTTTTCGCTACATACATTTCCCATTTTTTCTGGTCACGATTCATCTTCAAGAATGATATGCTTTCATTATTTACCCAGTTCATCCAAGGAAGATAATCGTCATCAACATAGGCTTTATCTATCCACTTTCTTCCTGCACCTTTTACGCGAACAATCCCTATTCTAAGAGACGGATTCCTCTGCCCCGCTTTAGGGTATCTGATTGTTTTTATGACTGGATATTTTGACAATTCATTTATCATTGAGAATTCTGGAACCATGGACTCGTCTTCTTCCCAATAAGCAATGGATCTGCTATCTGGAGACCATCTATAGCCATCATACCCAGTCAACTCTTCTTCATACAACCAACCAAAATGACCATTGAATATGGTCTTCGACCCAGTTGTAGTAAGCTGTCTTTCTCTATCGCGCTTTATGTCATATACATATAGATTATTATCTAGTCTGACATATGCGATCAGTTTGCCATCAGGTGAGAATTTCACATTCCTCAAAGATTGATTGTTATCAGTTAAAGGAATCAATTTATTTTTCAGAAGGTCATAAACGAAGTAGGTAGAAATGTGAGAATATCTCCAAATCTTTTTTGAATCAGTCCTTATTATCAATCTTCTTTTATCACTTGCGAATTGCAAGTTGCTAACATGAAGATCATCACCATCTAAGTTAAATGCCATGCTATCAAGAAATAGTGTAGTATCTGAACTAAGCAGGTCAACCCTATACCACTTTTTCCAATTTACACCTCGCCCCCTTATTAAGACTGCATCTTCTTTTGGAATCGGTATGTTCCATCCAATACTGGCATTATTAAAAGGAGAACTTATTATTGCCTCTTCAAAAGTAAGCCTCCTGCCATTAAGAATTTGTAATGATAATAGAATTAAGATGATTACCTTCATAATCCAACTTCCACTTTTATCGTTTCAAGGAAATCCACCATCATTTTTTGATTTAATCGTCCAGTGTTTACATTTCTTGGGCTTGGGTGAAATGCACCAAAGAGAGTCAAGCCATTTGGCAATTCATAGCGCACACCGTGCCCAAATGGATAATCTTTCATTTTAACTGGGTGTACATTACGAACAAACCTAAGACAAGCATCAAACCCGATTTTCCCCAAAGCCAAAACAACCTTCAAATCATTTAATAGTTCAAATTCTTTTTCTAAATAAGGCTTGCAATTATCTTTTTCCATTGCAGTTGGTTTATCACCAGGAGGTACACATTTCACTGCAGCCGTGATATAACCATCTATCTCCAATCCATCTTCCCTATGATCTGAATTAGGTTGATTTGACAAACCTGCTTCATGGAGACATTTAAACAGAAATTCCGCCGATTTATCACCTGTAAAGACTCTGCCAGTTCTATTCCCGCCATGAGCTGCTGGAGCAAGACCCAGAACCATTATCCTAGCCTTTGAGTCACCATAACCGGGGACAGGTTTACCCCAATAATTCCATTCCATATAGGAACGTCTCTTTTCTTTTGCAATTTTTTCTCGAAAAGAAACTAGTCTATCACATTTTTTACAAGTAATGATGTTGCCGTTTAGTTCGGAAAAATTTTTCATTTTGCCCTCAGCAATACTTTCCCAAAATTTTTTCTTTCTCCAATATGGGAATGCGCACCTTCTGCATCTTTAAGTTCAAAGACACTATCAATTACAGCTTCAATTATGCCTTTTTCAAGCCAATCAAAAAGAATACCACCGTATTTACTAACAAGGTCATTACGTTGCCTTATCATTCCCAAGTGAAAACCAAATGCACCCTGATTTTTCATCATTAGGTGTCTAGGATTGAAATTTGGCATCTTCAAAACCTCTGGAATTATTTTTAAATAATTTCTTTTCGGTCCTGTTACTGCTGTCGAAAAACCATATACGCCAATCCGGCCAAATTCAGATAAAATAGAATAACTTTTTTTTAGTTGCGCACCACCCAGAGGGTCTAAAATAAGATCAACACCTTTGCCCATCGTAATATTTAGGACCTCATCTTGGAAATCATTGTTCTGATAGTCTATTAGATTATGAACTCCCAATCTCTTTAGCTTTTCGTGCTTTCCTAAAGAAGCTGTACCAATCACATTCGCACCTATATGATTTGCAATTTGAAAAGCGGCCACGCCAACACCTCCACCAATACCGTGTATCAGAATGGTCTCATCCTTTCTGAGTGCTCCTTGATGTATCATCATAAAATAGGCAGTAAGGTAATTAACCGGGATTGCTGCAGCAACATCAAGCCACTTTTCATCAATAATAAATAATTGCTCTGCAGGTGCATTGACTAAAGTGGAATATCCTCCCGATCTACACATACCAACAACTGCTTTACCAAGGTATGGGTTTAAATCTTCGGATGAAACTTTTTTAACCACACCAGCTATCTCCATCCCTAATACATAAGGAGGTTTGAGTCGCGTAGTATAAAGGCCCATCCTACTCATTATATCAGCAAAATTAATTCCAGAGTATCGTACTTCAACTTGAATCTCTCCTTTCAACGGGTCTGATATGGATCCTGAACGAAATTCCAAAACATCGGGCCCACCGTATCTATTTATGAAAATTGATTGATTTTGGTTCATAATAACACCCCTAAGTTAAATCCTTCTTGCTCATTGTTTCATCAAATACCCTATTATAAATTGGCCAGCAAAATTTTTTAATAATATTTATAAATAATTAAGGAACACCTATGGCTTTAATGACCGCTATGCGCGAAAAAATGCATGTCGTCCTGTGGGCCTTGCTAGCACTTTTCCTATTGAGTATGACCCTTGGTGGACTAGTGGGTGGGGCAAACATCGTGGATCAGATCTTCGGTAACGTAAATCCACAGACAACCATTGCTCAGATCAATGGTGAGAACATATCTCCAGACCGATTTAATAATATGGTCAACCAACAACTTCAAAATTCAAGAGCATCAGGACAAGAGATAAATGACCTTCTACTACAAAGAGCACGTAATAGTGCATGGGATAATTTAATTAGAGATGTATTGGTTTCTCAGGTTGTGGAAGAACTTGGAATCACATCTTCTGATAATGAAGTAATATATCATCTTGAAAATAATCCGCCTCCCTTTCTGACACAAAATCCAACATTCCAAACAAATGGAATATTTGATAATAAAAAATATCTTGAAGCCTTAGCAAATCCACAAGGCAATGAATGGGCACCAATAGAGTCTTTCATGCGAGATACATACATACCAAATTACAAGCTTCAAAAAATGATAGATGAAAGTATCATCATAACAGATGAGGATATCAGAGAAGAGTTCATAAAACGCAATGTAAAGTTCACACTAACAGGCGCTCACATTACATCTGCAACGGTTTCCAAAGAAGATTCAAAAGCAACAGATGAGGAGATAAAATCTTACTATGAACAAAACAAGTCTGAATTTTCTCACGATGGGCTTAGGTCTATCTCGTATGTTAAATGGGAAAAAAAACCTTCATCTCAGGACTCAATTGAAGCATCAACCCTTGCAAAAGAATTATACCTTAAAGCAAAAAATGGTGAAGATTTTGCAGCACTCGCAAATGAACATTCGATGGATCCCGGAAATCAAAACACTAAAGGTGGAGACCTAGGCTGGTTCAAAAAAGGTAGAATGGTAAAAGAATTTGATGAAGCTGCATTCAAAGCAAAAAAAGGACAAATAATTGGTCCAATAAAATCTAATTTTGGATTTCATGTAATCCATGTTCGTGATATACGAAAAAATGAAGATGGTGATAAGGAAGTGCTTGCATCTCATATCCTCACTCAGGCTGAAATTTCACCATCAACATTATCAAGCATGAAAAGAGATGTAAATCTTTTTAGCTATGATGCCCAAGACTATGGATTCTATGAGACAGTAGATGAAAATAAATTAAATTTTGAATCATACAATCGATTTAATGAATCAATGTATTCGATTCCTGGTATTGGTGGGCTAAGGACTGCCATTCGATTTGCCTTTAATGGGAAACTAGGTCAAACTTCTGACATAATGGAAAATGAACGATATTTCATTGTCTGCAGAATTGATTCGATTACCAATCCCGGTTTTAAGACCCTTAGCGAAGTCAAATCTCAAATTGCAACCAAGCTCGATCGTGAAAAAATAAAAGCTGCTACTCTGCTTGAAGCAAATGATTTACTCATAAAATTGACAACTAAAGGATCCGACTTAAAATATTTGATTGAAAATGAAAAAGAATTGGATGGCTTCAAAAATGAATCAAAAACTCTTCTACAAGGATTTACATCCATAGGAAGAAGTTTCTTTGTAAACGGCGCTTTGTTAAATGCTAAAAAAGGTGATATTCTAGGCCCTTTAGAGACTAACAGAGGTCAGGCGATTATTGAACTTATCGAAGTTGAAAAGTTTGATTCAACAAAGTTTGAAACTCAGAAAGCCCAATTACGTGATCTAATTTTCTCTAGAAAACAAGGTCAACTTTTTCAAGCTTGGATAGACGGTCTTAAGGAAGAAGCTGAAATTATAGATAATAGGAAATATTACTTCTAGGTCTATCTTAGAAAAACTAATTATTTCAAATGCCCATTCTAGAAACAAAAATCAATAAAGATTTAGATAGTTTTATAGAAAACTTTGAACACAATAAGCAATTATCTGATGAACTAGCTTCAAAATTACACAATATTAAGAAAATGGGATCTGCCAGTAGCATTGAAAAACATCAATCGAGAGGCAAACTTACTGTTAGAGACCGGATTGATAAGCTCAAGGATGAAAACAGTGAAATATTGGAATTTTCTGAACTTGCCGCTTATCATGTATACGAAGACATAGTTCCTGCTGCTGGAATAATAACCTGCATAATCAAAATAAAGAACCGGTATTGCATAGTGGTTGCGAACGATGCAACAGTAAAAGGTGGCACATATTACCCTCTAACGGTTAAAAAACACCTTAGAGCACAAGAGATTGCTTTAGAAAATCATTTGCCTTGCATTTATCTAGTTGATAGCGGGGGAGCGTTTTTGCCAATGCAAGACCAAGTATTCCCAGATAAGGAACATTTTGGGAGGATTTTTTATAACCAAGCAAAAATGAGTTCAATGGGCATACCTCAAATTGCAGCTGTAATGGGCTCATGCACAGCTGGAGGTGCTTATGTTCCAGCAATGAGTGATGAGGCAATTATTGTTAATAAGACTGGTACAATATTCCTAGGAGGTCCTCCACTTGTTAAAGCAGCAATTGGGGAGATAGCTACGGCAGAAGAATTAGGTGGCGCCAAACTTCATACTAGATTAAGTGGAGTCGCTGACCATTTTGCTGAACATGATGATGATGCAATAGCTAAGCTTCGAAGCATAATAGATCATTTACCTCAAGAGATAAAAGATAAAAAAGAGTTCCAAGAGCCTAAGTATGACATTAATGAGCTTTTTGGAATATTAGAAAAGAATAGTAAGAAGCCTTATGACATTCATGAGATTATAGCTCGATTAGTTGATAAATCAAATTTTGAAGAATTTAAAGCAGATTATGGCAAAACCCTTGTAACTGGATTTGCAAAGATTGGTGGACATCCAATTGGAATCATTGGTAATAATGGTGTTTTATTTAGTGAAACGGCCATAAAAGGAGCACACTTTGTTGAGATTTGTAGTAAACGAAAAATCCCCCTCCTGTTTCTGCAGAATATTACCGGGTTTATGGTAGGTAAAAGAGCAGAAGCTGGCGGGATTGCCAAAAATGGAGCTAAAATGGTACAGGCGGTAGCCGCCACCAATGTTCCCAAAATTACTATAATTGTTGGCGGTAGTTTTGGAGCAGGAAACTACGCAATGAGCGGAAGAGCGTATCAGCCTCGGTTCTTGTGGATGTGGCCAAATGCAAGGATATCTGTGATGGGTGGGGACCAAGCAGCCAATGTAATGTCCACAATTAAAAAAGACCAATCAATAAAAAAAGGACAAGAAATTACAGAGAGCGAGATTCACGATTTCAAGAAACCAATTTTAGAGAAATATGAGAAAGAAGGTAATCCATATTATGCAAGTGCACGACTTTGGGATGATGGAGTCATTAGCCCAACCGCTACACGAAATATTCTAATTACTGCACTTAATGCAATGCAAAATAAGCCAATTGGTGAAACGATTTTTCCTGTTTTCAGAATGTAATGTGCTAAGTTTAATTATTAAAGCTTTCTACTATCCTAGCTTGAATCTCAGTAGGAATTCTTTGAGGCTTTCCAAGAGAATTCGTGAATGCGTGGATGGTATATCCGCTAGCGATAAGGGTACTATTTTCGTATAAACTAACTTCATATTCTATTTTTAGTTTTACATTAGGTATTTTATTTATACTAGTTTTTATATTCAATATTTGTTCTAATTTTGCACTTCTCTTGTAATCACAATGAGATGTAATTACTGGTAAATAGATACCTGTGCGTTCAACTAATGAGATATTTAAGCCTATTTTACTAAGTAATTCAGTTCTCGCCTCTTCAAAAAATTCTAAATATCGGGAATAATAAACAATTCCCATTTGGTCTACGTCCTTATAAAATATTTTCTTTAAGTGATTATGTTTAATCATTCGTCCTCAATAAAAAAACCTAAAGAGTCATATTTGTTTATTCTATTATCAAGGAAATCATCAGGTTTAATAGTTGATAGTATATCTAGTTCTTCAATCAATGCTTGTTTTAGTGATTCTGCAGATGCAGTAAAATCACGGTGTGCACCTCCATTAGGTTCTGAGACAATTCGCTCACAAATCCCCATTTCTACAAGATCGGATGGTATTGGTCTGAGTGCCTCTGCTGCATCCTCAGCGCGCTTTGCATCTCTGAACAGAATTGAAGCACATCCTTCGGGGCTAATAACTGAATACCAAGTATTTTCCATCATTAACATCTTGTCGCAAACTCCTATACCTAAAGCACCACCACTAGCACCTTCACCGATAACAACACTAATTATTGGCACCTTAAGATTTGACATCTCCATTAAGTTACTTGCAATGGCTTGTCCTTGTCCTCTTTCTTCCGCGCCTATACCAGGATATGCACCAATAGTATCCATTAAGGTAATTATAGGCAATTTAAACTTTTCTGCAAGCTTCATGATTCGCAATGCTTTTCTATATCCCTCTGGCCTCATCATTCCAAAATTCCTATGAAGATTTTCTTTAGTATTTCTTCCTTTCTGTTGTCCGACCCAAGCAACTTTATAATTACCAAAATGTCCAAGTCCAGTAACTACAGCAGGGTCATCCATAAAATGACGATCTCCGTGCAGTTCAATGAAATCGCTAGAAAAATATTTTATATAATCTAGCGAATATGGTCGGTTTGGATGACGAGCAAGCTGTATGCGCTGCCACCTGGTCAAACCAGAGTATATATCATTTATAAGTTCATTTCTCTTCTTTTTTAATTTTGATAAAGAAGACAAATTTTCCTTAGTAGGATTTTCTATAGATAATAAAGATTTAATTTCTTCATCAAAATCTCTAACTGGTTTTTCAAATTCAAGATAATATTCAGTCATGTTTTTTTATGAGTAACCGATATCCAACTTTAAAAATAGTACTACCCCAAGAATGATTGTAAGGAGAAATATAATATTTGCTGCAATAATGGACAAATTTAAGCACAAATATCCGACCATACTCATTATTAAAGATATACCGTGAAGTGCTAGAACTGAATGGTGAATAGGCAGACCTTTTGCAGATAGTCTATGATATGTATGATCCTGAGCGGCTTGATGTATTTTTTTCCCTCTTCTTATCCTAGAAAACACTACAAGCCCAAGGTCAAATAAAGGGACATAGAATATCATTATCGGTACGAACCAAGTTGATGATTGAATTCCAGTTGTGGGGTCATAAATAATTGCTACTGCCCCAAGAAGAAATCCAAGAGTTTGAGCACCTGAATCACCTAAAAAAAGTTTGGCAGGATAGGAATTAAAAAAGTATAGGCCTATACATATCCCCAACAGAACTGCACAAAAGTAAATTATTGACACCTGCCCGTTGGTGAGGGTTATTATAAGAAAAAATGCGGTTGACAACCCGCTCAATCCAACAGATAAACCATCAGAACTATCTATAAAATTAAATGCATTCGTTAATGCTATTAACCATAGAAAAGTAATTACAATATTGAGCCAAAAATCTAACTCAGATCCAGTTCTGTAAATGAATTCAGGTGAATCAAATATGCTAACTTGAACGCCCATTGAAATTAACAGTGTTGCTGCACATAACTGTCCTGAAAGCTTCTTCAATGGCGAAAGATTGAAATAATCGTCAATTAAACCAAAAAGTCCAATTATTAGCGATGAAAGCAATATTGGACCAATCTCAGAATCCTTCCACAAACCAGTAGCTAGCATCATAATTATCATCGTATCAATTAAAATTAAACCACCTGTTAATGGAATGGGGTCTTCATGCTTCTTATGTGCGGCACTTCCTGGAATATCCATCAAACCAATCTTGGGTGCAATTTTAATACTAATGAATGCTAGGATTGAAGAAATGACTATACTTCCAAGCAATAGGATCATCATATTTTCCATATGGGCAACTTGAATCATTTATATAGAAATTAGTTTCTTGAATTCTGAAAAGATAAGTTTAATTACCATTATAGCTAAATATACCGTATTGAAAACCATACCATGCTCTTTTGAAAAATGTTTGAAATAGAATCTTACATATGACCTGTGCCATTCAAAAATGGCTTTAAATGGTACCGAGTTTGATCCTCCCATACCACCGTGATGCTTTACCACTGCTTGTGGATAATAATAAACTTTCCATCCATGTTCCATTGCCCTTATGCAATAGTCAGAATCTTCTTGATAGGCAAAGAATCTTTCATCAAAATAACCTATTTCTTCTATAACTTTTCTTTTGATAATCATACATGATCCTGACACACCACTTACTTCATTAATTTCATTCTCATCTAGATGATTTAAATGATATCCAGTGAAGTGCTTGTTTGATGGAAAGACCTCTGACAAACCTAAGAAATATGAAAAAACGGCCTTCGGTCTAGCTAAACCTCTTCTGCAAGATTTTTGAAAATTGCCATTTATATTAACAACCTTTGGACCAATAATTCCTATATCTCTTCTGTTACTAATATATTTTATTAATTGATATATTGAATGATCAGAAAGAATCGTATCTGGATTTAATATGGCTAAATAGTTGCCTCTACTTACCTTTAACAGCTGATTTATCGCTTTAGTATAACCGATGTTTCTCGTATTTTTTATTAACTTGATAGAAGAATAATGCATGCTAATCAAATCTAGTGAGCCATCTATTGAATTATTGTCTGCTATATTAATTTCGTATGACATTCCTTTAATTGAATCAGAAATCGAACTTATACAATTTTGGATATGTAACTTTGAATTTAGATTAACAATGCAAAATGAAACGTCCATGTTTAATTACTAAAGCCACCTGAATAATTTCCAAATACGCAGCCGCCATACCATCCATATTGCTTCATACATTATTTTGGTAGACATTTTTGATTCCCCTATGGTTCTATCTACAAAAATAATTGGCTCTTCAATAATTTTCGCCCCTAATCTCCACGCCCTGAAATTCATTTCAATTTGAAAACTATATCCTTGTGATTTAATGCGACTAAATTCAATTTTCTTCAATAAAGATTTTTTCCAAGCTTTAAACCCTCCAGTTCCATCATTGATTGGCATACCCGTTATTAATCGAGAATACATATTAGCACCATAGCTAAGGATTAGTCTTCTAATTGGCCAGTTTACAACGCTTACTCCTTGGATATACCTGCTACCAATGACTAAATCGTTATTCAATAGACCTGATACTAATTTAGGAATATCATTTGGATTATGAGAAAGATCAGCATCCATTTGGACTATAGCGTCATAGTCCCTATCTAATGCCCATTTAAAACCAAATAAATAAGCTGTCCCCAAACCTAATTTTTGAGGACGCTCTACAAGATGTATATTATCATTTTTTGATTGTAATTCTTTTATTTTATTGGCTGTACCATCTGGAGAATTATCATCAATTAAAAGCAAATGAAAATTTGAATCTACAGAAAATAATTGCTCGATTAGACTTTCAATATTCTTTAATTCATTATAGGTAGGCGATATGATTAGTGTCTTCATTCTTTTTCATTATAGATTTTATTTAAACAATCATCTAATGTTGGTGGAATTACATTTAGAACTTCTTCAATTTTTTGAGTTTTTAGTCCAGAATGGAGCGGTCTTAGAGCTAATTGATTTAATTCACTTGTTGTGATAGGTTCAATTAGGGATAAATCAAGAGAGAATTTTTCTGCGATTATTTTCGCAAACTCATACCTACTGATATGATCAGAATCGCCCCAATGAAAGACACCATCTAGTTTTTTTGAAATACACAATTCTATTATGTCTGCCATAGATCTAGTCCATGTCGGATTATTAATTTGATCATTAACTACCTTAATTTTAGTGTTTGATGTGAGTGATTTTAACACCCAGGAAAGAAAACTTGCATCAGCATTTTGCTCATTATCATAGAGAACATTCCCTCTAAGAACAAGGTGTTTGGGATTATTATCAAGGAGTATGCGTTCTGATGCTAACTTTGTTTTACCATAAACTGAAAGAGGTGATGCAGCATCATTCTCACTATAAGGTCCATCATTTCCATCAAAAACATAATCAGTAGATAAATGGATGATTCTACCGCTAAACGAATCACAAAGGTTCATTAAACCACCAATGTTTACTTCTTTTGATAACTCAGGATATTTCTCACAATAATCAACATTTGTTATCGCTGCTAGATTAATAATTATATCAGGTTTAGTAGCTTTGATAACTTCTTTTACCATAACTGGATTTTGAATGTCCAATGTTATACCTAAATTATTTTTTGGAACTATTTTTCCTGTTCTAATCACTTCATAATCTTTATTTAGAATACTGCTAAGTGAAGTACCTAATTGGCCAAATGCACCTGTAATTAAAACTCTCATTTATCAATTATTTTAAATGTTTTGATTATCATATCCATTTGTCTCATAAAAATAGATTTATCTTTCCCCGGATGATGGATCAAGTAATTCAAATGGTATGTTTTATCATTTTTATCATCATAGAACATATAAGATTTAAAAGGACCACCTTTGGAATCCTTCAAATCAATTGTCTCCCATATTCCTTGTGCTCTCCAAGCCAAGCCACTTTTAAGTTCAGTTTTATCAAGTTTAAATTTGTAATTATTTATCCTAACTGTACCATAATTTACCTGCATCCAATTCCAAATATGATTTCCAGCAGAAAGTTCATCATTTACTAAATTACCACTTTCCCATCCTATGCCAATCCATTGAAATGGCATCTCCTTGCCTAGCCAGACAAAATTTGAATCTTGTTTAATTTTAATAATTTCCCAGCCCCATGGTACTCTAATATCCCATCCAAATTTTTCGATTAGAGAATCTTGAATAGATTCATTCATATGATCATTGAAAAGAAAAGGATGTTGTCTTTTAATGAAATGTTCTCTAAATAATTTTCTTATACCATTTCTCTTTTCATCAATAGTTGGTATTAATTGTTCAATAGAGTTTGCATTAATTATCATGAATAATTGTTTTTTGGCATAGATATTTTGGCTTATAAGTACTGGATTAGAAACTCTCATTGAATTAAAATCCTTCTCTGGAAGCAACTTTCTAATTAACCTATATCCAGAACTGTTAGTCTCTTCATCTATCGTCGCAACAACAACCTGCGATTGAGATTTTAATTCTGAAAAAGTTTCCGGTGCAGAAAACTTCAAATGATAAAATGGTTCCGGTTCTGGTGTGTATAATGTATCAATAAAAATTTCTTTCAAGTATTGTTGGATATGTGCTTTATCAATCTCTGAACAAATTACTCGTATTTCATTATCAGCACCTAATGCATCCCTTTTGTTTTCACAACTGTTAAAGAAAACTAAACAAATTATGGTAACAAACCAATTGTAAGCTACTTTAATTAAGTTATGGTTTTCATTTTTCATAATAACGATATCCATTCAAAATGGATTTTCCCATTATTCAAGTTAAAATCAGATAAGCCATACTCTAATTTTATTATTGTATCTTTTCGAATTTGCTTTAAGCCAAATCCGTAACCTATCCAATTATTCTTCAATAGATTCAATCTATCAGAACCCAAATCAAAAAATAATGTTGTTTGAAATGTATCATTGGGACGATAGCCTAACTCAAATGTTAAAATTTGATAATGTGGTGATGAGAATTCCTTTTCATCATATCCTCTTAAACTTGATGAGCCACCAAAAAGAAAATATCTACTTTTTGGTACAACATTTTTATGATAATCTATCCCCCTACTAATAAATTGAAATTCATAATGTGTTTTTTTTGTAAAAGAGTAATATTTATTTAACAATAAATTCCATTCCAAGTAGTATAGATTCTCATCTAACCCTATATCCAAAATTGTATGGAATGAAAAACCACTATTTGGAAAAAGTCTATCATTGATGAAGTTATTTTTTAATGAAAGCGAAAAGGCTTTGTATTCAACATTATAAAAACCATAAGAAAAACCTTTTTGAGTTGCATTTGTTCTGCCCAAAACATAACCAATTCCGATATTTTTTAAAATTTGATTATAACTATTCACAGCTATCCTACTTTCATAAAATGTATAAAGCCCATTAAAAATCTCATAATGATAATTAAAATTAATCCCTGTATCCCACCCAAGAGGATGAGGAACCTCAGTATTTATCTTGAAAACTTGGGATAAAGAATCTAAGCGTCTCCAATAAATATCTAAATGTTCAGCATGCATAAAATAATTTTCCAATTTTAGGTTTATCTCCCCATTAAAATTCCATTTATTTTGATATCTATTTATACCAACAACTCCAGAAAAATGGCTTTCAAAATTAGGTTCAAAGGATAAAAGCGCACATAATATCTCATTACTTACCAATCCTAATTCTAAATTTGGCTCTTTATTTATAAAATAATAGCGTGACTTAACATTAGCACTAGCATTCATAATACCGGAACCAAGAATAGTTTTTTTAAATGGTGAAAATATTTGATTTAATACTATATCGTGAATTTGTTTTTTATCTAGGAAAATAAGTGAATCAATTTTCTTTTTTGTATCAATCACATCGTATGTTGAACTTTTATTATCTAATTGAAATGACTTTAAGATAAACTGTTTGGTTAAACTCGAATTATCGGCCAAATATTCATTGAGGTTATTCAAAATTGTATCTTTATTAATTGAATGAAATTTTATTTCCCCATTTTGTGCAAGGAGCATTGATGAGAGTACTAAGATATATTTAAAAATATCCACGGACTTCACCCTGAAAGGTTATGAAATTATCGTATCTTGAATTATCAATCATATTCACCGATAAGATGATTGAAATGGTTTGATTGATGTAAAATTGGGTATTTGAATTTATTTTCATAGATAACCCTATAGGATTTCCTTCAAATGCCTCAGGAGGTAAGTAAGAAAGATTATTTTGTTCCTCCACATTAACTAATTTCACTTCTGTTTGTAATCTTCCATTTCCTTTGAACATATAATTTATTAATCCACTAACGCCATATGCTTTCCCAGAAAAATTTTGCCCTTGCTGAGTTCCAACTTCTGAACCAAAAATAAACCCCACATCAACATTGAAAGCGCTGCTTAGCCTCGATTGGATTTGTAATTCATTCCAGGAACCTAATGATGATCGGTTACGTTGTTCAGAAATAGTTGATTCGATTGAATAAGACTTTAAAACACCACGATTATTAATTGATGAAATTTTTGAAAAAGATCGATGAAGCTCTAAACCAATCTCATTACTGCGATTATAATCATTTCCTCTTGGATCCATTCCATTAAGATTTTTATAATATTCTAACCAAAGCAATATTCTTTTTTTTCCATATCTCATAAATTCATATCTATTGAACATATAAGAACGATAAATAAGGCTATCATTGATACTAGGGTTGAATAGATTATTTATTGTAAAATTTTCTCCTCTAAATTCTTGTTTTGCATTGGAACGAATAATAAAGTTAGACTTTCTTTTCATTCCGCTAAATTCATATGTTACATCTTGAGAGCCTTGAAATACAGAATTGGGTTTTCTAGAACCTGTAAAAATTGTGTAAGCAACAAAAGCACCATTGGGGTCAGGAATATATGTATTGAAAATATTATCATATCGATACTGCCCCAATCCATAGCCCACAGAATCATATACTGTCGTCCTTTGCTTTATGAGTGTTTGTTCTTGTTTAAATTTAACTTGCCATCTTAATGGCTTGTTTTTTAACGATCTTCTAAACTCGATATCAAATAGTGAGTAATTGAAATTATCTCCCTGAGCCTTGTTTTTTATTCTCTTTTTATATATTATTTTTTGACGTACACCTGCTGGTAAGACCGTTCTATATTGAAAATATGCAAGATAATCTTGATAATTACTATGAATAAGTTCAATGCCATTTAATGATTTATCTACACGATAATCAAAACCTGTAACTATTTTTGTACTATTTTTATGAATACTTAAGCCAACGCCACTTTTCCAAAACAAATTTCTTGTAGAATCATTTTCCGATAAAAAACTAACAAATGGGGAGAAAATCCCATATGGAATATTCAATTTTGCTTCTGATCTAGTAAAATATGTGTCTTGACCTTTAACATATATAAAATCATAATACGAATTTTTTAAAATATTATTTGATAATTCTTGTTTAAAAATCAACCTAGTATTCTTATTTCCCATATTATATAATCGGGAAAATTCTAAAGAAGAACTTCCTATTTTATTTACAGAAAATTCTGATTGTAGCGTTAGTTCATCTAGACCATTAATTACTGATGAATCAAGATTCCAAAATCTTGTATGTCGAACATCATTTTCATGTCCCATTGAATTATAATCAATGCTTCTTTTACTATTTTTTAAATTTATACTAAATGAACCTATACCTAATTTCAATGAATCAAAACCGATACCATAAGAATAAGAAACACCAAGCTTATTTTTCCCATTATATAATCTATTTTCGTTATAGGAAGAAGCAGATAAATTTCCTTTGAATTGAATATTATCATTAATCTTGTAATCATAATCGATATATCCTAATTGATGCCCAGTCGGTGGATAAATAATTTTATAAGGGCTGTATAAGTCTAGTATATTATCTTTATTTTCTTGTTTAACAGCTTCATAATAAACTCTATTATTACTAGAGATTTTACGCTGGTAATTACCATTTAAATCATATTGAAAAACTACATCAAATCGATTTTCTTCATTACTATTAGTAAAAAGTGGGTCATAAATGTAAAACCCATTCTCAAAATAATACTCACCTAATGGATTTTTTGTAGATGTCGATATTTGGATAGGACCTTTTTCATTTAAACTGAGAGAATCAAATATGATTTCACTCATGTCATCAGTATAATATCTATCATCTTCATTATAGAATCCAATTTCTAATGTACGAGAATCACCATATATCTTTTTTATATTCCCTCCTGAGAAACCTTTTTGATAGCCATAATCAGAATATTGATATTCAAATACTAAATCAGAATCAAAATCAATTAAAATAATAGGATTGAAAGTCACTTCAGCTGTAGAATAATCAATGATATAATCATAATTCAAGCCTCTAGTTAGCTTTTTTCCATTATGCCATACCTTTTCTGTATCTGCCAGAATAATTATATCACTATTCCCATTATTTCCAATTAATTGATATGGGCCTTGGTCGCCATCACGTCCTTTAATTTCAAGATATCTAAAATCCCCTCTGGAATTGGCGTAAATTGAAGAACCTTGCAGTTCACCGAAATTAAATTCATTTTTTATTCCGACTAATTTTCTATTTATATTATAATGCTCATAAAAAATATCACCAACGTCGAAATCAAAATTGTTGTGCATAATCTTAAGGTAAACATTATCTAGTTCATCTAACTCACGCGTTGAACCATCTGGCTGAATTGGAAAATCCTGGTCATTCAGGATACCACTTATAGCAATATCTTTTGATATTTTCCCATTAATTTGCATTTGAAGACCACCAGAAAAATTTGCCCCACCCATCGGCGAAATATTTATATTTCTATATATACTACCGTTTGAAATAACACTATTAACTTTTTCATTTTCTGATAGTCTATTTTGTGAATTTATTAAATTATTTTTCTCCTTTATGAGATTAAGTTTCGGTAGAGTTTTCCATTTTGGTCCAACTATTATCGGCAGACCAGAAGTTAAATAATCGTATTTTATGATTAATCTTTGTGACATAATGGTGTCTGGTAATAATAATTGACCATTTATTGGAAATACCTTTATTGATTTGATTAAAACTTCCCCACCGTTTATAATTAAAGAAGATTCATCTATGAATTTATTTTTTAATTGGACAATAGATGAATTACTTTCATAGTAAACAGTGTCAATAGCACTTGATACTTGAGGATAAATTTTTATAAAAAAAATACTGAAAAATGCTAAAAACCGTAAATTATTTAACATCAAATACGAGTAAATGATCTTTTGATAAAACTGCAACTGCTTTATTTTTAGACTGAGCATCTAATACAGGTACGCTTGTTTTAGGTACAAAAAATCTTGTTGAATCCATTACTGAATAAATATTCCCTCTGCTGTTAAGTATCAACCAATTATCTTTCAATGAGACTAAAAATTCAGCATCTTCAAAGTCAAAATTTAAACTCATTTTTAATTGGCCATTTCTCCTGAAAACAAGTAAGGTATTATTTGAACATAGAATTGCCAATTCCCCAAAATAATTAGTAGCAAAATCCTGGACATAGGCATTAGAAAAATCCTCCTTTGAGATATCAATAAATGGTATTTTATTAACATTCATCTGGTCAAATGAATAAATGCCATTATAAGTCTTCGAATAAAGATACATTCTCCCCCAAATATCTATGGTACCCATATCTGGATATAATTTAGGAAATATAGCGACCTTCTGTATTTGGTTTAGTCTGTAGTTTAAGAATATAATCTCATTTTCCAGCCGATCAATCAAACGTACACCTTCCGGAGACAAACCCATCCAAACTAAATCACCAAATACTGAATATTCCGTATCAAGTCCACTTGAAAAAGTCAAATTGCCATCAGGACCTAGTTCAAACAAAACTCCTTTTTGAACATCCAGTAATAAAAAGTTATCAGCTATAGACCAATTAAATTTGGTTGGTTGTATTCCAAGATTAGAGATTTTATCTGGAAGAAGGCGATGCTCTATGATTCTAATTTTATCTTTTTGGCCTGGAAGTAGGTAAAATAAAAATGGAATTATAACTAACCAGTTAGATGGATTCTTTTTCACTAGGCGGTAATGGATTAATTAAGAAGAACAATCCGATACAAATCATAAAACCAGAAAGTATTTGTGCTCCAGAAAAAACGCCAAAAAGATATTTTTCATTTGTACGAAAAAATTCAATTAAAAATCTTTCCAATCCAGCAAAAATCAAATATTGAAAAAATAAACTACCTTGGATTTTGATAGTATTACGTTTTAACCATAGCATATAAAATAATCCGAAACAAATAAATGTTTCATATAATTGAGTTGGATGTACAGTTAAAACACCATCTCCATATTTTGAAATATCTATCCAAGGAAATTGGGATGTAAAAACATAGGATGTTGTTGGTGGTAAACCATTTGGAAAAGATACAGCCCAAGGTAAATCTGAAGGAATACCATAATCATCACCTACCAGAAAGCAACCAATTCTTCCTATTGCATATCCAAGTAAAATCAAAGGCGCCAATCTATCCGCAAAAAAAAGCCAACTAACACCATATTTCTTTAATATTATTGATACAGCAATTATTGCACCAATTAAGCCTCCTAAAAAAACTAATCCTGACCCGCTAAATATATGCTCTAATGGATTATTTGAAGACAAAATTTGATCAAGGTTTTCAATAACGTGATAAATCTTTGAACCAATAATACCGCCTAAAGCAGACCAAAAGATAATGTCTGACGCTAATTTTTCGTCATATCCTAGCTGTTTTAAATCTTTATCTAAAAGAAAATAACAGCTGTAAAATGCTATAACAAGCATAAGACCAAAAGAGTATATGGCTAATCGAAATTCAAAACCAAAAAAATTGACAATTCCAAAATCAACTATTATGGGATACAAGCGGTACCTCCTTTAAAATTACATGCATTGTATTAGTAATATAATTATTCAAATTAATTTATAAACATATTTTTCTAGCATTAGTTCCTGAATAAACAAAAAGAATCATAATTTTTGTTTATTAAAAAAATTTTAAATAATATCATAAAATTATATTAATCAGTAGTTATTCTTGTTAAAATAATTAAATCATAAATTGAATGGGCCCAAGATGTTATCCCAAATCCTCTAAAAAAGTATAAAAATCCGAGTACAATTCCAGCGAAGAACCTTATCATAAAAAGATTGAATGAAAAATAATCACCAAATTCACCTATGAAGTGAAATAAAGAAAAAATTGCAGCTGCAATAATCATAGCAATAAGGTTTTTTTTGTATTTGTTTTCCCATTGAAAAACAAATCCAAGGATTCCTGATATTCCTAGAATCAGTAGCACTCTGAAGACAAATTCCTCATAGATACCTGCTCCAATAGCTAGAGTTACTTTTTGTATTATAATGCGTCCGCTAGGATTCATTAATAAAATATTTACATTTGACATAAAAAAATAAAGTATCAAAGCCCATATGATGCTTTCAAACATCATTAAAAGTAGATGCTTACCTCTTATTTCCATATGCTCCCAGAACTTTTTCTGTAACCAAAATACAATGATAAATCCCAAGAGGAATACCATACCAATCCAATAAAAACCATTTATCCCGAGAGCTGACAATAACTGTCTTAGTAATGCATCAGCACCATTCCGCATTGATATCATTTCATTTGACGTTGATAGAAAAATTCCTAATTCATACAATAAGAATAAAGGTAAAGTGAATAAAAAACTATATAGGGGCGATTTTGTGTTATCCCAATATGTTTTTATATGCATTAATTGTTATCAACCTGTAACACAGCCAATAATGCTTCTTGAGGAACCTCTACTTTTCCAATCATTTTCATTCTTTTTTTACCTTTCTTTTGTTTTTCCCATAGTTTTCTTTTTCGTGTAATATCCCCACCGTAGCATTTTGCTGTAACATTTTTTTTCAATGCTCGAACAGTTGTTCTTGCAATTATCCTATTATTTAATGATGCTTGGATTGCGACTTCAAACATTTGTCTGGGAATCAATTCTTTTAATTTGCTACATAATGCAACACCCCTATGATAAGCATCATCTGCGTGGCAAATTGTAGAAAGCGCGTCTACAGGCTCTCCATGAATGAGAATGTTTAATTTTTGCAGTTTTGCCTCAGAGAATTCTTTTAACTCGTAATCAAATGATGCGTATCCACTTGTTATTGATTTTAATTTATCATAAAAATCAAAAATAATTTCACCTAATGGAAGATTATAATGTAATTGTACTTTTTCTGGCGAAAGGTAATTAGTGTTTTTATAAACTCCTCTCTTTTTTTGGCATAAGGTCATAATACTGCCAATATATTCTTTGGGAGTTAAAATCTCTGCAGAAACAATAGGCTCAAGAATTTTACTAATATCACCGCTATCAGGCATTTTAGCTGGTGTTTCTACAACAAATATTTCGCCACTCCTTTTATGTACCTTGTATATGACATTAGGAGTTGTTGTAACTAAATCAAGATCAAATTCTCTTTCAAGTCTTTCTTGAATAATTTCCATATGCAAAAGACCTAAAAATCCACATCTAAAACCGAAGCCTAATGCTTCACTAGTTTCTGGACTAAATTCTAAAGAGGCATCATTTAGTTTTAATTTTTCTAATGCCTGTCTGAGTTGATCATAATCATCAGCATCGGCTGGGAATAAGCCTGAATATACCATAGGCTTAATTTTTTTATATCCAGGCAAAGCTTTGTTGGCTTCATTTTCACTAACAGTAATAGTATCTCCAGGTTGTATATGAGCCATATCCCGAATACTACCAACTAAATATCCAACGTCACCAGAACGTAGTTCATTTGTTTTTACTTTATCCAACACAAAATGTCCTATTTCAGTTATTTCATACTCTTTACCATGTGAGAAAAATTTTGCGGTCATACCTGGTTTTAGAACCCCATCAAAAACCCTTATATACGGTATTACACCCTTATAATTATCATACATAGAATCAAAAATTAATGCTTTACATTTATTATTTGAATTATCCAGTGGAGGTTCAATCCTATTTATTATTTCACTAAAAATATTTTCAATGCCTAATCCACTTTTGGAGCTGGCTTCTATAATCTCATTCTCTTGACATCCAATTAATTCCATAATTTGAATTCTAACTTCATCAACCATTGCTGATGGTAAATCAACTTTATTAATAATCGGAATTAAAGTTAAATTATTTTCAATTGCCAAATATGCGTTAGACACAGTTTGAGCTTCAACGCCTTGGGCTGCATCAACCAAAAGCAGTGCTCCCTCACACGCTGCTAATGACCTAGATACTTCATAGGAAAAATCAACATGCCCAGGGGTATCAATTAAATTGAGTGTATATATTTTACCGTCACGATGACTATATTTCATTTGTATTGGATGACTCTTGATAGTAATACCACGTTCTCTTTCTAAATCCATACTATCTAGGACCTGGTCTTTCATCTCACTATCAGAAAGAGTTTTAGTTTCCTCAAGTAATCGATCTGCCAAAGTTGATTTACCATGGTCAATGTGGGCAATTATGCAAAAATTTCTAATTAATTCCGTATTCATTTATCTATTAAGCTTTTATGTATAAGTATTGAAAAATTGACTTTTTTCTTTACTTTATAATTGATAAAAATCATTTCATTGATATTGTTTCATCCTAAAAAATCAATTAGGATAAATTAATTTTATTTGAACCTTCCTAATATAAAACATGCTAAAATATTTTTTTACTGAACTTATTTAATCTTTTTCATATTTTTTTTGCGCACGTAATAATCGAAGATTTGCTGTCTTTTTCTGACCATCTTGAATAAGGGAGACAACTCTAAGTGCTTCTAAAACAGGGATATTATAATTATCAGAGTTACTGTAAAATGCATCCATATGCATCGCTATGATATTGATGTTATATCCTACCTCTTCTGATAAATATTCATCGGCAATTTCATAAAAACGTTCAATGTAATATGGTTCGACCCAATTATCATCGTAAATGAACTGTTTACGTACTTCTGTTTTATGGTGTGCCTTTATTTTAGCAACCGTACCATAAACACCATTTATAAACGCGATTTTCTCTTTTTGGGTATAACCATTCCAAAAATCTGCTGGAATTGATGATTGTAAAAATTCAAAAAAAAGTAAAAACATTGAACTAAAAATAATTTTATTCATTATCTATTGCTCTACCATTAAAATGATTAACCAAGGGATATCTTCTACCTATTCCAAAAGCTTTTTCAGAAACTCTAAGACCTGGCGCAGCTTGGCGTCTCTTAAATTCATTCCCTCTGATTTTATTAAAAACTGAGTGTAGTAAATCCTTATCAATATCAGTTTCTTCTAGCTCACCAATTGATTTTCCCTTTTCAACAATATCATCTACCAATGGGCTAACAATATCATAATCAAATGGGTCAACTTGATTAGGACTTAATTCAGCTGAGGGAGGTTTATTTATCGTATTTTGCGGTATCCTAGTTGGATAAGCCTTATTTATCCAATTAGATAGAGAATATACTTCAGATTTACTTAAATCAGATATTACTGATAGTCCACCACTCATATCTCCATATAAAGTGCAATATCCTAATGCTAATTCTGTTTTATTTCCAGTCGAGAGTAGCATCCACCCAAATTTATTTGAAATTGCCATAAGTATATTACCTCTGATTCTAGCTTGTATGTTTTCTTCAGCAATATTTCTTTTTGTATTGTTAAAATGGGGTTTTAATGCTAATTCTATTTCGTTGACTACAGTTTGAATTGGAATAACTCTGTAATCAATATCAAGCCTAATTGCTAATTCTTCAGCATCGTTCAAACTGTGCTTACTAGAATATTTGGATGGAAGTGAGATACCATGAACAGATTTTGGTCCTAATGCATCAGTAGCTATTGTAGCTACCAATGCACTATCAATTCCACCAGATAATCCCAAAACCGCTTGACAATGACCAGTTTTTTTGAAATAATCTTTCACTCCTAAGCAGAGTGCATTGTATGTAGCTTCTTCTTTGGAGTGAAGCTTAATATTAACTTCTTTTTTAGAATCAATATCAACCATCAAAAGGTCCTCCTCAAAAGGTTTTGCGAAAGCTACTAAATCACCTTTATTGGAAAAAGCCATTGACTGTCCATCAAAAATCAATTCATCTTGAGCACCGACGGTATTACAATAAAAGAAAGGTTTTTTGAATTTTTTAATTTTTCTTTCAATCAATGATTTTCTATCTTGGAATTGATTAGAGTGAAATGGAGAAGCAGAAATATTGATAAAATACTCTGCGCCTAATTTGAATTGTTTTTCTGTCACTTTACATATGTAATTATCATCCCATAAATCTTCACATATCTGCAATCCGATTTTTATTTTTTTTTTATTATGGGGAATTTCTATAATCGATGGTATTCTACCACTAGTAAAATATCTTTCTTCATCAAAAACATCATAAGTTGGCAATAGTATTTTATCATAAATGTATCTTATTTTACCATCATAACATAGTGCAGCAGAGTTATAAATTTTCTTCTCTTCCGCTCGAACATATCCCAAGATTATTGGTATAGTTGAAATTCTTGAAATCTCTTTTAATATTTTTATACTTTCTTCAACAAATAACTTTTCACATAATAAATCTTGTGGTGGATAACCCGTAATGACCAACTCTGGAAATATTGCAATATTTGAACCTTTTTCTATTGATTTCTTATAATACTTTAATATTTTTTCTTTATTATAATTGAGATTGCCTACAATTGTATTTATCTGGCATAGTGCAACTTTCATCTATGGATCTCGAATGAAGAAAATTCGCTCTCTTCTTTTTCTTCCCATTCAATACTTATTTTATCAACTGTAGCATTAGGTGGGCCATCCTGAAGCCAACCAGCTAACAATGCGAGATTATCCATATCCCCTTCAGCAACAATTTCAACTGCATTTGAGAAAAGATTCTTAACCCACCCTGTTAATCCTAATTCGTTAGCTTTATCCTGCGTACTAATACGAAACCATACGCCTTGAACGTCCCCCGAGACCATAACATGTATTCTAAACATAATCGATTTCCTTTTAATTATTAATTTGGAATTTCAAGGTGATATTTGAAATGTTTTTTCATTAGGGTTCCAATCTAGACATAGTCCTAGGGAAAGGTATAGTTTCACGAATATGCCTCGTACCACAAATCCAAGCAACTGTTCTTTCAAGGCCTAAACCGAATCCTGAATGAGGAACTGAGCCGTATTTCCTTAAATCAAGGTACCATTTAAATGGCTCAAGTGGCAAATCATGGTGACGAATTCTATCAATCAAGATATCTAAATCATCTTCCCTTTGACCACCACCAATTATCTCTCCATATCCCTCAGGTGCAATCATATCAAAACCCAATGCCAAATCATTATTATTTTTGTTGCGTTTCATATAGAATGCTTTGATATCTGATGGCCAGTTATGAATCATAATTGGTTTTTCAAAATTCTGGGAAATCAATGTTTCATCAGGTGCTCCAAAATCAGTCCCATAATTAAATTTTTTTCCACTATTTTCAATAATTTCAACTGCTTCATCATACGTAATTTTAGGAAATGGTGGCTTAACTGCTTTTAGTAAAACAGTATCTCTATCTAAGGTATTTAATTCATCATCACAAATTTTCAAAATATGATCGATAACATAGCAAATCAAATTTTCTGCCCAAACCATATTTTCCTCAAGTTCTACGTAGGCCATTTCTGGCTCAGCCATCCAAAATTCTGTTAAATGCCTACGGGTTTTAGATTTTTCTGCTCGGAATGTAGGCCCAAAACAATATGTTCGGCCAAATGCAGTTGCTCCTGCTTCTTGGTATAGTTGACCACTCTGAGTTAAGTAAGCAGATCTTTCAAAATAATCAACTTCAAATAAGGTAGTTGTTCCTTCAACTGCATTCCCTGTAAATATTGGCGAATCAATTAGAGTAAAACTATTCATATCAAAAAAATCACGAATCGCCCTTGCAGTTTGATGTCGAATACGCATAATTGCATTTTGCCTTTTTGATCTGAGCCATAGGTGTCTATTTGACATTAAAAAATCAGTACCATGCTCTTTTGGTGAAATAGGGAATTCGTCAGATACATGCTGAACTACCTGAATGTCTTTTACACTAAGTTCATACCCACCTACAGAACGGTCTTCTTTTTTTACACAACCATTTATAATTATTGAATCTTCTTGATTTAATTTTTGTTTTAAATCAAATGACTCATCACTGGATTCACCTTTTACAACAACTCCTTGTAATAAACCAGTACCATCTCTTAAAATTACAAACCAAATCTTGCCTACCTTCCTGGTATTATAGACCCAGCCTCTTAATTGGACATCCTTTCCTTCATAATCTTTTAAATCTTTAATTAATACAGTTTTCATTTCATTCCTTTTACCAGGTTGTCATAATATCATTCAAAATATCTTCTGCAATTTTACGAACAGCAACATTAGTTGCAAAACTTCTTGGATCACCAAATTCATCATCATCTTCATCGTCTATTTTACCATCATTATCGTTATCAATACCATCTGAAGATATTTCCCCACTTAAACCATATGCACCAAAACTTGTATATACATTATCAAATATATTTTTGTTATTTTCA
Organism: Fidelibacterota bacterium; assembly: GCA_002718655.1. Taxonomy (GTDB): domain Bacteria; phylum Fidelibacterota; class Marinisomatia; order Marinisomatales; family UBA1611; genus NZWG01. The sequence goes on from PBFM01000009.1 coordinate 55,312, forward strand.
ACATCATACCATTGAATTTCAACTTCAATTTTATATCTGAACTCAGATACAGATTCTTCTTTATTGTAAGTATAAGGCCCCTCATCTATCTTTTTTATATTTCCTTTTAATATGGAGTGAGCCTGATCACTATTGACTACGTACAATATGCCTGCTTCATTGAATTGTTCAATAATACCATCAGTTAAATTTTCTGATAAACCATATTCAGCTGTTTGATTATTAACTATAGGTATCGATATTGATTTTATATGTGGCGGAATTGATCCAGCCATTGAATAAAACCTGCAAGACATTAATAATATTTGAGAAAAAAGGATAAGAGTTCTCATTCTATGAATATTTTTTGTTTTTAGGTTCAATACCAAATTCTTCAATTTTTCGGTATAGTGTTCTTTCACTCATTCCAAGAGATTGAGCCGTTTTTCTTCTGTTATTATTAAAATATTTAAGAGTACGTTTTATTGCTTCTTTTTCTAAATCTTTCATTAACATATCCCCAATTGCATCATCCCTTATGAATTTGAAACCATCTTCTACTATTTCCATAGATTTCTTAGGTATTTCATAATTTTGATTAAATGAACTATTTTCTGTCATTCCACTTATGTCTGGGGAACTTACCTTACCACTAACTAAAATTTTTTGAATTAACTCTGTATCTTGTTTTAACATGAATAGTTGCCGTAATATCAAATCAATTTCTGCTTTATCCGATGTTTTAGGTATCAAGATAGGAAGAGAATTATTGGACGAATATTGTGGCAAAACATCATTCAATTCACGAGCAACTGCATCTTCAGTAATTCTTTCACCTTTTTCAATCACCAGAATCTTTTCAATAAAATGTTTTAGTTCTCTTATGTTTCCAGGCCAATCATATTTTTTCATCATACGAACTGCATTTGGCATAAAACCACGGTATTTAATATCATTTGACCTCGTAAACTCTAAAGAAAATCTCTCAATAAATGCATTTATATCTTCTACTCTTTCTCGCAGTGAAGGAACTTGAATTGTAACAGTTTGTAGCCTGAAGTATAAATCTTGTCTAAACTTACCTTCTGTTACTAATTTAGATAAATTTTTATTGGTAGCAGCAATGATTCTTACATCAGTTTTTCTGGTTTTTGCCTCACCAACTCTCATAAATTCACCGCTTTCAAGAACTCTTAATAGTTTAACTTGAGTTTCAAGAGGAGTTTCACCAATCTCATCTAGAAATATTGTTCCTTTATGCGCCTCTTCAAAATATCCCTTCCTGTTTTCACTTGCCCCAGTAAAGGAACCCTTTTTATGACCAAAGAGTTCTGATTCAATAATCCCTTCCGGTATCGCACCGCAATTAACTATAACAAGTGTTTGACTGCTTCTTTTGCTGTGTTTATGCAAAGCTTTTGCAATAATTTCCTTGCCTACACCTGATTCACCTGTAACCAAAACAGAAATATCAACAGGTGCAACTTGCGCAACCATTTCAATAACCTGCTGAATCTTATCAGAATTTCCAATTATTCCGGATTGCTTTTGAATTCGTTCAATATTCATATAGTTACTTTTTTATTTTTAATTAAAAGTGAGACAATTTTAATCAACATGATTCAATGTAATATAAATGCAACATTGATGTTCATCAGGCTAAAATACCTAAATCCTTTTCGAAATCATTTATCTCGTCTCTAATCTTAGCAGCTTTTTCAAAGTTCAAATTTTCGGCTGCAGATAACATTTCTAATTTTAATTTTTCTAAAATAATTTTTTTGTCTTGAATAGTTATCTCATTCATATCATATTTTTTTTCATTTTCAACTTTATAATGAGATAAAGAATCGGCAACTTTTGTCGTCTCAAGTATGGCATCTACAGATTTGTATACAGTTTTAGGTACAATATGATTTTCATTATTAAAATGTTCTTGTATTTTTCTTCTTTCTTCACTTGTCTCGATTAAATGTGACATTGCTTCAGTTTTTTTATCTCCATATAGAAGAACGAGCCCGGTTTGATTCCTTGCTGCTCGGCCAGCAACTTGTAGTAATGAGCTCTTAGACCTTAAAAAACCCTCCTTATCAGCATCAAGTACTGCAACTAAGCTCACTTCTGGAAGGTCTAATCCTTCACGCAATAAATTTATTCCAACTAAAACATCAAATACACCTATCCTAAGCTCCCTAAGAATTTGGACCCTTTCTAGAGTATCAATTTCAGAATGAAGATATCTAACTTTGATATTTAAACTACTAAGATAATCTGTCAAGTCTTCTGCTGAACGTTTAGTTAAGGTTGTCACTAGGACTCTTTCACTTTTTTTTATTCGCTTGTGAATTTCGCCTATAAGGTCATCAATTTGTCCATTTGATGGTCTAATTTCAACCTCTGGATCAAGAAGACCTGTTGGACGGATTATTTGCTCAACAACCACTCCATTACATAATTCAAGTTCTCTATTTGATGGTGTTGCTGAGGTAAAAATTACTTGATTTTGCATAGTATGAAATTCATCATATTTAAGAGGCCTATTGTCAAGTGCACTTGGCAACCTAAAGCCGTGTTCAACCAAGGTTTCTTTCCTTGCTCTATCCCCGTTATACATACCTTGTATCTGTGGCAAGGTAACATGAGATTCATCTAATATAGTTATAAAATTATTAGGGAAAAAATCAAGCAATGTGTATGGTTTTTCTCCTATTGAACGACCAGAAAAGAACCTGGAATAATTTTCAATTCCAGAACAATATCCTAGCTCAATCATCATTTCAATATCAAAATTTGTTCGCTGTTCAAGACGTTGTGCTTCTAATAGTTTATTATTTTTTCTTAGTTGGTGAAGTCTATCAGATAATTCAGCCCTAATTTCTTTTACTACCCTCAACATACTTTCCTTATCAGTAATAAAATGTTTGGCGGGAAAAATGATTACTTTATCAAGTTTTTCTTTAATATCGCCCGTAACTGGATCGAATCTATTAATTCCATCCACTTCATTTCCAAATAGTTCTATCCTAATGCAAGTATCCTCATATGCAGGATATATATCCATTATATCACCATTTATGCGCACATTTCCTCTCTCTAAAACCATATCATTCCTTGAATAATGTATGTGCACCATTTTTGATAAAAAGGATCTCCTATCAATGATGTCACCTTTGGAGACTATTAGCGTCCCCTTTTGATATTCGTCAGGCGATCCTATACCATAAATACATGAGACAGAACTAATTACAATAACATCATCTCTAGACATTAATGAGCTTGTTGCTTTTAATCTTAATTTATCAATTTGCTCATTTACCGAACTGTCTTTTTCAATAAAAGTATCAGTTGTTGGTAGATATGCCTCTGGTTGATAATAATCATAATAACTTATGAAGTATTCAACTGCGTTTTCTGGAAAAAGCTGTTTAAATTCACCATACAATTGGGCTGCTAAAGTCTTATTATGTGACATAATCAATGTTGGCCTTTGAACTTCTTTTATGACATTCGCAATTGAAAATGTTTTCCCTGAACCCGTCACTCCAAGTAAAGTCTGATATTTTTCTCCTTTTGTTATACCAACCACTAAATCCTTAATAGCGTTAGGTTGGTCTCCTTGCGGGAGGAATTTTGAACGTAATTCAAATTCTGCCATATTGTCTAATTTAATTATTTTACCCGACGATGGTCAATGGCAGACTTTTAATTTAAAGATTTTCTCTCTTTCACAATTTTAATTATCTCCGTTGATGTTTTTAATGGAATTTTTGTTCTAGCACTTATTAATTCTGGTTGCACATTCAATATTTCATCAAGACTTTTGAATTCTTGATATAGCTTTTCAATTCTTTTTTTCCCTAATCCTTTAACGTTTTCTAGAAAAGATCCAGTTATATTTTTTTTCCTTTTTTCCCTCTGAAATTTTATTGCAAACCGATGAGCTTCATCCCTTATTCTTTTTAGTAAAATTAGTCCTGGACTAGCTTTATTGATATTCTGAGGTTCCGAATTTCCAGGAATATATACTTCTTCTAATCTCTTAGCTAAACCTATTATTGGAATATAATCCATCCCAAGATCTCTTAGTGCCGATATTGCCATACTTAATTGCCCTTTCCCGCCGTCAATTAAAATTAAATCGGGCAAAGGTAATTTTTCATTTTTTACTCTTTTGTATCTCCTTGTGATAACTTCTCTTATTGCTGCAAAATCATCAATGCCACTAACAGATTTGATGTCATATCTTCTATAACTTGATTTTTTTGGTTTACCATCAAGAAAAAAAACAAGAGATGCTACTGTGTCATTGCCACCAAGGTGAGATATATCAAATGCTTCAATTCTCCTCGGTGCTACATCCATATTTAAATCCTTCTTTAGAGTATCGAGTATTTTTGGTACTTGAAACCTCTTTTTTTTTCTTTCAATAAGCCATTCTCCAAGTAACAATTTTGAATTTTGCTTTGCAACTCTTAATTCTTTAGCCTTTTCACCAATTTTAGGATAAATAAATCTTAATGACCCTCCTCGTTTAATACTCAACCATTTAATCAATCCTTGAGAATCGATTGGCAAATACTCCAATGATATTTCTTGTGGAATAAAGTCACTGTGCATATAGAATCTCATTATGACTGTTTTCATAATAATATCATCATCATCTCTGAGTTGCTTGAGATATAATTTATCCCTACTAAAAATTCTTCCATTTCTTATTCTAAGAACGACTGCAATGCCTATGGTTCCGTCTCTTTCTAATGTAATGACATCTCTTTCGGTGAAATCTGTAGCAACTTGGCTTTGTGTTTTTTTAAATAAATGAATTGCTTCAAGCTGATCTCTATACAAACTAGCTTCTTCATATCTTTGGTGTTTAGATGCATTAATCATAGTTTCATTTAAACAATTTTCTATTTCTTTAGTTTTCCCTTTAAAAAACTGTTCAATTCTTTCAATCATATTATTGTACTTAATCTCTGTGACTAAACCTTCACATGGGCCTTCACATTTTTTAATGTGGTAGTCTAAGCAAACTGAAATTTTCTTTTCTATTATAGTATCTTCATCAATATGATAGCTACAACTCCTAATAGGAAAAACCTTATTCAATGCTTTCAAAATAATTCTTAATCGTGAAGAATCAGTGAATGGACCGTAATATTTCGACCCATCTTTAATTATATTTCTTGTGATGAAGACTTGTGGAAATGGCTCATTGGTTATTCTAATAAAAGGATAAGATTTATCATCTCTTAAATCAACATTATAACGCGGTTTATGCTTTTTTATTAGATTTGCTTCTGTCAGTAGAGCCTCAACTTCATTCCTCACAACAATCCACTCAATATTATTTATGTGTTTTATCATTGCAAAAGTTTTTGGAGTTTTATTCTTACATTTTTGAAAGTAAGACCTTACTCTTTTTTTAAGTTCTTTTGCCTTCCCAATATAAATTATTTCCCCTCTGGTATTAACAAATTGATATACACCGGGTTTGTTTGGAACATATTTGAGTTTATTTTCTAAATTTTTATACATATGTTTAAATTACATACTTGTTTACCTAACTTAGAACTTTAACGGTACACTTTGACTTTTATCTCGAAAGCATTTGAAATTAGATGACTATAAAAGTTACATCAGACAATTAAAGTATTATTTAATATTTTGTTTTTTATTTTATAAAAAATAATTTGGTTTTAAAATTGAATATGGCTACAATCACATTATGTGCATGATAACCATTACCGGTAATCCAATAGAACCAAAAAAATATTCATTAAATGTATAAAATAAAATACTCAGTGTTATTCTTATTAGTGCTCTGCAACATCTGTATGCAAAACTCTTTTATTTATGCACAAACAGAAGAAAATCAAAACAAAAGAAAAATCTATAGAACACAAGCAGGTTCTATAATTGAAGCACCTAAACCTCTTTTTGAAAAGAGCCTTAAACCTAAAGATGATAAAACGCGTAGTAAGCAAATAAAAAAAAGTAAAGCTCTTGCGCGCACCCCAAAAATTGAAACAACATATCGTAATGAGCTTGATAGTCTTAAAAATACCGTCAAGATTCTATTAGAGAGATCTAGATTACTACAAAAGAATTATGAAGAAAAAATAGCAGAAACTTCAAGTGATACAGTATTTATATACACAACTCTTTACGATACTACCACTGTTTTAGACACTACCTTTATTTACACTAATGCAACCACAACGGTTTACGATACTGTAGTTCTAATTGATAGTATATACATCCATAACTACGATACCACAACTGTGATTCAAACAAATTATGATACAGTTTTTGTAATGGATACAACAATACAAGTTAATTATGACACAACTATAATTAGAGACACACTATGGGCATTTGCCTATGACACGACATTCTCTTATGATACCACATGGGTTTATGCATTTGATACTACAGTCGTGAGGGATTCCATTTGGTTATTTGCTGTTGATACAGTTAAATCATTTGACACACTTATTGTTTCAAATAATGACACGGTAACAATACATACTTATTCAAGCAAATTCCCAAATAACTTCAGCCCCAGTATGATTGATAAAAAACAACCTGCCTTTCCAAAATACAAAACCCTTGGTGATGCATTAAGAGCTAGAGATACTGGAGATAAATCAGCACAGGGTTGGATAAACCAAGCTTTAAATAGTGCAGGCGGTGATTGGTCAAAAGCGGAAAAGGAGTATAAAAAACTACAAGAAATTTACTCAACCGCAGTTGTGCAAGCCATAACTAGAGAACCAAAAGATCCATCTTTTATTGGTCCTGAAATGAAATATAAAAATGTGATTTTTGATACTCTCAAAATCTTAACCTTCGATACAACAATCGTTCAAGATACAATAAAGAATCTCGTAAAACAAACTTTTTTAAAATATGATACATCAGTTGTAGATAAAAAGAGAGATGTCATAGCTAATACTACTCCACCTGGGCACGAACTAATAATAAAATATCATCGAAATGGTCGTGTAAAAGAAAGAGGTTTAACAAAAAACAATAAAAGAAATGGTGAGTGGGTTCAATATGATTTCAAAGGCGTCCCTCTTCGAAAAACTGTATACGATATGGGTAAGCTTATTGATGATCAGCTTATCGTACTTGATGGAGAAAAAGAAAATCCAATGGAAGATATTAAAAATACTACAAAAAGGAAGAAGCGTAGTGAAAAATCAAAGGCTAAAAAAAGCAAAAACGTCTTTAAACTTGGTAATATTTTCAATAATTAAATTATATTAATTTTTCTTTTCTGCTAGTTCTACTAAAACTCCACCCGTTGAATTAGGGTGAATAAAGATTACCTTATATCCTTCTGCACCAATTACAGCTGAATTGCCAATAAGATTTACATCTTGTTCTGAAAGATATTTTATAGCCCTTTCAATATTATCAACTTGCAAGCAAATATGGTGTATCCCAGACCCTCTACTGTTTAGAAATTTTGCTATAGGTGAATCAGGATATTTAGATATAAGAAGTTCTATCTTACCAGCACCAGTATCATAGATATTAGTTATAACCCCTTGCCCGTCAACATCATCTGTTGCAGTAAATTCTATACCTAATATCTCATTCCAAAATCTAGAGGATTCTTCTAAGTTTTTCACTGCAATGCCAATATGCTCAATCCCTAAAATTTTCATTAAATTAAACCTTCTATATTATGTTTTAATTTTATACCATTCCCAATTGAGTACGGCAAATTTAATTTACCATTAATTACTTCAACCCCTTCGTAAGGATCATTTTGGATAAGTAGATTACCATCTAAATCAGCAAAATCAACTTTTCCTGCTAAATGGGATGCTGCTGTAATACCAATTGAGGTCTCAACCATGCAACCCAGCATTATCTTTAATTCATAAGATCTTGCGACATCAATCATTTTTTTTGCTTCTTCCATTGATCCACATTTCATTAGTTTTATGTTTATTCCATCAAAAGAACTCCAGATTTTGTGAATATCTTCTGAAATCATACTGTTTTCGTCAGCAAAAATATCCAATGGTGAATTTTCCATCAATTTTCTTGTAGAATGTAACTCTTCTGCAGGAAATGGCTGTTCAATAAATTCAACATTCTGATCTGCTAACCATTTGCACATATCTAGTGCTGTTTCCTTATCCCATCCTTCATTTGCATCTACACGAATTAGTTTATCGGTAAGCTTCCTTATTTCTTTAATGATATCTTTATCATTATTAGGTGTTCCAAGCTTTACTTTGAGTATTGAATAAGGTTCAGCTTCCTCTACTTTTTGTCCTATTTCATCAAGGTCACCAATTGCA
>PBFM01000010.1 GCA_002718655.1 Fidelibacterota bacterium
AAGCGAGGGTTTTATTGAGAGGTGTATGGTATTTACTCTCTGTGCGGGACCGACGAGACTTGAACTCGCGACCTCCGGCTTGACAGGCCGGCGTTCTAACCAACTGAACTACGATCCCTTTTAATTTTTATTTTTATTTACATTATTATCGCGATATAAAATTGAGATAGGGATAATTATTATATAGCCAACAAACAACATAATGGGTGCAAGAGTGAGACTTTGAAAACTGTTCACACTTCCAGTAGCCATTACGATGTATCCTAAGATAATAAAAATGAGGCCAGTGAAAAAAATTATATAATTTTTTTTTGATAGAGACCAATAATTGAATAACTCTGAGCTACTATCTGAATTTTTTTTGAAAATTTTGTTCATTTTGTATCAAAATTTACGCTTGATTGGAGTAGTGCCAAAATTATTTTTTTGTTCAGTTAGTTCAAAAATAATTGAAAACAAAATTTAATATTATTATAAAAATTACTATTAAATTCATCGCCCGATAATGGCTAATAAATTAAGGAAAAAATTAATAGTACCAATCGGTAAGGTTGTTTTATCAGTACTTTTTTTGGGAATAGTAGTGGTGTTAATCATTATTTATTGGCCACAAAATAATATTCACAAAATAACCAAAGTAAAGATAGAACCTGGCTCCTCACTTACTAGAATAACAAATCAATTACATAAAGAAAAAATAATATCAAATAAAAAGATGTTTGATTTTGCTGTGAGAATCTTAGGTAAAGAAAAGGAAATTCCGATTGGGACTTTTAACTTAATAAAAGCAAAATCAAACTATGATATCATTAATCAGCTTATTTTTGGTACACCTGAAGTAAAAAAAGTTACAATTCTTGAAGGATGGAATATAAATCAGATAGCTAGCCAATTAAGTAATAAATTAGGTCTCGATAGTACAAGAGTAGTACAACTAGCTTATGATCCATTATTTCTTAAATCAGAAGGTGTAAGTGCCTTATCGCTAGAAGGATATCTTTACCCCGATACATATTTTTTCTTTATTGGTGATGAACCTGAGTCAATTTTATCACAACTCGTAAAAAAACATAAACAGTTTTGGGTCAGGTCGCATATGATACAAGCAAAAAAATTAAACCTGTCAAAAAATGAGATTATAACTTTAGCATCAATCATTGAAGGTGAAGCAATACATAACAGTGAAAGACCCAAAATCTCAGCTGTTTATCATAATAGATTAAACATTGGAATGAAGCTACAGGCTGACCCAACCATACAATACATTATCAGAGATGGTCCAAGACGATTACTTAATAAAGATTTAAGAATAGACTCACCTTATAATACATATTTAAATAAGGGTCTTCCCCCAGGTCCAATCAATTCACCTAGTAATCAATCACTGCTAGCAGCCTTATATCCAGAAAATAATGACTTTTTATTTTTTGTAGCTACTGGTGATGGTTACCATACTTTTACTACAAATGAAAAAGATCACAATAAAGCAAAAAGAAAACTTCAAAAATTGAGGCGTTCATTAAAAAGGAAAAAAAAATAAATGAGTTTAAAAAATTTAAATAGAATACAAAGGAAAGCGGTAGAGTCAATCGATGGCCCTGTTCTTATTTTTGCTGGAGCTGGTAGTGGGAAAACACGTGTACTGACTCATAAAATGTTTTACCTAATAAAAGAGAAATTATATAAGCCAGAAAATATATTATCTGTTACTTTTACTAATAAAGCAGCAAAAGAAATGAAAAGTAGGGTTATGAAATTATTAAGAACTGATAATCTTCCCATCACAATTGGCACTTTTCACTCAGTTTGTGCAAGATTATTAAGAAATGAATCTAGACATTTAGATATAAGCCCACATTTTGCAATTTATGATGTACAGGACCAATTAGATTTATTAAAAGTAATATTAAAAAATCTTAACATTCCAAAAGACCAAATAACACCCAATTTTGCTCGAAATCAAATTAGTTATTTGAAAAATAAAATGATAAGCCCTGATGCTCAACTACGAAAATCACGTACAATTAATGAAAAGAAATTTGTTGAGGTTTATAATGCTTATCAAAAATCCTTAGCTGACAATGATGCATTAGACTTTGATGACTTATTGTTATTTCCCTTAGAATTATTTGAAAAAAACCCAAAAATCCTCTCCAAGTACCAAAATAGGTGGAAATATATATTAGTTGATGAATACCAAGATACAAATAGACCTCAATTTTTTTTCTTAACAAAGCTTGCTGAAAAAAATGAAAATATTTGCGTTGTAGGTGATGATGATCAATCAATTTATGGTTGGCGTGGTGCAGATGTGACTAATATACTGGATTTTGAAAAGTTCTTTCCAAGTTGTAGGGTTTTTACTCTTGAAAAAAATTATAGATCGACTCAGCAAATACTAGATGCAGCAACAGCCGTTGTGACCCATAACGATCGCAGAGCAAAGAAAAAATTATTTGCGGAGAATGGTTCAGGAGAACTATTAGGATTGATTGAAACAAGTGACGAACTTGAAGAATCAGATGCAATTATCTCTGCATTAGAGAAGGAAATAAAAATAAACAAACGCACTTTTAAAGATTTTTCAGTACTTTACAGGACTAATGCGCAATCTCGCCCACTTGAAGATAGTTTTAGAAGAATGGGAATACCCTACAATCTAGTAGGTAGTATTAGATTTTATGACCGTAAAGAGGTAAAAGATGTTTTAGCATATTTAAGGCTTGTAATTAATCTTAAAGATACAATATCACTTAGAAGAGTGGTCAACTTTCCTGCAAGAGGAATTGGTTTGAAAACAATGGATAAATGTGTTTACCAAGCTGAAAAAGATAAAATAGAATTATTTGAAGTTTTGAAAAAAGCAGATGAATTACCAATACGCGGAAAACAATCCGACTCATTAATTAAATTTTATAGTTTGATAAAAAAATATAATGGTTTAAGAAAAAAATTGAGTGCTAGTGAATTAAGTCAAAGTTTGATTGAAGAGGCAGGTATTTTAACTCAATTTAAAAAATCTAAAAATATTGACGATAAAGAAAGATACGAAAATGTAAGAGAATTATTAAATAGCATAGATGAATTTTGTTCCAAAAGAGAAAATACTACATTAAGTGATTTCCTTGAGGAAGTTTCATTGTTAACGGATTTAGACCATTGGAATGATTCAGATAACAGGGTCACTTTAATGACAGTTCATTCGGCAAAAGGTCTTGAGTTCCCAGTAATTTTTATCGCTGGTCTTGATGATGGATTATTTCCATTATTTTCATCAATTGAACAAAAAAAGGATTTGGAAGAAGAAAGAAGGCTTTTTTACGTTGCTCTTACAAGAGCTGAAGAGCGAGTGTTTTTACTTTATGCGACAAATAGGCGAAGAATGGGTGGTGAAAACGTATTAGGGTTACCAAGTAGATTTATTAGTGAAATTCCGCCAGAATATTTAGATAGGATTGAATTTCAATCAGCATTAACTAGAAGAGTAATCTCTGATTCTGGACAAAAAAGAACTAAGATTAGAGTTAGGAGGACTGTAACAACCTTTGATGATTTTAAAGTTGGGGATATGGTAGAACATTCAATCTTTGGTATAGGTAAAATAATGGTCCTAAGTGGTACAGGTGAGAATCAGAGAGTAGGTGTCATATTTAAAGATGGTACAAAGAAAAAGCTGATAGTAAAATATGCAAATTTGACAAAGGTAAGTTGATTATTTATCAATTTAATTCATTATTGATAGTATTTAAATCTTAATTATATTAAAATGAGTAATGGGAAAAGCTAGTTCAATTATTTTAAATGAGGTTCTTAAAACAGAAGGTCTTCGTTATACAGAACAAAGACAAGCAGTTTGGGATGAGATTCTTCGAATTCAAGACCATAGAGATGCTGAGGATATTTATCTAACACTTGTTAGAAAAAATATAAAAGTTTCAAGAGCTACAGTATATAGGACAATTGATGTTTTAGAAAAAAATAGATTAGTTAGAAAAATGGATGTAGGAGATGGTCGAAGTTTATACGAACCTAGATTAAATAATGAGCACCATGATCATATGATCTGTATGGATACTGGAAAAATTATTGAATTTTACAATGAGGATTTAGAGAACCTACAGGATAAAATTGCTAAAGAACATGGCTATAGAGTCATTAAACACGTTCATCAGCTTTTCGTGAAACCAATAAAGTAATCTTTACTTCTAGTATAACTCTTTTTTCATTTTATAATAAGTGGTCTTCGATTTTTTTTCAAAAAATTTGTATCCAATCTTTTCAAAAAGTTTTATACTTATTTTATCTTTCTTATTTATGGAAACAACAATGTAGTTTAAGTTTATTTTCTGTCCATAATTTTCTATTTTTTTTGTGAGCTTTTGCCCAAATCCATTTCTTCTGAAAGCAGGATCAATAAAAAGATGAAAAATACTACCATAGCCATCAAAGATTTTTACGCTAACATGACCAATTATCCATTTATTTCTTTTTATTATTAAGGTTTTAATTTCATGATTTATGTCATCCTTGTAATAATACAATAACCACTTTTTATAATTAAATGGGAAGGTGACTTTTGGTGCGAAAAAGTTTAAGGTTTTAGGATTGCGTAACCATTTACTAAGTATTTTTTCCATAATTTTTTTATCATCTTTCGATAAATAAGAAATTTCTTCTATTTTATATTCTTGTAATGCCACAGTAAAAATTAGAATAAATTGGTTAATTAAAGGAAAAAAATTAGGAAGTATGAAAAAATTAAAGTCTATTAAATCATTTGTTGAAGGCGAAAAAATTCAAGGATTTTTTTTATGCACGGAAAAACATCTAAGGCATACAAGAAATGGAGATATATATATTGACATAGAATTAAGAGATATAACAGGGCATATTTCAGGAAAGATTTGGAATAATATTTCAGCATTGAATGAAAAATTTGTAGCAGGAAATGCAGTTGCTATATCTGGAATTGTAGAACTATATCTTGAAAAAACTCAACTTAATGTTAAAAAAATAAATAAAGCTACAATTCAGCATTATGCACGTTATGGATTTGACCCCGCAAATGTTGTTCCTTCATCCAAGAAAAACACAGATAGAATGTGGAAGGATATTAAATCTAATATTCGATTAATGAATGATAAATCACTTCGCCGGTTAGTAGAGTCCATATATCGTTCTTTCAAGAAAAAAATTATAATTTTACCAGGCTCTATAAAATCTTATTATTCATTTCGTTCCGGGTTCATTGAGCATATTGTTTCCATGTTGAGATTGGCAAACAAAATCACTTCATCCTACAATATTAATAAAGACATGGTAATTGCTGGAATTTTTCTACATGACATTGGAAAATTAAGAGAAATTAATTCTGAATATATTGCTGATTATACCATAGAGGGTAATTTATTAGGAAGTAAGGTATTAGGTAGAGATATTCTCATGGAAAATGCTAGGCATATAAAAAATCTAAATGAAATAGATTTATTAAAGCTTGAGCACATCATTCTCGTATGTGGATTTAACAACGAGTTAAAATCAGAAGATATTCCTTCATTTTCTGAAGCATTATTTATTAAACAAATCAAAATGTTAGATACCAGTATGAACATTATGGATATGGTCTATGATGAGGAAAAAGAAAATAGTACTTTTACAACAAGGTTTAATTATTTTGGAATACCCCTTTTGAAAGGAAATGAAACTAGATAAGATTGTAAAAGCTTCAATTTTTGCTGGTACTTCCATTGGACTAGGATTTGCCTTTGTTTTTATACCAAACGTAGAATTCATATCCGTAACAGTTTTCATTTCAGGTATGTACTTGGGATTCCCATTTGGCATCCTTATTGGATTTTCAACTATGTTAATTTATTCTGTTCTAAATCCAATGGGTTCAGGGTTAATTCATTTGCCACTTTTATTTAGTCAATTAATTGCAATGGCTGGGATTGGAGGTCTAGGGTCAGCTTTCAGAAAAATTTTTAGGAATATGGGTATCAAGACTCTTATGCTGGTTTCTGGAATTTTAGGCTTCATATGCACTGTATGGTATGATATGCTAACAAGCTTATCATACCCATTGAGTGCAGGTTACAGTTGGGAAGAATCTATGGCATTTGCAATTTCAGGTTTTATGTTCACTATTATTCACGTAATCTCAAACTGCATTATTTTTTCAATTGTAGTACCAGGGTTTATAAAAAGGTTAAATAATTAATATGAGATTGTTGATAATAGTATTATCAAGTTTTATTTACGGTAACAACCTTTCCTCATTACCTTTTGATTGGTCTGGCCAATTTGGACTATTTAATCATCAAGGAAGTCTTTTATGGAATAATGATTGGTATTCAAAATCACTTTTTTTTGATGGTACATGGTCTGTTTATCCGACAATGTATGGTGATGAAATAAAAAAGGATTTTAATTTTAGCCGAACAAAGCATAAAGATATTTTTGGGAAAAATGATAATCAAGAAAATGATTCATACTTTAAATATGATCAAGGTGATTATCTTCTTGATAGATTTTCTTGTGGAATAATATTAAAAACAAAAAGAAGACTTGCAAGTTTTAATGGTTTTAAAAGGACCTATTCGGGCAATAAAAACCAATATGCAAACAATTCTTATCAGCCACAGCAGCAATCATATGTATTTTCATACAAATCAAATGAGGATCAACAAAACATAGGTTTCACATTAGGTCATTTTGATACATATTCAGGATTTCCTGATGGAACTGAGATAGGTTTAATTGATAATCAGATAATTACTTCAAATCTTAACTGGGGCAATAAATTATTGACTTCATATATAACGTTATCCTTAGATCAGTTTTATCAAAAGTATAAAACAAAACATACACTTTCTAGTTATCATAAATCTAGATTCCTAATTAGAAAAAATTTTGAATTAGATTTAGTTTTACCAACCAATAATCAAAACTTATTTGCTAATATTTCGCATAATTCTCGATCTATAAACATAGATACTACAGTTAATTTAAAATGGAATAATTATTTAATTGGATATGGCAATGATTCAACAAAAATTATCTTTAGTATTTTCCATCTCTCTAATAAGTTTTTATTTCAGACATCTTTAGATTTCAAGAAAAAAATAGGGCCATTCGTAGCAAAAATTAATTATGACATTGATTATAAACCCATACATCCATACTATGTTCTGTTTCTAAATGAAAATATTACCAAAAAAGAAATTCAAAGAAAAAATGCTAGTGCACTTATTTATTATAAATTCAAAAATGGTCGTATTTCTTCATCATTTTATCAAATAAATGATGAAGAAGAATTTTGGAGCATGATTGATGGTAATACTGTAAACAATCTTGTGCACAGAATGCTTTCCCTTGATTACAGTTCTATTATTTTTAATAATACTGAAGTTAAATTGAAATATAACATCCAAAATTCAGATGGATTATACTCCGGCGGGATTAAAAATTGGCTAGAAATTGGCCTAAGTTCAAATTTTAAGGTCTTCGATGATAAAATGATGATTAATCTAAATTGTGATTTTATTCAATTAAGTTATGGAACCAATAAAAGAACATTAAATCCAATAGAGATGGTGCCAGACTTGAATAGTTTTGATATATATGATAATAATCCTGTTAATGTAATCAATACGAGCATATCTGCTAAAGTAAATAATTTTATCATTTCATATGAGTCATATAACTTTATTGATATAATCTATAATTCAATCAATCTCAATCGAGGGAATAGTGTATACTATGACCCGACCATACCAGATCTAGGCCACCAAACAATTATCTCAATAAAATGGGCGTTCAAGGATTAATTGTTTTTCCAAATTGCATAATCATTTGGAAGTGCACCAACAGATATGAAGGTCTCTAATTCGCCTATTTCATTGTATGTAAAAACCGTATCTGGGGCATTGTAATCACTTGTTCCTAGATATAGAATATCGTCATTATCATGAAATGCAGAATAAGGTGTTCTTGTTGATAAGGAACCTATTTTAGCCGAAAGATTTAAACTCAAATCATCATCAAGTGGTGCTATCCCACCACTAGTTGTTCTGTAGACGATTTCATTAATTTTTAGTATTCCTCCTCCACAAACTATTCCTGGACCATAATTATTTATCGTAACCTCACCAGTTTCTAAATCTAACTTACTTGATCCGTAGTATGCAGTATACCAATCTGAAGAATAAAAGGTCCTTGATATCCATAAAAAATTATTATCGATAATAAGTTGCTGGGGGCCACGACCTACTTCATATGTTTGTAAAATACTATTAGAAGAGATGTCAATTTTTACGACACTGGAACCTTGATTTGTATCATATAACTCTAAATTAGGTAAGCTTATCCAAAGATATTGCCCATCATATACGATATCTTCTGGAATACCTTGGAGAGGTATGGATGTTTCAATTGCATATGTATTGAGATTCAAAATTTTAACATCCATTGAGTTCCAATTAGTAAAATATAATTTATCATTAACGATTACCATATTTCTGGGGCTCGAATTGTTAGTGGATATTTCTATACCAGGTAAATTAAGGCCAGATTCTGTAATGGTATATTTTTTGATCAAATGGCTATTATTAGCAATTACAAAAAGTTTATCACCATCTACTAGTAGTGATTGAACGACGTCTCCAATATTTTCAACGGATTGTATTACCTGGTTATTTTTTATTACTGCTATTGAACCATCACTATTTCCAAATGTGCCTTCAGATGATATAAACAAGATATCTGAATCTTCTGTTGTTTTTATTGAATCTTCGCAACTTATATATAGTAGAATAAAAAGAGGTATGACTTTTCTCATATTGTTTTCCAAATTTAATTCAGGTGTGGGATATATAATGACAAATAATCCCACTTTTAACCCGAAAGTGTTATTTAAGAAGCTTCATATAATCAGGTCTCCTGGCTTATGCAGTAATCAACCAATTCCGTCTTCTTCAATACACAAAAGGTAAAAAATGACTCTTGGGTTTGGTATTCTGCAAATACAGTAGCGGGCACTGCACTCGACTCAAACGAGTTTCCCTGTTTTAAATGAAAGTTATATTCATAAAAATTTTACACAAAATAAAAATTGTTATCAATATTAAAACTAACTGTTTTCCAATAATTTCATAGATTAATTTTTTGTTATGCAAATCAGTAAAAAAAAATGGTTTATTATCCAATCTGGATCTGCACCTGTTTATTCAAAGCCAACATTCAATTCATCTTGGCTTACTGAAAGCATATATGGCGAATCATGTAGTATTATAAAAAGGAATAAAGATTGGCTAAATATTAAATGCGAAGATGGATATGTTGGTTGGATTCATTCATTTTACGGTATTCAAACAGTTAAAAAAAATAGTCCTAAATTTATTGTCGCATATCCAAATGAATTAGGTTTGTTTAGTGGTTTGCATCCATTTGGTGCAATGCTAAATCGAAAATTTACTGGTACTATAAAATTAAATGAACCACTAAAAATTAATAAATTAAATACCATCCTCAAATCACTTATCGGTATACCATACAGATGGGGAGGTAAATCATCTTTAGGATTTGATTGTTCTGGCTTTACGCAAACCGTATTAAAAATGTTTGGATTAGAAATCCCACGTGATTCAAAAGATCAATTTTCATATTTAGATGATTATAGAGTGAGTTTATTTGATGCAAATCCCGGCGATTTACATTTTTTTTCTAATGGTAAAAAGGTAAATCATGTAGGCTTATCAATTGGCGGGCCTGAATTAATACACGCGCAAGGTTTTGTGAAAAAAGATTCCTTAGATCATAAAAAGAAAAGTTTTAATAAAAATTTATTAGATATCTATCATTCAACATATTCGATTGAGAGTAAATTACAACAATGAAAATACCTTCATCTAATTTAAATGAGGTTAGATTATTGGACCGTGCAGTATTAGTTCTTAATGCAAATTATTCTCCAATGATGATATGTACTGCAAAGCGTGCAATATGCTTAGATTACTTAGATAAAATAGATATCTTAGCTAATTATAATGAAAAAGTCTCCAGTCCTAGTTTAACCCTAGATCTCCCAAGTGTTATAAAAATAAAAAATTATGTTCGGTATGATAATTTATCTTTAGATCTAAATAGAAAAAATATTATATCAAGAGATGACTATTTATGTCAATATTGTGGTTGTAACAAAGGGCCTTTAACAATAGATCATATAATCCCGAAAGGTAAAGGAGGGACCGACACTTGGGAAAACTTGGTTGCTGCTTGTAAACCATGTAATCAAAAAAAAGGTAACCAAAAGC
Source organism: Fidelibacterota bacterium (assembly GCA_002718655.1). Classification (GTDB taxonomy): domain Bacteria; phylum Fidelibacterota; class Marinisomatia; order Marinisomatales; family UBA1611; genus NZWG01. Next base: position 10,314 of record PBFM01000010.1, read on the forward strand.
CTGAGGAAGTTGGCATGTTGCTGAGAAAAAAACCGAAAAGGCCCAATAGACTACATTATTTTCAAAAATTTGTTAAAGAAAAACAAAAGGATTGGAGACCATATTTGTTTATGGAACCATTTAAAACTTAACATTACGTCTTATGCGTGTTCTAAGTGGCATACAACCATCAGGTGAATTACACCTCGGTAATTATTTTAGTATGATGTCGAAGATGATTAGATATCAATCTGAAAACGAATTATTTTGTTTTATAGCAAATTATCATGCTTTGACCACGGTTTCAAATTCTGAGGTTCTCAGAAGAAATACATTTAATGCAGTATGTGATTTTTTAGCACTAGGCTTAAATCCTGAGAAATCAACTTTTTGGGTACAATCTGATGTGCCTCATGTTACTGAACTAATGTGGATTCTTTCTTCTCATGCAGGCAAGGGTTTAATGGATCGTTCGACTTCCTACAAGGATAAGATTAATCAGGGTTTGAAACCAAATATGGGTCTATATTCCTATCCGATACTGATGGCAGCAGACATTTTACTTTTTGATACGAATTTAGTTCCTGTTGGAAAAGACCAAAAACAGCATCTTGAAATGGCTAAAGACATAGCAAATAAGTTCAATAACTTGTATGGTGATACATTAGTTGTTCCTAAAGCCAATATCGATAAAGAAACACAACTTATTCCAGGTATTGATGGTCAAAAAATGAGTAAGTCATACAATAATACAATTCCAATATTTAGCTCTGATATGGTGATTAAAAAAAGGATTATGTCAATAGTAACTGATAATGCGCCAATTAATGAAACAAAAAGTAAAAAAACTCCATTATTTCAACTCTACAGTCTTTTTCTTGATGAAAAAGAAAAAAAAGATTTAGCAAATAGATATGATACTCCAGGTGTAAGGTATGGAGACATAAAAATAGAATTTTATGAAAAAATTATGGATTATTTTCAACCATTTAGAGAAAAAAGAAATAAACTAATAAAAAACCCAGATTTTGTTTTTGAAATTCTAAATTTTGGTGCAGAGAAAGCAAAAAAAGTAGCAATTGAGGTTATTGAACGAGTGAAAAACTCTTCAGGGCTGAAATACAGTAAATAATTATGTATAAAATTAAACTAGAAAACTTTGAAGGGCCATTAGATTTGCTATTGTACTTCATTAGAAGAGATGAACTCGACATATATGATATTCCAATATCAAAGATAACTAAAGATTTTATCAATGTAATTGAAGAATGGAAAAGCCTTAACTTGGTTATTGCAGGAGATTTTATTTTTATGGCTTCCACTCTTATGAGGGTCAAAGTAAAAATGATGATACCTAGACAAGAAATTGATGATTATGGTGAAACTATTGATCCAAGGGCTGAATTAATGCAGAAATTAATCGATTATAAAAGATTTCGGGATATTTCTGATGTATTACAAAGCTTAATTGGAGATGAATCTCATAATATACCTAGACAAACCATATATGACATAATAGATATGAATGATAAGATGGATATCGTGATGAGAGATATTTCTCTTTTTGATTTAGGGAGTGTTTTTAAAGAAATTATTGATTCAAGGCCTGTAATATCTCAACTTGAACTAAATCGTGAGCCTATAAAACTTGAAAGCCAAAAAGAATTAATTATCAATTATTTTGATGATGAAGGAAAATTAAGATTTAATTCATTAATCAAGAAATTGGAAACTAGAATGGAAATTGTTGTTACATTTTTAGCGCTATTAGATTTAGTTAGGGAAGGTATCTGTACTATTATTCAATCTGATATTTTTAAGGATATTGAAATCATACATTTAAAGATTAAATCATAATGAATGAAAAAGAAATAAAGAGAATTGTTGAAGCACTATTATTTGCTAGTCCTGAGCCATTAACTCAAAAAAAGATAAATAATATTTTTGATCCTTTAACATCTAACCTTAAAAAAATCACCGCAGATTTGAATGAGCAATATCATAAAGGTAACCATGCTTTTCACATAAGAAAAGTTGCAGGTGGTTATCAACTTGTATCAAATAAAGAATTTGAACCGTATATCCTTAAAATGCTTAAAAAATCATATGCAATGACTTTATCAAGAGCTTCAATGGATTGTCTTGCTATCATTGCATATAAACAACCGATAGGCAGATATGAAATTGAAGCTATTCGCGGTGTGGATTCTAGCGGTGTAATAAAAACCTTACTAAAAAAGAATATGATTAAAATTAAAGGAAGAGATTCAGGCCCTGGAAGACCTTTGCTTTATAAAACAACTAATTCATTTATGGAACATTTGGGAATTAATCGCTTATCTGATTTACCAAAGCTTAAAGAAATAACAGAAATAATATCCTCAGATCATTCTCTTGGTGAACAGATTGCAGTATTTGAAGATAATTTAAATCACAATGATTTGAATGATATTACAATGAATGAAAAAAAATGAAATATTTATGCGTCTAAATAAGTTTTTATCACTTTCAGGTATTGCTTCAAGAAGAAAATCCGATAATCTTATTAAGATGGCGACTACTGAGGTCAATGGGAAGATATGTTTAGATCCTGCTTTTGATGTTAATATTAATGATAGAGTTTCTTATGAAGGAAAAACAATAAAACTAATAACTGATAAAATAGTATTAATGCTAAATAAACCGGCAAATGTAATAACCACAGTCAAAGATACGCACGGAAGAAAAACCGTTATGGATTTTGTTAAATCCAAAACTAGATTAACTCCCATTGGACGCTTAGATCGCGATACTACAGGATTATTACTATTAACTAATGATGGTGACCTTCAACAATTTCTTACTCATCCAAGTAATAGAATTTCGAAAGATTACATAGCAATAATAGAAGGAAGGATGAAAAAACTCGATATTAAAAAACTAAATAAAGGAGTTTATATAGGCAATAAAGAATATGGCAAAGCTAAAATTCTTAAACAAGAAACCATTAAAGGTAGATCAAAAATAACTTTGAGATTAAAACATGGGAAAAAAAGAGAGATTAGAAGAATATTCTTTAGAATGAGAAAAAAATTATTAAGTCTTAAAAGAATTGGTTTATCAAAATTAAAACTTGGAGATTTAAGGGAAGGATGTTTCAGGCAATTAACGGATAATGAGATTAAATCCTTGTATCAGAGGTAAATATTTCTTCATTGGCAATCAGGAAACAAAAAGTTAACTTCGCCGGCTTATTGAGATTAAAATTATATGATTATTGCAATTGATGGACCCTCTGCATCGGGCAAGAGTACCACAGCAAAAGAGGTAGCTAAACGATTGAGCATAATGCATCTCGACACTGGGGCTATGTACCGTGCTGTTACTTGGGGAATTAAACAATCATCAATCAATATTTATGATGATAATGCAATAAAGAATTATCTATATAATATAGAGCTTTATTTTGATGAAAATAATCATATATACCTTAATAATAGGAATGTATCAGATGTCATAAGGACAGTTGATATTTCAGAGCAAGTTAGCATAATTAGTGCGAGACCTGAGGTGAGAAAGAAAATGGTTGAAATACAAAGGAAGCTAGGTAGGGAATTCAGTTGCGTATTGGAAGGGCGTGATATCGGAACCGTAGTTTTTCCCAACGCTGAATTCAAATTTTTCTTAAACGCTGATGTAGATATTCGTGCAAAAAGAAGATTCTCTGAGCTAAAGAAAAAAAATGAAAAAATTACCTTTGACGAAATACTTAAAAATATTAAAAATAGAGATAGAATGGATTCATCAAGAGTACATTCTCCTCTCAAAAAAGCAAAGGATGCAATAGAGATTGATACTACTCAGCTAACAATAAATGATCAAGTAGACAAGATTTTGGAAAGAATAAAAAACAAATAAAAAAGGACATTAATAGAGTTATGTATAATGAACAAAATCAAGAACAGGTTGTTGAACAGACTTTAGAATCGACTGAAAATGATAGTGATGAAAAAGTCAGCGTTATGGATACGCCTACTGCCATAGAAAATAATAGTACAAAAATAAAAGATTACCTTAATCCAAAATTATTTGATGAAATAAAAACAGTAAATAAAAATGATTTGGATGAAAATAAGCTTGTGACAGATGTGGATGATGAACTAAAAGCTAAATATGCAAGTACATTTGCTGATATTTCAGAACATTCATTAATTAATGGACGTGTAATTGGTATGAATGAAAGAGATGTCCTTATTGATATTGGTTTTAAATCAGAAGGCATTATTGATAGATCTGAGTTTAGCGAAAATGATTTACCAGCTGTTGGTGAACAGGTTGAGGTTTATTTAGAGTTTATTGAGGATGCAAGTGGAAATACTATTCTATCAAAAGAGAAAGCTGATTTTTTACTCCGATGGAAAGAACTTAAAGATGCTTTTGAAAACGAAACGATTATTACTGGAAGAATTGTTCGTCGCATCAAAGGTGGATTGATTGTCGATTTGGGAGTTGTTCAGGCATTTTTACCTGGTTCTCAGGTAGATGTTCGTCCCATTCAAGATTTTGATATTTATTTAGAAAAAGAAATTGATATTCGAATTGTTAAATTCAATGAATCAAGAAAAAATATAGTTGTATCGCATAAAATCATATTAGAAGATAGTTTGCAAGAGCAAAGAGAAGCTCTTTTTAAAGAATTAGAGGTTGGATCAATCCTTGAAGGAAGAGTCAAAAATATCACTGATTTTGGTGTTTTTGTCGATTTAGGTGGTATTGATGGTTTATTACATATCACAGATCTTTCTTGGGGTAGGGTGAACCACCCATCTGAATTATTATCAATGAATGATCCAATCACAGTCAAAGTAATCGAATATGATGAAGAAAGAAAACGTGTTTCACTGGGCTTAAAACAACTTGCCCCTCACCCTTGGGAAGAAGTTGAGATTAAATTCCCAATAGGAAATGTTGTTAAAGGGAAGGTCGTTAGTCTAACAAACTATGGTTGCTTTATTGAATTAGAACCAGGTGTAGAGGGATTAATTCACGTATCTGAAATTTCTTGGACTAAGCATATAAAAAACCCATCTGAGGTTTATAATATGGGCGATGAGGTTGATGCAAAAGTATTATCAATTGACGCTGATGAGAAGAAAATAAGTTTAGGTGTAAAACAACTTACACCAGACCCATGGGATGAAATTGAAGAAAAATTTATGGTAGGTACCGTTCATAAATCAATAGTGCGAAACCTTGCACAATTTGGTGCATTTTCTGAATTAGAGGATGGTATTGATGGACTAATTCATGTATCTGATTTATCCTGGACAAAGGTTATAAAACATCCTAAGGAGGTTCTTGAAAAAGGACAAGAAATAGAAGTGAAAATATTAGAAATATCTAGAGAAAATCGAAGAATATCACTTGGGTATAAACAAGTTCAAGATGATCCTTGGTCTGAAATCGAAAATTATTACGAAGCAGGGAAAGAAGTAAGTGGCCCAATATTAAGAGTGCTTGACAAAGGGATAATTATTCAACTTGATATGGATGTAGAGGGTATAATACCATTTGGCAAAATGTCAAAAAAAGACAGACGAGCATTAGCTGGACAGTACGAAGTTGGAGCAAACCTATCAGGAATTGTTATGAAAGTAACGCCCGAAGATAAAAAAGTAGTTTTGTTTAAGGAGGAATTAGCAGGAGCTACAAATAGGACTTCAGCCAATGATGAGGTCAAACAATATTTATCTAATCAAAAAACTTCAGATGGTGATAAACTCGAATTGCCTCAGGAATTATTGGAAATTGCTAGTCAGGCTGAAAAAGATGGTAAAGTTTCTGAAGAGCCTGAACAGGAATCAGAAAAAGAATAAAAACATAAACTCAGTGGGTTAAAATCGTGAAAAAAAATAAACCCATTGAACACAAATTCACATTCTTACCGGGTGCTTTCGGGTTAGCTTTATTGCTCTGGATTTTTGTTGTTGCAGAAAATGAATTTACCTTAGTCTTAGACCTTCCCATAGAAGCCAGAAATTTAAATGTTCAAAAAGCGCATAAAAAGGAGGTACCTCCATATGCATCTGTGCGCTTGAGAGGAACGGGAAGAGATTTATTCAAATCTTTTTTATTAAAAAATTTTGCTGGATTTAAGTTAGTTTTAGATTTAGAGGGTATATCTCAGGAATACGAGTTTAACTTAAATGAATATTTTGAAAAATATCCACAAAAAGTAGTGTTACCATTAAACTATAATGTCTCTTTTGTTGAAGTGATTTATCCAAACCGAATAAATATTAGTTTAGATGAATACTCATCTAAAATGGTACCAATATTATCAAATTTTCATGTAAAACCTGCACCTGGTTATACTATCATTACTAAACCTGATATAACTCCTTCAGAAATTGAAGTAGCAGGTCCAAAAAAAGAATTAGCTTTGATAAATCATATAGAAACTATTTATGATACGATAACTGGAATAACTACAAAATATGATGGTTCAATTGAACTAACATCTCTAGGACGCTTAATTGAATATTCAAAAAATTTTGTTACGATTAGTGTAGATGTACAAATTATCAGTGAACGTATAATTTCGGATATTCCAGTTGGTGTAATAAATATACCGAAAAACTTTAGAGTGTTTGCATCTCCACAAACGGTTTCACTAACGGTCTTAGGTGGTGTTAAAAGAATATCTGAGCTTTTCCCGAATGATATAAAAGTCATCGTTGATTTTAAAAATTGGGATAGATTAATTCAGTTCTATGAACCCAAAGTAATTATACCTGAGGATATCTTAGATTGGAGGGATATTTCTCCAAAAAATCTTGAAATAGCAGTTGCGAGAGAATTAGAATGATTGTCTTAGGTATTGAAACTTCTTGTGATGAAACAGCAGCTTCAGTGTGCAGGAGTGGAAAAATATTATCAAGCATAGTTAGTAGTCAGATTATACATAGTGAATTTGGAGGAGTAATACCTGAACTAGCTTCGAGAGAACACGAATTGCTTTTAAATGAGGTAGTAAATAAATCACTAATTGATTCAAAAATTAGCTTAGGAAATTTGGATGGTATTGCAGTTACACAAGGTCCTGGTCTTTCTGGCACATTGCTCACTGGAATTAGTTTTGCTAAAGGTCTAGGCATTGGTTTAGGTATTCCAGTTATTCCAGTGAACCATCTAGAAGGGCATATTTTTGCAAATTTCTTAGCAAATGACAAATTAAATTTTCCTTTTATATGTTTATTAGTATCTGGCGGTCACACTCAATTATGGTCCATATTGGGTATGAATGATTATGAATTATTAGGAGAGACTAGGGATGATGCAGCAGGAGAAGCTTTTGATAAAGGTGCTCGAATTTTTGGTTTGGGTTATCCAGGTGGGCCACTGATTGAAAAAAATGCAGAAGGTGGCGATCCAAATAAGATAAAATTTCCAAGAAGTTTGCTTGAAGATAATAGCTTGGAGTTTAGCTTTAGTGGTTTAAAAACATCCTTACTTTATTATATGGATGGTTTTCAGGAAAAAGAATCCTTATTAATTAAAGATGTAATCGCAAGCTATCAACAAGCTATCATTGATACATTAGTTGAAAAAATGAGAAGAGCAGTCAAACTTACAGGTATAACTAGATGTGTTATTGCAGGAGGTGTCGCAGCAAACCTCTGTTTAAGAGAGGCACTAAAACATAAACTGCCGGAAAATGAATTGATTTTTCCCGATTTATCTTATTGTACGGATAATGCAGCAATGATTAGTTATTTAGGCGAGTTAAAACTGCAATTTGATGAGTATGATTCTATGGGATTTGGCGCAATCCCGAATTTAAAGTTAAGATAATTTTGAAATTTAGTTTTGTAGATTATGACCAATCATTTTGGTTGATATTATTTTTATCGTTTGGTGTTGTTTTTTTCTCTTTCCATAAATCCTGGAAATTTAAAAAGGTAAAGATTCTTTTGGTTTTTAGAATAATTGTAATTGGAATAATAATTTTTCTTTTTTTAAACCCCAAATTAACCCTAGTTAAAACAAATAATCGTGAACAAAAATGGAATATTTATATAGATGAATCATTAAGTATGGCATATCATTCTTATCCATCAATAAGCTCACTTATTTCTGGGATAGATGAATTAATTCACAAATTAAGTAAGAAACAAATCCCCCTCAATATTTATGGGTTTGGAACAAATTTGGATACTAGTCTGGCAATAAACAATACTGAATTCAAAGATATTTCAACAAATATTGGTCAAGTAATTGAACAAATAATTAATGAAAGTGATAAAAACCTTGCTGGCTCTATAATAATTACTGACGGGCAAATTAACCAAGGATCGGAAATTATTATTGACCAACTAGACAAGATTAAACCTATAAATATTATTGGTATAGGTGATAAAAATCCATTGGTTGACGTTTCAATTCAATCAATCAATGCACCCCCTGCAATTATCAAAGGTGAGAATGCTGAAATTGAAGTCTCTGTTAATTCATATGGCACTATAGATAATAGAATTAATGTCACCTTGAATAATGGAAAAAAATTATTAGGTTCAAAAGTATTAACAGTTTCTGGGAATGGTAGTATCAATAAAATTCGATTTATGATAAATCCTGATCAAACAGGAGAAGTAGAATATAAAGTGCAGGTAAGCGCGCTTCCCGATGAAATTAATATTCTAAATAATAAACAGATAGTACCAATTCAAGTATTAAAGAATAACTATAAAATTTGTATTATCACAGGTTCGCCAAATTTTAATACTAGGATAATAAAGGATGTATTATCAGGTAATAGTAAATTTGAAATTGAACATTTTTATCTAACAAGAAATGGCTATTCAGAAAAGTTAAAAATATTTTGGGATACTAAATATGATTTGATTTTATTTGATAATCACCCAGTAGACCTTAACTCATCAAATTGGGATTCATTTTTAAGAATTTTTGCAAAAAAAATACTATCTCAAAAAACTAGTTTTGCAGTGATCATGGGAAATGATGTAAACAAAAATTCATTGATGCCATATCTAAATCTGATGGATTTAAAAATAAATCAATCGGTGATAAAATTAGATTCAGAACACAAATGGAATTTTACAAAAAACTGGAATAAATACTTCCCCTTCCATAGCCTTGATTTAATAAGCATAGAAAATGATTATCCTCCATTATACGTTGATTTAGAAATAGATTCAGCAGGAGCTGTGGTTTTGGCAGAATTCACAATTTCTGATGTTAATTTACCCCTAATACTCCTTGGAGAAAAAGACCCTCTGAGGTACATGGTTTTTGTATCTCCCAATTTATATCAGCTTTATTATAAAATACAGAATGATCAATCTCACAACATTGCTAAACAAACTTTAGATCCAATTTTTTCTTGGTTAATGAGAACTGGTCATGGAGAGGACTTTTATTTTAGATCTGGGAAGAATTCTTATCAGCAAGGTGAAAGGGTTAAAATAAGTGGCAAACCTATAAAAGAAACTGAAATTGCAACAGAAGGATATATACATATTTACAGCAAAGGTAAAAAAGTTAATGTAAAACCAGTTGTATACAATAATGAGACAGGCCATTATGAAGGTCAATTTTGGGCATCCCAGCCAGGGAGATTAGATTATGATATTGAGTTGGTCTATGGAGATAAATCCTTAATTGTAGGTGAAGGGTCTTTACAAATCCAAGAAAGCCAAATTGAATTAAATAGGGTATACTTAAATGAAGAATTTCTACGTAATTTGTCAGAATCTACGGGTGGTACATTTTATGGATGGGATAAACGTTTCGAAATATTAAACAATATTGATAAAAAAACAAATACTCAGAAGATACTATCAAGAATTACTATCCATAATAGCTGGTGGTTATTTTTTGCTTTAATTTTTTTTCTAACATTGGAGTGGTTGTACAGAAGAAAAGTTGGTTTGATTTGATTACCCAGAAAAACAATTAAATGGAAGAAAAAATTAATTAGATATGAGAAATGTAACAATTGTAGGTGCTGGTTATGTAGGATTGGTTAGTGGAGCAGGAATTTCTGATTTTGGCCACATAGTAACGTGTGTTGATATATCTAAAAATAAAATCAAAGAGTTGAAAAATGGTAAAATACCAATATACGAACCTGGTTTAGATGAATTAATAAAAAAAAATGTAAAAGCAGGTAGATTATTTTTTGAAAACAATATAAAAGATGCTATATCAAATGCAGATATAATTTTTATTGCTGTAGGGACACCAATGAATCAAGATGGTAGTGCCGATATAACTGCAGTAAAAGATGTAGCCAAATCAATTGGTGAAAATTTAAATAACTATAAGGTTATTTGTACTAAAAGTACAGTCCCAATAGGTACGGGGAAACTGATTATTGATATTATAAAAAATTATAAACCTAATGATATTAGATTTGATTATGTCTCAAACCCTGAATTTTTAAGGGAAGGTTCTGCTGTTAAAGACTTTTTATGGCCAGATCGAGTTGTGATTGGTGCACAAAGTCAATCTGCTTTTAATATTATGAAAGAAGTATATGGACCATTATATATAAATGAAACGCAAATTATACATACAGGTGTTGTAACTGCTGAGATGATAAAGTATGCTTCAAATTCCTTTTTAGCTTTGAAAATAAGCTATATAAATGAAGTCGCCAATTTATGTGAAGCAATAGGTGCTGATGTACATCAAGTATCAAATGCTATGGGAAAAGATGGAAGAATAAGTCCTAAATTTTTGCATCCAGGCCCTGGTTTTGGAGGATCATGTTTTCCGAAGGACACGAAAGCATTTCTTTCTTTTTCAGAAAGCTATGGAAATAAGTTAAGAACTATACAAGCTGCAATTGAAACAAATAAAAATCAAAAGCAAAGAATGGTTGAAAAAATAAAGAAACTTATCGGTGGAAATTTAAAAAATAAAAAAATTGCAATTTTAGGATTGGCTTTTAAACCAAATACCAATGATGTGAGAGAATCTGCATCAATACATATGATTGAATCCTTAAATCGTAAAAGGTGTATAATAAATGCATTTGACCCAATTGCAAATGATGAGATGAAGAAAATTTTTCCTAATTTAAATTATAAAAACTCTTGGCAAGAAGCATGTAAAGGTGCAGATGGGGTAGTAGTGATGACTGAATGGAATGAGTTTAGAGGTATAAGTCTCTCATTATTAAAATCACTTTTAAAACGACCTATTTTATTGGATACTAGAAATATATTTGATATAGAAAAACTAATAAAGCATAATTATAAATTTGATAATGTTGGCAGGAAATATTTAGATGAAAATTGAAAATTCTTATCTTAATGAAGTAAAAATAATCACTCCTGATATCTATTTTGACGAAAGAGGAAATTTTTCTGAAGTATATAAATCCTCAGTATTTAAAAATAATGGCATAAGAGCAAAATTTGTTCAGGATAATGAAGTTAGATCAAAGTACGGAGTTTTAAGAGGATTGCATTATCAATTAAAATCACCTCAAGGCAAACTTATTCGCTGTATTTTAGGAACAATCATTGATGTTGCGGTTGATATTCGAATTGGATCACCAACATTTGGTAAACATATTAAACTAGAATTATCAGCAGATAATAAAAAAATGTTATATATACCTGAAGGGTTTGCACACGGATATCTTGTAACATCAAAAAAATCAATTGTTATTTATAAGTGTACAACATACTATGATGAGAATGATCAGTATGGTGTTATTTGGAATGATAAAGATTTAGATATAAATTGGAATTTTGAAACACCAGCTCTATCTCAAAAAGATAAAACTTTACCAATGTTAAAAATAAATAAAAATCTCCCAAAATATTAAAAATGAAGAAAATTCTTGTAACTGGTGGTTGTGGATTTATAGGTTCAAATTTTATTAAATCTGTTATTAAAAAGGATGAATCTATTTTTATTGTGAATGTTGATAAACTAACATACGCTGGAAATTTGTCAAATTTACAGGATATATCTAGCAGTAATTTTCTGCATATAAAAGGTGATATTTGTGATTCAGAATTAATATACTCCATATTTAAAAAATATTCCTTTGATGCAGTAGTGCATTTTGCTGCTGAAAGTCACGTTGATAGGTCTATTGATGGTCCGTCTAAGTTTGTTAAAACGAACATTGTTGGTACGATGAACTTATTAGAAAATTCGAGAAAATTCATAACGGAATCAAAAGTTAAAAAATTCAGATTCGTACATATTTCTACGGATGAAGTATATGGGTCACTTACTGATGATATGAAGTTTGTAGAAACGACAAAGTATGATCCTAGTTCACCATATTCTGCATCAAAAGCTGGAGCCGATCATTTAGTTAGATCATGGTATCGGACATTTGGTCTCCCCACATTAATAACTAATTGTTCAAATAATTATGGTCCATTCCAATTTCCAGAAAAACTAATCCCTTTAATGATAATAAATGCTATGATGGATAAACCCTTACCTATTTACGGTAAAGGGGAAAATATAAGAGATTGGTTGTATGTTACTGATCATTGTGACGCTATTTGGTCTGTTCTAAATAGTGGTCTTGTAGGAGAGACTTACAATATTGGAGGTGATAACGAAATTAAGAATATAGATATTGTTACTAAAATTTGTGAAATTCTTGATGATTTATTACCAAGGGATGATGGGAAAATGCATTCAGAATCAATTACTTTTGTCAAAGATCGTCCTGGTCATGATTTCCGTTATGCGATAGATGCAAAAAAGATCAGAACTGAATTAGGTTGGAAACCAAAGGAGTCTTTTGATACAGGAATCAGAAAAACTATAGAGTGGTATCTTTGTAATAAGTCTTGGTGGAAAGCAATACAAGATCAAACATATGGGCAAGAAAGATTAGGAACATTAAATAAGTGAAGGGAATTATTTTAGCAGGAGGAAGTGGAACAAGGTTGTACCCAATTACCTCTGTAGTATCAAAACAATTACTTCCCATATATGATAAACCAATGATATACTATCCTCTTTCTACTTTGATGCTTTCAGGTATAAATGATATTTTAATTATCTCGACAATTGAAGATACGCCTAGATTTCGTGATTTACTCGGTGATGGAAATCAATTAGGTATAAAAATTACTTATAAAGTACAGCCATCACCAGATGGTTTGGCCCAAGCTTTTATATTAGGGGAAGAATTTATTGGTAATGATTCGGTTTGTTTAATTTTAGGAGACAATATTTTTTTTGGACACGGATTATCAGAATTATTAAATCGAAGTAAAAATATTGTTAATTCAAATGGTGATGCAGTCATCTTTGGATATGAAGTCAAAGACCCAGAACGTTATGGAGTGGTTACTTTTGATAGCAAAAATAATGTAAAGAGCATTATAGAAAAACCAAAAAAACCAAAATCAAATTATGCTGTAGTAGGATTATACTTTTATCCAAACAACATCATTGAAATTGCAAAAGATATTAAGCCTTCAGATAGAGGTGAATTGGAAATAACGTCAGTCAATGAAGTTTTTCTTAGCAGAAGACAGTTGACTGTTGAATTGATGGGTCGTGGATATGCTTGGCTTGATACAGGAACTCAACGTGCGATGAATAACGCTTCGAATTTCATCAAAACTATTGAAGATAGACAAGGATTGAAAATAGCATGCCTCGAGGAAATTGCATATCAAAAAGGCTTTATTAATATCAATCAATTAGATGATTTATCTAATCAATTTTCTAATGATTATGGTCAGTATTTGAAAAATTTGGTAGCAAGAAATAAAAAAATAAAATCTTAATTTTTAATGATTGTAATTCACACCTATCTCGATTGCAAGTTTGTCTATGCTAATTATGCTCACATCACTTTCATTTAAAATAAAATTTGAATTAATAAATTTTATATTATTTACTGCAAAAGACAATTCTAATCCATCTATACTGGTTAATCTATCAATTTTTAGTAAAGTAAAAGCCCTCTTTTGATATCCGTTTTCATAACGCTTATCATAAGTATCATTATAATGAGAGTTTATCATTTCCCTAGTCATCGAGCCACGCTTTACATATGAATATTCAAATGTTATTCTGAATTTTTCATATAAAGATAAAAATTTTAAAAGTAACTCTTCTGAGTGTGGTCCTGCCCAGAATCCCAGTGGTGAATTATGGGAGTAATAATCATTGATATTATATTTATGTTTATAAATACGTTGGTCTGTCCAATTGTATTCTGCAGTAAGAAAAATATCTTTTGATCTTATTTTTTTAGCATTTATTCCTATTTGCCATGCAAACCAATTATGATTTTTTTCGTTCAATATCCACTCAGGAGTAACTTCATCCATAAAGAAGCCTAAATATATTTTTTTATTCGCTGAAAGTTTGTAACTCATATCGAACCCCATTTGAAGATTATCAGTGTCACCTAGATAATTCTCAATTGGATAAAATGGTGCCATCGGTATTAGATAATGGATGTCAAGTGAACGTGATGCATAAATTACAGTCTCATTTAAACTTAATGAGAAATCTCCTGTAGGAGACCATTCAATCTTATGTGATGCGATGCTTCTTGGTATATTTATTGTTCGATGACTGAAATCATTATCGTAATAAATCATTCTTGATGAGTCTTCTATACCACTATTTAAAAAGCCATGGAAATAACTTAAAATTAAGTTTTCATTTAATTTCCACTCTAACCCAAATTGTGGATAAGACGGGGCTTTCGAAGAGACTTGTAATGCTCTAACACCATACCCCCAATGTCTGTCAAAGATACCAAAATCAAATTCCAATACATTTGTGATATATGCTATCCTAGCATTGATATATTCACTCCAATATCCAGGGGCATCTTTTGATTTATCAAGATATGGAAGACTCTTTATTGGAGAAAAATGATAAAGTTCAGATTTGATTTCACCAAAAAAACCTAGTTGCGTGTATTGCAAATCAATATTCCATAAGTCATTATCGAAATTTGCTTTCAAGCCAGCTCCAAAATATGTCAAGGGAGTTTTTTGATAAATCCAATCACTTCCAGTTGAAGAGTAAATTGAAAAAAAAGTTGGTTTTATTTTAATGTCATTCGAAAAAATCAAATTAATTCCTAGAAAAAAAAAATAATTGTTTAACAAAATTCTTAATTATTTACTCCTCGCACCTAAAAAAATAATATTTGATAGTGCCTTTATAAAGTATTTCAAATCGGTAAATAATGGTGATTTTTCTTTTTGGTTTAAATATGTTCTTTCACTTTCAATTATCGCATCGAATGACTTTGGTAGGTCTGCGTAATATGGTGGAATTAATCCAGGCTTGAAATTTATTCGCTTTTCTTGTAAATCTTTAGGATAAAGGCTGTAATAGTGTTCACTGAGGGCTCTAACTCCTATAAAATTCAAGTCACCTTTTAACCAATTATATAGTTGTGGAATTTCATCAATAAAATATTTTCGAAAAAATTTCCCCCATGATGTGATTCTATAATCCCCTTGTAATTTCCCTGTTTTATCTAAGTGATATTTATCATAAATCTCACCCTGAATAAACTCACTATAGGGATACATTGTTCTTATTTTATATATGTAAATTAGTTTTCCTTCATATCCTATTCTTTTCAATTTTACTATAGGACCGTATGAAGGAGAGGTTTCTTTTGAAATAGTTTTCTTTTTCTTGCATACAAAGTATAATCTATCTGAAATGAGATTTTCATCTATAATTTCAAATCCACAAAATGAAAGTCTTCCAAATATTTCTGATTTTGATAATATTCGATTTTTTCCCTTGGTTAAAATGAAATATATTTGTTTAGTAATCATAAGTTTTGGAAATACTCTGTGAAAAAGAAAATGAAAAGGAAGTAATATTAAATAGAGAAAATGAGGCATTTTTGATCTAAGATGTATTCTAAATTTTTCCAATGGAACAAAATTACCTACTAAAATTCCACCACTTTCTAGTTTTTTATAATTAGCCAGTAAATATTCATTTATTCTTCTACAATCATTTAATCTATTAACATTAATTATTAATTTTTTTGAATCATTGAATAACAGTTTAATATTTACGGTTTGATCTGTATTGAAAATTGAAACTTTATTTTTTTCAATTTGTTCATCAGTGATTGTACTCCAAATGAATTTTATTAATTGATTTTGATAAGCGAAACCAAATGTTTTGATGCTATCTTTTAACAATTCTCTTGTATATGTATTTTTATTATTTTCTCCAATATTTTCGATTTCCAATTCATCTTGTCCCTCATCTGTAAGAGGAATTTTATTATATCTCTTATTCCTAATTCCATTTTTTTTTGATTCTCCAAAAAAGAATAAATAAAAAGCAGTTATTTCAATACCAGAATGGAAAATCCCAGCGTTGAAAATTAGAGAAATTGAATCTGAATCGATTCTCAATATGTAATAAAATAAGGTTATAAAAAGAATTGTTAATATAGATGCCTTGATATAAGGTGCAATTTCATAGTAGTGATTAATAGAATTTGGTTCCTTATATCTATTAGTTAAAAGGGTTCCTAAACCCCAAGATGCTATTAATATTAGTAGATTTTGTTCGTGCATTAGACCATATTGAAAAGACCCATATTTTATGTAATTGGTACCAATGTATGTAAAAAAAAGCAATAATATTCCTGGTATAAGCCATTTAATATAAAATTTATTGATGCCCTTTATTTCTATTCTTTTGTCACTGTACTTTACTTTGACATTAGTAGATTGAATCATAGCCTTAAATAATATTGAAACAAAAATATCATATAAAAACAAAATAATTGTTAGGGTAAGTATGAATAATCTTGAAGTACTCCATAGGTTAGAAAAAGATATAATTATTACTACAAATAATATGCATATAAGAGTTGACCAGAATGTTATTCTTAATGCAAGCCAAAGTGGTTTTTGTATTAATGCAATTGTTCTTTCATAGTAAAAAGATGTGAAATTTCTAAAAATTAAAAAAATAAAGTATAAGTATAAGTAATTACCATATGGAATAAATACTGAGAACTTTTCATAGTGTAAAATTGAAAAAAAGATAGAAAAGAAAGTTAAATCTATTGTAAAAAGAATACTTTGTAGGGTTTTTTTGTGTATCATCCTATGGAATCATCCTATTTTGCTTGCAATGGGGATTAAATTAAAGGATGGAATACATATGATACTGTGTCCAGGATCACATTCTTGTAGGGTAAGTATAGCAAAACGCATTTGGCATTTATTCTTTTTTTCTTAAAATGCTAACGTTCTACACCGATAAACTTTTCTCCTACTTACATACCAAATATAGCTATTTTTAAATTGATAAGGAAAAAAATTGTTATTCTATTAATAATTGTTTTTCAGAATTTTCAAACATTTCTTTCTTTGACTCAGGATAGTTCAATATAAACCATTTCATAAATTTTGTTACATCAATTGTTTTTTTTATAAACTTATCTCTTTTTTGTATTTGATTTGTTTTGATTTTTTTATTTTTTATGATGCTAATAGCTTTTTCTTTAACACCCTCAGTTGAATTAAAAATATATACTAACCCATTTTTCTCTTGCTCTTCCAAGGTACCTGCAGTTAGGGTATTTATATAAATTGCAGGTGTGCCTAAAATCGCGCATTCAGATGCCATAGTCGCACCCTCACCAATAAATAAAGTTGCATGGAATAGAATGCTATGAATTTCATTTGCAGTTGCATTTAATTTATTTTTTCCTAGTTGAACTGGTATATCTCCCTCAGAAGAAATAAATACTGGAGCATAATTTTCAATTTCTTTAACAAGTTTAATTAAAAAATTTAATTCAAAACCTTTTTGGCCAATATCATGGCTGGCATTCCAAGAAACTAATCGAATTATTACGTATTTTTGATTTAACGCTAAATTCAAATTGGTAAAAAAATTATTATTTGGTTGGAAATATTTAGGGTGCAGGTAACATTGCTCCATAAATCCGTTAAAACGAATGTGCTTATTTCCTAAATGATTTTTATATGCATTAGGTGTTAGTACTATTTGAGAGAATGGTAAAAATGACATAATGCCAATTTTAGCGTTCTCAGTATCAGTAAATGTAATGTGAGGTTTTTTTAAAAAAAATGCCACCTGCGCAGCATAAGGTGATGCAAAACTTAGGAATAGATTAGGCTTGAATATTTTTGCTATTTTGTATAACTGATAGTTTGCTTTGAATAAATAAAAAAATTTCCCGATTAATCCTCTCTTGCCTTCGCCTCTTGATACGTATTGTATACTGTAATGATCTAGTAGATTATGAGTAACATCTTTATTACGTGCAGTTATTAAAACTTTGTGACCTTCATTTTTTATCTCCATAATAAAATTTTTAAAATAATGCACATGTGCAGGATGCCCTATATCAAGAAAAATTTTCATGAAACATATTTTACTTTTTCATACACTTTTAAGATTTTAATCGAAACCAAATCCAATCTATATTCTTTTACAGCATCTCTTCCATTAGTTTTTTCTTTTGATTCTAAGATTAATTTTATTTTATCTTGTATTTCCTTTTCGTTGTAATCTGTTATGAAGCAATTTTTCACATTTTTTATCAATTTATTAACATCACCAACATTGGTTGAAATTATTGGACAATTACATGCCAATGCTTCTTTAACTACTAATGGTCCTGTTTCTGAAAACGATGTGACAAGTAACATATCAACTGCATTCATTAAAAGACTTACCTCAGTTCTAGAAAGATCTTTCATCTCAATCAGCTCACAATTGTCTATTTTTTTAACTGCTAATCTTGCCAAAGGATAGTTTTTGATTTTATTATTGAATGAAGACGAAAATAGTACATAATTCTTATTTTGATTAAGCCCTAGTTTATTTCTTGCATCTGAAATTGGCATTGGTTTAAAAATATTTAAATCTATACCACAGGGTATAATGTCAATATCTCTTGAATATATTTTTAACTTTTTTGACAAATCTGAATGAACAAAAATATTTCTTGCTGATAATCTTGATGCTAGCCAACTATATAAGTAATTATGCCATAAATTAACATCGCTTCCATGAAATGTAATCACAACAGGGACTAATTTTTGCATTGATGCTAGTAAACCAGATAAGCCATAATGAGCATGAATGATATCATAACTTTTATTTTTTGTTAACTTGTTTCTTAGTAAGAAATAATTTTTTAAGTATCCAACAATTCCTTTGCCTTTGATTAGAAAATAATCAATTGCTAGACCGTGTTTCTCAAGACTATTTACCTGTTCCTTAACAAACGGACTGATTTTATAACTATTCCCACTCGCTACAATTAAAATTCTCATATTAAGATTTCATCGTGGCTAGTAAGTAATAAAAAAGGGATCCAGAAGTGACTGAGTCAATTACATGACCACCAAAAAAGCTGTAGGCAAAAAATAAGATAATAGCAATATTGTTCCTTTCATTAGATTGGTAAAAGTCTTTTATTAAACCTCTGGTAATCAAAAGTAAAAAAATTAGTGTTCCAATTATGCCATATTTGAAAAAAAAATCAAAAAAATCCATAGATGCATTAGTAAACCAAAATTCACCTCTTTTTTTCCAAAATAAATTTTGTCCGGAAAAACTAGTTCCAAAAAGTAAAGTCAATGAGTTAGAAAAAGATTCTTCCATTTGTATGTTCAATGAGGCATAGCGTCTAAAATTAATTGATGCTATTCGATTTAAAGTTTGATTATCATATAAGCCACCAACTTTTTCTGCAGCAGCTATTGATTTATTTATGTTAATACCAAACCGTGACTCATACATTTCAATCGATTTATCAATCAACATTGAGAATGAAAAAATAAAAATAATAGTAAAAATATTATATGCTATAATCTTATTTAGACTAAGAGCCCTTCTTTTTAGAGCAAAAAAAATTGGAATAATAAAACCAAAAACACTTTTTGATGCAATTATAAAAGCATTGAAAAAAGTTAATGATAAAGGAATAATTTGCTTTCTTAGTTTTTCATCTAGTAAAAAATATGTGAAAAAAATCAAGTTCAATATTGAAACAGGGTTACCACCTTGGAACATGCCTTTTGATGTCCCTTCAAATCTATATGCCTCTAGTCCTAATCCAAATAAATGACCTGCTAAAAGGTTTAACACAAAAATAGAAAAATTGATATAAATAACTCTCTTAGAAAAGTTTTCACTTATATCCATACGATATTTAATAAATACAAAAAGAAAAAGAAGAAATTGAAATCTTAGAATGTAGGTTACATCTTCAAGCAGCATATTAAGCGATGCATGAAAGAAAAAGTGGATAATTGTATTAAGAACAAAAAATAATAACATAAAGATACTTAACAATTCACCGAAAAATAAATTTTTCTTTATGGCTTTCATGAAATAAAATATTATAAAAAAAAATAAAATTGGACCCCTAATCCAATATCCAATATTGAATAATGGATTAGAGATTCCTAAATAAATACGAATGAACCCACTTAAGGTATCAATAAATAGAAAGCTCAACATATAATATTTAACAATAGTGTGCAATCTAATCATATGATTGTTTCATTTTAACCATTAGCGAATGATTTAATTTTAAGATAAGCCATTAATATTTGGTAACTGACACCTGTTATGTTTCCAATTGTATATCCGATGGCAACACCTAATAAACTGTAATTAGGCACTAAAATAACCCAAGATATAAGTGATACAAAAAATATTATTACACCACCAATATTTGGGTAGATTATGTATTTAGTGCCAGAAAGAAATGATACAAATGGGATTGATGTTATCCTAATGAATACACTTGGTAAAAGTAATTGCAAAATAATACTACCCTTTACGAATTCTTCGCCAAATAAGTTTAGAATATCTGATGAAATTAAATAAACTATAGTACATAATGCTGCTGATAATGAAATCATTATTTTACTTGTTTGATAAAATAATTGAGTTATTTCTTTATTTTTTTCTGCACCAAATAGGTTTGATATTTCTGGAAGGAACACCTGGGTGAAAAGTTTGGGTATGAACATAAGAATGCTCACGATAGCAAGGACTGAAGAATAAAGTCCGGCGTCTGACTGACTAAGGTACATTCCTATTACAAGTATTGACAGATAACCAGTGCCTGTACTTGCTACAGTACCTACCATACTTACTATGCCATAATGAGAAAATTTTTTCATAATATCATTTTTATTGAAATTATCCAAATATGACATATTTTTTGTTATGGTTTGATAATTTTTCAACAAAAGTATTATGCTAATAATAACAAAAGTTGCATAGCCATAAATATAACAGTCTAATAAAAGAGTAGTTTTACCTTTAAAAGCAACTAAGATGATTGCTAAAAACAAAACTATATCTGATATAATTTCAATTTTTGCATATATAGAAACTAGATCTACACTGTAATAGATTCTTCTAAAGATAATGTAGAAAGACCGGAAAAATATGTAAAATATGATTTTTATAAATAACTCATATGGTAAGGAAAAGTTTTTACTAAAATAATCCCATTTTATAAGCAATATTGTGTTTAGAAGTAATAAAATTATTATTGGTCCAAATATGACTATCTTTAAAACATACACAAATTGATTGTAACTATTCTTTCCTCTATACTCGGCAAGAAATTTATTTCCAGCACTGCCAAAAAAATTTGTTACAAAAATTGTAATTATTAGACAAAAACTAATCATTATATTGAATTCTCCAAGGACTTCTTGTCCAAAGAACCTTGCAATAATGAAATTAAATAGCGGAGTTATTATTCCAGCAAATAGCAGAGCAAGCCCTGTGTAAAATGAGTTTTTTAAAATACGTTTACTGAAAATAGAGGGTTTAATTTTCTTGTCTATCAATATATATTGCAAAAGGGATTGCTAAAATAATTCCCAAAAATAATGAAAGAATTACTATCAATGTTCGTTTAGGCTTTGCCTTCTTAACTGCAGGTTCAGCAGTATCCAAAATACTGATTAGAAGTCGTTCCTTTGCTTCGTCAATTTTTGCTATTTCAAATTGTTGTCTTAGTGTAATGTCAACAGCGCGATTTTCTTCAACAGCGCTTTCAAGTCTTTCCCTTGTCATTTCTATGGAAGGGGTATCAAGCCTAAGAGGGTGGCTTTTTCTAAAATCTGTTAAAATATCCTCTGAATATTCCGTTTGTGATTTTGCATCTTCCATTTGATTCTCAATAAACACTCTATTTCTTGAAGCTTCTCTTTTTTGTTCTATCGATATGAAATTTTTGACATATTCAGCGATATAGTTTGCTATGTCAGATGAAAGTTTTGGATCTTCTGTTAAAACTTTGACCGTTATCAAGCCCGAAATTTCCTCTTTTACGGAAATTAATTCATCTAATTGTAATATAGCTTCATAGGTTTGTTTATCAATCTTATTTGAGCTAAAACCGCCCGTTGGTAAAATTTTTTTAATTAATTTAATTGGTGAGAAAAGGGGAGGCTTGTCTAGTTCCCAATATTTAATTAGGTTTGAGCCGTTTGGATAAAGTTTTGATTCCCATTGTTTTAAGACAATATCTTTTTTTAATCTTCTGCTCTTGATGATATCAGGTATATTGTATGTCGTAGTACTAGTAAGACCTCCAATTCCAAAAGATTTTGCAAGGCCTTGAAAATCACCAAGCATTCCTCCTGAGTTATTTTGTTCTCCAGCAGGATATAGTGATATTTTTGATTCGAAGTAGATAGTAGCAAGAAGGGAGTAAACCAGCCCAATTAAAGTAAAAAATATGCCAAATTTTAAAATAAAAGTTTTTTTATTACTGATAATTTTAAATATTGCCTCGACATTAATTTCATCATTTTCATTTATTAATTGGAGATGATTCTTTTTCCCCTTTAAGTGTTCAAGCTGAATAAGGTCTCTTTTTTTTAGTTCAGCAATACGGTTTCTTAAAGTTTTTTCGGTTAATCCATATTTGGATGCAATTTTAGTTCTTTCGCTAGGATTATCAATAATTTTAGGATTTTCATTAATAATATTTAAAATCTTTTCTTCGTGTGGAGTCAATTTCATATTTTTAATCTTTTATCAAATTTTTTTGTATTTATTGGTCTCTTTCTCTAATGATAATCGATTGGAGATAATACATTAATAGCCCTCCTTGATATAAAGCTCCCACTAATTCTTTAGCTGCTACCCATTCATTATAATCAACTTTGTCTGGTATAAAAATTATATCACCATATGATAGGCTTTCATTTTTATTTAATTTTAGTCTTTGACCAGTTGTAGATTTTATAATAAACTTTTTTCTACTTGCGTTTTTTGATACACCACCAGCTAATTTAATGTAATCTTTTGCATTGTTAATTGGTTTGTATAAATATCTACCAGGTGCATTTACAGCACCTATGACCTCTATGTATGGAAAGTAACGCGGAATGTATATTTCATCACTATTATTTAGGATTATGTCTTTTTGTTTAAGGCTATTCACAGATGTTTCAATGGAGCCTTTTTGGGTTCTTATTCGTGCTTTTACATAGGCATTTTCTTCAATTGATCTCACTACTTCATTTTTAAGTAATATACGCTCTAACTCTTTATCTGGAATACGCGCAATAATATTGTTATTGATATAAATTTTGGAACTGTCAGCACTTGGAAGAAATCCACCTGCTTTCTTAATTATATCATTGACGGTTGTTTTTCCTTTTGTGATTGGGTAACTACCTGGGAATTTAACTTCGCCTAAAATTTGTGCAATACTATAAGAATCATTATTCTCAAAATAAGTCACCATAATATGATCGTCAGGAAGTAATCTTGTAAGATTAGTTTCATTTGAATTAACAAAAAAGGATTCTGATTGGTTCTTAAATTTTGACCTTGTAATAAAAATGCTATCTCTTGTTGCATTCGGATGTAGACCTCCAGCTATGTTAATGGCATTAAGTATATTGTCTTCAGGATTATATTCATATTTTCCTGGCATTTGCACACCGCCTTGGATAGTAAAAAACTGTTTTTTATATGGAATATTTATAATGTCATTTTGCCTTATGTATACATTATGGTTTTCATCACCGGTTACCTTAAATTTTTCTAGGTCTATTCTTAATGTATCTGATTGCCTGAATATTAAAATGTTTCGGTTTGAAAGAAGATCTGATTCAAGCATTTGTTTTTCAGACATTCCCAACTTTCTATCGTAAAAATCATCTACAGCTATTCGAGAACGCATACCAAATGTTTCTGAAGCACTTAATTGTCTAGCATCCAAATCTAAAATCTCTTTTTTCTTAATATTATGATCAGATATAATTTGGTCATACAAATCAGATACTCTTGTCATTGGTGTTACAATAAAATAACCTGCGTTGCTAAACTGTCCAATTACTAATACTCTAAATTCTCTAATTACTTCTAGTTCTACATTGATTTTCACATTTGCATTCCAAGATTTTATTTCTTTTTTTATTACTTCAATCAATGTTTTCAAAGTCAAGCCATTACAGGTTACGATGCCTACAGACGGGATTAATAAATTTCCGGTTGGGTTTATAATCAGGTTATGGTCAAAGGTTTCATTACTAGATATTATGTTAATATGTAATTGATCGCCCGGGCCAACATAATAATTATTAGGATCAACAGCTTTGTCAGCTATAAAATATTCTCTATTTTGATTTCGCTTGGATATTTTATTTGACTGATTGGAAGTTCTTGATAATTGTTTTTGAGCAATTCTAATTGCACTTAAGTCAAGATTTTGTAATTTAGCAGTAGTACTAATACAAAGCAGTAGCACTGAAAGTTTAATAATTTTTTTCATCTATTTTTATGTAATCTGTTGTAATGAGGCTTAGAAATAGGAATAACATTACACAACAGCTTTTGATTAATTTACCTTTACCTTTATTTAATTAAAACTTGGCGCGGTTTTTTCAGATTGTATTCCTTTGTATTATGATAAAAATTATTCTTATAAAATCAATATTACAAATTATATTTAGCCCGGGCAAATGCCCATAAGTATCTATTCTTTTCATAAGGTTTGAAATAGAATAATAATCAAAATAAATTAATGCTCTTCATAAGGGTTATTATATATGATATCAATTAAAAAACTAAGAACTGAAACTCAGTACTGTCAGGAGAGATTAAGTTTAAAGCAGCAAAACATAAAACTTAATAGTATTATTGAACTAGATCAGAAACTTCGGCAGTTAAAAACAAGCTCGAGCGATATGCGTGCAAAGCGCAATGCTGAATCTGAAAAAATCGGTCATTTTAAAAGAGATGGTTTAGAAACTAAAAAATCAATTGAGAATATGAGAATCCTAGGTTCCAAGTTAAAAGCACTTGAAGCTGAGCTTAGTGAAGTTTCAGATATGTTAAGAAATAAATTATACCAGCTACCAAATATCCCTCATGAAACTGTACCAAAAGGTCTTGAATCAAATGAAAATAAAGTAGTGAGGTATTGGGGTGAAAAACCGAAATTTAATTTCACACCCCTATCTCATTTAGAAATTGGAGATAAACTTAATTTATTTGATTTTAAAAGAAGTGCAAAATTATCAGGTAGTGGTTTTCCTTTATATAGAGGATTTGGTGCAAAACTTGAACGAGAGCTAATTAATTCAATGATGAATTACCATCGAGACAAATATAATTTTGAAGAAATTTTTCCGCCAGTATTGATGAGAAAAAAATCTATGTTAACAACAGGGCAGTTACCCAAATTTGAAGATGACATGTACCATACTGAAACTGATAATCTTTATCTTGCTCCCACTGCAGAAGTTCCTATCACTAACCTTCATCGCGATGAAATATTAGATGAATCTGAATTACCAATATATTATGTCGCTTACTCTCCTTGTTTTAGGCGAGAGTCTGGTTCCTATGGCAAGGATACGAGAGGTTTACTTCGTGTACACCAGTTTAATAAAGTAGAATTAGTGAAATTTGTAGTTCCTGACACTTCTTATGATGAATTAGAAAGCTTGACTATGCAAGCAGAATCAATTTTACAAAATTTGGGTTTACATTATCGCATTGTAGAATTGTGTATAGGAGATTTGGGATTCGCAGCTTCTAAATGTTATGACATTGAGGTTTGGGCACCGGGTGAATGTAAATGGTTAGAGGCCTCATCTTGTAGCAATTTTGAATCGTTTCAGGCTCGCAGAGGTAATATTAGATTTAGGAATGCTAACAATGATGTGAAATATCTTCACACTTTGAATGGATCTGGTCTTGCTACTCCAAGATTAATGATTGCATTACTTGAGACATACCAAACAGAAGATGGTAGCGTAGAATTCCCAGAATCCGTTTCAAAATTTTTAAGCGTTTAGGGGATATTATAAATTGAGATTTATATGGGCATTATTTAATACTGTAATTTTTACCATAATCTATGGTTTGCCAGGTATGTTATTAACTTTCTTTGAATCTAAAAAAGGTAAAATTTTAAGTCATTGTGCACGAATGTGGGGTAAAAGTATTTTATTTTTTAGTGGTGTTAAATACACTGTCAAAGGTTTGGAGAATCTTAAACCAAAAGGAAATTATGTTTTTGCAGGGAACCACGCTTCTGTTTTTGATATACCAATTGCTTTTTCTTGTTTACCATATTGGTTGGTTCCGGTTGCAAAAATTGAATTGAAATCAATTATTTTACTTGGTTGGATTATGAGGTCTGCTGGACATATTTTTATTGATAGGAAAAATAGAGATAGCGCTATTCAGACCTTAGAAAAGGCAAAAGATTCATTAATTAATCATCCCAGATCAATATTATTATTTCCTGAAGGGACTCGCACAATTGATGGTTCACTTGGACAGTTTAAAAGAGGAGGGATGTTATTATCAATAAATACAAACTTACCGATTGTCCCTATTGCATTTGTTGGCACTTTTGATTTGCTTGAGAAAGGTGCTTGGAAAATGAAAAGAATGACTGTTGAATTAAGAATAGGTCACCCGCTCAATACTGAAAAGTTTTCTTATGAAGATTGTGGCAATGTAGCTGATACTCTTAGGAAAAAAGTTTATGAATTACTTCAAAACTGAATAATTTTGACAAAACAATTAACTCAAATAGCAGATGATTCAAGAAATTGGAAAAATCTTGGAAAAAAAATTGTATTTACAAATGGATGTTTTGATCTCTTGCATAAAGGCCATTTGGATTTGTTATTCAATGCCTCCAGACTTGGCGACCTATTGATTGTTGGACTGAATTCTGATAATTCAGTAAAAAAATTAAAAGGCAGAGATAGACCAGTACAACCTGAGGCAGATAGAAAAGAAGCAATACTTAATACAAATTTTGTTGAAAAAGTTTATATTTTTAATACTGAAACTCCAAAAGCAATAATAGAAACACTTCGTCCAGATTATTTGGTTAAGGGTGGTGATTACAAATCAGACGAAATTATTGGTGCAGAAGATGTCCATAGTTGGGGAGGAAAAGTGAAGATTTTTCCATTAACACCCGGATATAGCACTACTAAAAAAATAAAAAAAATGAGAACACAAGGTCTTGTATAATTAAATATTTAAAGTTTATATTTAGACGCGGAGTTTCACTAGATACCTTTGAATAAAATACTTACAGTCATAGTAAATATCTATATCACTGCCTCGATAGTCATTGGCGCAGAGACTAAATCCATTACGAAAGTAAATCCTACCCCGTCTTTTTTTACTACCATTCAAGATTCCACAATGGATATTGATGAAACAAGAAATAGGTTCCCTGCAATATTAAAAGATGCAAAACTATTAATGTCTGAAGTGATGATATCAGACTTTAATAGAGATACATTGGAGGTTGCTTATATACTAAGTAAAATTTTTGAACTCCTTATGGAAGCAGACCAAATTGGTGATATGAACCTTGAAGATAAAGAAGAATTTGATAGATTTAATAGAACATTTACTGAATTGTATACCCATAATTTAGCTACTGTGCAGAGTATAGATGCTCCGGTAATGGCGGAAAAGTTAAGGACTGTTATAAGCGAGAGTTTTGAGATTGAGATGGGTGAAACAAAATTCACGGTTGTTGAAGATAGGGATGGTCATTTACCACTTGTTCGCACGAAACAGGTCGACCAATATATTAATTATTTTCAAACAAAAGGTAGAAAACAATTTCAGATATGGTTAGAGCGTTATGACAAATATAAAGGTTTAATTTTACCAATTCTAAAAGAACATGAAATGCCACAAGAGTTTATGTATTTGGCAATGATTGAGTCTGGTTTAAATCCAAAGGCCTATAGTAAAGCTAAAGCTTCAGGTATGTGGCAGTTCATTTATTCAACCGGAAAGAAATATGGTTTAGATAGGGACTGGTATAAGGATGAAAGGAGAGACCCTGAGAAAGCTACCCATGCCGCATGTATGTACTTAAAGGATTTATATAAGCAATTTGACAATTGGTATTTAGCTATTGCAGCATATAATTGCGGTAGTGGTAGGGTGATGAGAGCATCGAAGATTCATCAAACTTATGATTTTTGGCAAATGCATTCACTACCAAGAGAAACAAGAAATTATATTCCATACTTTTTATCTGCAGCAATTATTGCACGAAGCCCAGAAGCATATGGTTTTACAATACCAAAAAATATCCAACCTTTTCGATACGAAACGATAGAATTAGAAAAAAGTGCAGATATTGCAGTGTTGGCTCGTGTTGTAGGAGTTAAACCTAAAGTTTTAAGAGATTATAATCCTGAGCTTAGACAATCAGCGACTCCTACCGAACCTGGTTACCAGCTAAAATTACCATTAGGTAAAAAAGATGATTTTATAAATGCATGGAATGCCATTCCTGAAGAAGAAAGATTTGCACCTCAGTTTGTTGTTCATAGAGTTAGATATGGTGAAAGTCTTTGGACAATATCAAAAAAGTATAATGTTTCGATTCACGATTTGGCCGCTGTAAATAAAATAAGAAATAGAAATAAAGTAAGAGTAGGTCAAAAATTAAATGTCCCACTAAAAGGAGGACGAATTTGGGGTAATGGAGAAAATGGAGGACCACCTGGCTATGCTAAGAAAATATACCGTGTAAAACGTGGAGATACCCTTGGGCAAATCGCTGAAAACTTTGGTACTCGAGCGAGTAAGATAAGGCGTTGGAATAATATGAAGTATGGCTCACATCTAATTCATCCAGGCCAGAAACTGGTGATTTGGGTTAAATAAAAAAAGATGCATAAATATTAGGAGATTAAAATGACAAAACAGGAAATTGTCAATTCAGTGTCAGAAGCAACAGGTTTAACTAAAGTTGAAACTGAAACGGTAATGAATGGGGTAATGGGTACAATTATTGATTCATTAGCGAATAATGAAAAAGTTGAATTGAGAGGTTTTGGTACATTTGGGATTAAACACAGGATGCCAAAAAAAGCGAGGAACCCTGGTACTGGGGAACCAGTTTTTTTACCAGAAAGGTTTGTTCCTACATTTAAACCTAGTAAACTTATGCGCCTTCGGGTTAATGATTTGATTAATAAATAAATGGATTTTCAATGCCAAGCGGTAAAAAAAGAAAAAAGAAAAAAATGAATACACACAAACGAAAGAAACGTTTGCGTGCTAATCGTCACAAGAAAAAAGATAAATAAATTATAAGATTTTAATCCATCATACCGAAAACAATGTATTTTTAGACAATTTGACTTATGGCTAGCTATAAAGATTGTTTAACTGTTTCTGGTTTAAACTCCATAATAAGTGAAAAGTTTGAAAANCAACTCTCCAATATTTGGNTNAAGGGAGAAATATCAAATTATCACCATCATACCTCATCTGGGCATATGTATTTTACTTTGAAAGATNCATCAAGTGAGATNAAATGTGTTATGTTTCGGTTAAATAATTCGCATTTAAGATTTTCTCCTTGTAATGGAATGAGCGTTCGAATTTTTGGATCTATAAAATTGTATGAAAAAAAAGGTGAAGTACAATTAAAAATTTCCACAATGGATCAAGAGGGTATTGGAGATTTATATAAATCATTTGAAGAGTTAAAAAAAATGCTAGGGAATGAAGGATTATTTGACCAAAAGCATAAAAAAAAAATACCTCCCTACCCAAAAGCCATAGGAATATTAACATCTGAAACAGGCGCAGCTATTAAAGATATATTAGATGTTCTAGATAGACGATCTCCTCATATTTTAAAAATTTTATACCCGGTAAAAGTGCAGGGTGACGGTGCTTCAGAAGATCTGGTAGAGGGAATTGAAATTTTTAATCAATACAAAGATATTGATATTATTATTATTGGGAGAGGTGGTGGCTCTATAGAAGATTTATGGTGTTTTAATGAAGAAATTGTTGCACGTGCCATATTCAATTCAAAAATTCCTATAATTTCAGCTGTTGGTCATCAGACTGACTTTACGATAAGTGATTTTGTTTGTGACCTTCGTGCACCTACGCCATCAGCAGGCGCAGAATTATCCGGTCCAAATTTTGATGACCTTTTACGTAGATTGAAAAATCATAAAAATAGATTAATAAATATGATTAAAAACTACATTGAGCAAAAGTCACTATACTTAGACCAATTTGACAATCGAATTTCAAATCAAAAACCAACCAAAAAGCTCAAGGCAAAGTACGAAGTCCTAGAAAACTTAAAACAAAGAATGGTTTTATCTGTAGATACAAAACAAAATTTTATTCATGAAAAATTAAAATATTTTGTAAAACAATTGAATAATTTAGATTCAAAGCGAATACTTGAAAAAGGATATGCTTTACCAATAAAAGGGAATAATAAAATAATACGTGATGCCAATGAAATAGCCATTGGTGAAACTTTTACATTGAAAATGTTAAATAATCAACTTATTGCAAAAAAGATATCAGTTCTAAAAGAAAATAAAAATTAATGTAACTTTAATTATGCCAAAAAAATCAGAATCCAATCACTTTGAAGAATCAATAAATCGTCTTGAGAAGTTAGTTGAGAAAATGGAATCACGAGAAACTTCTCTTGAACAAAATTTAGCTTGGTTTGAAGAGGGGGTGTTGTTAGTGCAAAAATGTCAGGAGGAGTTAAGAATTTCTGAGAAACGTGTTCAGAAATTAATTAAAAGTGTTGATGGATTTAAAATTGAGGATTTAAAATGAAAATTCCAAAAAAATTTGGAGTTTGGGGAAATACTGAAAAGTCTTCCTTTTGGAAAGTAGTACCTGAAATAATTGATTGGTCGATAACCCGTGGTATGGAATGTTATTTAACTACTAGGATTATCAAGCATCATAATGGCTCAAACTTTAAAACAAAAGTGATAAGTTCCAAAAATGAAATAGCAGATCTTGATTTTATGCTTGTTTTAGGAGGTGATGGTACCTTTCTATCACTAGCACGTGTAATAAAAGGAGTAGATACTCCTATACTTGGAATACACCTTGGAGATCTTGGTTTCCTTGCAAAAGTCACTTTGAAGGACATATTTTATCGCTTAGGCCAGGTTTCAAAGGGGGAATATCTAATTGAAAATAGAACTTTACTTGAGGCAAGAATTAAAAAAGTTTCTGGTGAAATTGTTTATGTCTCATTGAATGATTTCGTTATTTGTAATGAACAAACTCATCGCATGCTTAATGTATCGGTGGATGTTGATGGGCATAAAGTTGCTAATTACAAGGCGGATGGATTAGTTATATCCACTCCTACAGGTTCTACAGCATATTCCTTATCTGCTGGAGGTCCTATTGTTATTCCAAAAGTTGATTCCTCAATAATCACACCTATCGCTCCCCATAGCCTTACATCTCGACCACTAGTTATACCATCAAGTTCAAAAATTACAATAAGTTTTCCTAAAACTAATGAATCAATTCAGTGTATTGCAGATGGGCAAATACATGAGATTTTAGATTCAGAATGCAAAGTAAGAATAAAAAAATCAGATTATAATGTTAGTTTAATCGACTTTCACGATTCTAATTACTTTGAAACCTTGCGGGTAAAAATGGGATGGGGGAAACGTGGCGAACAATAATTATTGAAGAATATAAGATTTAATCTAATTCGGCTTTTTCTAATAATTATTACATTTGCTGATTCAAAAAATGTTGAGGGTAAAATCAAAAATCAGGATGATGATTTTTTAACTAATGCAAATGTCATTTCATTACCTTCTGGGGTCGGTACCCAATCTGATAATTGGGGCTATTTTTCCTTATCAATTCCAAATAATGATGAATATTTGATATTCAGTTTTATTGGTTATTTATCAGATACAATCTTGGTAAAGAAGATTCTCCCTTATAATAATATTATTCTAAAAAAAAATGTAATACAAATGGAAGCATTGAATGTAAAAGCTAAAGGAGAAAGAATAAAAAACTCAATGCAAGACAATGAGTTAGTTAGTTATATAAATATGGATGGAGAAATGATGAGAAGTTCATTTGATTTAGGTGATGGTTTGCAGTCCAATTATCCAATCTTTATGAATGAGACGGTAAGTGGCGCAAAAAACATATCATTTAGAGGTTTAGGAAGTGAGGAACTTATACTTTATTATGACGGGGTAAGAATAAATAACTTTAGCAATAGTACAGTTGATTTATCTCGTTATAGCTCTCTTGGTTTAGATGAAATTCAGTTAATGTTTGGGAATACCGAAAATTCGCTCTCTTCATCTGGAGCAATCAATTTGGTTCCTAAAATTTTAAAAAAAAACACATTTAGTTTTAATCAGAAATTTGGAACTTATGATTACGGGGGTTATGATACATACGGATCAATTGGCAATAAAAAAGTATCTCTAAATAGTGGTTTCTCTGATGTCCAATTTAAACAAAGATATCAAGGCTCATATCGTGATGAAGTTATCACATCATATAATAAAAAAATTATGAATACTTCAATGAAAGTTGATTCAAGACTTTTGATAAAAATGATGATTTTTGAAAATGGGAAAAAATATGTTGACAGAAGAGCGAATGATTCTCTTGACCTTTTAAATAACCATTTCATTTTCAAGTTGGATAATGAAAATAAAATTCTAGGAGATATTTCATTCTATGGGTCGTCCCAAGAATGTGAAGAAATAGGGATTGTGAATTTAAAAGAAAATAGTAAATCAGACCTTTCCAATGGATTTGGAATGAAAATAAAAAGAAAAATTAATCATTCAAGCTTTGGATTATCAATTGAACAAAATAGGATTAAATCTAACCATATCTTTTATGATGATAAAATTTCTGCTAATAGAAATCAATATAGTATTAATTTTAATATAGAATTAATTGGTCAGAAAAAAATATCCAAAGTTGGGATTCGGAATATAAAAATTATGTTCAATCAAGAAGAAATCGACGATAGTTTTATTAGTCAAAATAATTTGTTCAATGAAAATAAATTTTGGAAAAATAACAACTCAAAAATCTTTGCATCAATCATCGATAATAATGTATGGAAAAAGTTATTGTTTATAACTTACTCTAGTTCGAATAGGGTTCCCAGTATTGATGAAATTATTAAAAATAAGATTGGAGCATTTTTATTGAATGATGGTTTATTAAATGAGAAAAAATCAATGTTTGAATTCGGTTATAAAATTCACCGTAATGACACAGAAAAGCTTAAATCAGTAAATACTACTTTTAAGATTTTTAGCTATCAATATATTGATAAAATAAAGCATATTTATTATGATGATTCAATTTTAATGATTCCAGTAAATTATGGTAATGAAAAAATCTCAGGTTATGAGTTCGCACTAAATATAAAAAATCAAGACTTTATACTTAATGCTTTCTATGTTAATCATTTTTTTTCTGACCAAATGGCTTTCCAATTATATCCAAAGGATATGTTAAGACTCTCTTTGCAATTAAAGTATCTCAAAACTTTTTTTAAATTAATTTATCGAAAAGAGAGTCAAAAGTTCCTTACTTCTTTAAACTCTGAAAATAATTTAAGCTATTCTAGTCTTGATGGAATACAAACATTTGATTTAGCTATCGATAAAAAGATTAAATACAGAATGTTAGATTTGGGTTTAAATTTTTCAGCTAAGAATCTAAATAGCCCTAACCAAGAGTTAATCGGTGTTTCAGTATATGATAGGAGATATGTTTTTTCAATTAGCCTTCTAATAATGTGAAGAATAATCATATCCCGCTATTTTTATTTTTGACTTATCTTTCGTGCACATCTAACCCCATTTGGAATGATAGCAGTACAATTGGCTCAATCATTTCAGGTACAGTTGTTCCTGAAAATCGAAATGGAAATGTAAGAGTTTGCATTTGGCTAGAGGATTTTAACATAATTACCTATACTAATGAACAAGATAGATTCATAATAAATATAAATGAAGGATTGAAAGATGTATCTGGACAAAGAAAAATCTACTTTTTCATACATAATTATCTTCTCGATTCAATTGCGGTAAACTTTATTAATGGTAGATTGGCGAATAATCAGTTATCTCTGGATGAAAATGGTGAATTAGTCAATACAATTTATATGAAAAAAGTTTTATCCTGCATTGCAAATCCAAATAATCAAATTAATGAAAGTCTTGAATTAAGCAGTCCTTATATAGGTTTTAACACAATTGTTCACCAAAATTCTAATATTGATATATATAGATTTTCTTTTGGTGATTCTACGTTGTATAACTCAGGTCTCATGATTTATAATATTACCAATAATGATAAAGTTTTACATAGGTACGCAACTATTGATAATAATGGAAATCCTTTACAGGATTATTCATTTCCATTAAATGTAGAGATTTATGATGAATTGGTATGGAATTATTTAATAAATATAGATGAGCTTAACCTAGCGCAAGGAGAATACTTAGTAGCACCATATTTTCAAATCAAGCATAGTTATTTACCAATTGGTTTAATAAATGCACTGGGCGGAATGGAAATTTTTACTTTCAGTAATGAATACTTTAATATGCCAATGGATATTGTCTCTGCGAATATTCTGATAGATTGACTTTTATTTGGGATAAATCATTTGTATTTATGACATCCTTTAAATGGCATATGCTCACCATCAATAAATATCGGTTTATCAATATAATTATTTTTAATTCCCTCGACGTTTTTACCCCTCAGTAAAACACATTCCCAATTTGTCCTGTTAACATAAGTCGTTGTAGGTATGAATCGAAGTGTGAGCCCTATTCTCCATAACGTAGATTTATTGGGATTAGATCCGTGGATTATGAAAGGGTTATGTATGGACATATCACCTGGGTTGAGTTTAATGTCCAATGCCGAATTGTCGTCAATTTCCTCAGGTCTAATGGCTAAGTCAAGTACAAATTCACTTGTATCAAGTTTTATCATTTGACTTGGTTTAAGTAATCGGTTTTTTTGTGTTCCTGGTATCACTCTCATACAGCCGTTTTCAGGCCCTGAGTATGTACCCGCCAGCCAAATTGAAACTACATTCATAGGTTCGAGTGGCCAATATGAACCATCTTGATGCCAACCTACTGGCTGTCCAGAAAGAGGTTTTTTAGCAATATAATGTGCGCCGAATAATGCAATGTTTTGACCAATAATTTCTTGAACATAGTCTAATATAATATCCTGATTAATAAGATGATGAATGAAAGGATCATGGATTAACATATTGTGATGAAAAGCTTCCGGCCTTGTGTTTGGATATTTTCCACTTAGCCATTTTATATGATTTTTTATTTCGTTTGCAAGTGATGGTTTTATGACACCTTTAACCACTGAAAAACCATTATTATCATAAGAATCCTTGAAGTTGTTTTTTTTCATCATTTTAATAATCTAATAAGACGTTTGTGTTGTCTCATTAGGCAATCATTCATAATCACCATGATGCCAGCTTTTTTTGCTTTTGTTGCAGATTCAATATTATGGACAGAATCTTGCATCCATATAGATTTTGCTCTAATTGAAATTGCTGATTCAACGATTTCAGGAACATATTCGTTTCTCCTGAATATATTTACAATATCGACTTTTTCATTTATTGATTCAAGGTTTGGAAAACATTCCAATGTTCCAATTTTTTTTTGAGTTGGATTTACTGGAATTATTTTATAGCCATTTTCTTTCATATACTTGGAGACGAAATTACTAGGGCGTTCAATTTTTGAACTGAAACCCACTACAGCAATAGTTCTTAATTTTAGTATCTTAGTAATTGTGCTTGAATCAATCATGATTTTATCAGGTTAGATAATACATATCCTACTAAATTGGGGTTTTCTTTGAGTCTTCTGATAGAATAATCAAACCAATCTGGACCAAAGGGTACATATACTCTAACCGAAAATCCTTTTTTTATTAGTTCATCAAGTTTATTTCCCATAGGTACTCCATACAGTACCTGGAACTCAAATAAATTTGATGGTATTTTTTCCTCATTAATCCATTCTAATAGCCTGTCAATTAGAAACAAATCGTGTGTGGCATATCCGCAAAACCCTCCTTTAAGAGCTACTTTTTTTGCTAGAAGGAGAAAGTTATTCTGTATGTCATCATAGTTCTTGTAAGCAATTTTTTCAGGTTCATTGTAAATACCTTTACATATTCTCAAGTTAAAGTGATTATTGCTAAAATTATCTATGTCATTTTCACTTCTGTATAAATAAGCCTGAATTGCGACACCAACATTCTCATATAAATTTCTACATTCATTTAAAATTTCAAGTGTCTGATCTGTGTATTTTGAATTTTCCATATCAATTCGAAGAAAATTCCCTAAGTCACATGCTTTATTCGCAATTTTAGTCATATTTGCAATTGCTTCATTTTGTGATATGCTTAGTCCAATGTGTGTAGGCTTAACAGAAATACTACAATCAAGTGATGCTTCATCAATTTTATCATATAACAAACAATATTGAGCTGTGATTTTCTTAGCTTCTTCAGGATGGTTAATATGTTCTCCAAGTATGTCCAAAGTTGCTTTAAAGCCTCTTTCATTTAATTCACGGACTTTCTTTAATGCTTCATCAAAAGTTTCACCAGCGACGTAGGATTTTGCAAATGGTTTTGCAAACCACTTCGGTAAAAAAGGAAGAACTTTGGTAATTATTAAATTAAAAAGTCTCATAAGAAAAATTTATGCTAAACTGCTTTATTCAACAAATAAGTTTTACTGATATTGATAAAAAATTAACAATTAATAATAATTAGATATTCTTGAAGTTTAAATTGACTAAGCAAAATATCGATAAGTAAATTTAGTGTCTATTTACCTCATAATTATAAAATGTATAGAGATTTCGGAACCGTATTCTTTGCAACCATTGTTGCTATTATTTTTGTCATAGTTCCATTGATTATTCAATGGCTTGTCGCACCGTCAAAAAAAACCAAGGAAAAACTTGAAACATATGAATGTGGTGAGGTAGTAGAGGGCTCTGCATGGTTGCAATTCAATATCAGGTTTTATGTCATAGCTCTGATTTTTTTGATTTTTGATGTTGAAGTAATCTTTTTATTTCCTTGGGCAGTTGTTTTTAAGGAATTAGGCCTTCTTGCTTTAATTGAAATGGGAATATTTCTCATTATTCTTACAGTAGGGCTAGCTTATGTTTGGGTAAAATCAGACCTTGACTGGGTTAGGCGAAAGGTTCGTTATGGAACTGGACGCTACAGAAAAATTGCAATTAATCAGGATAATTAATATGGGACTGCTAACAAATAAATTTGAACAAGATAATGTAATTGTTGCTAAACTCGAAAAGTTGCTAAACTGGAGTCGTAGTACAAGCCCTTGGTTCTTTCAATTTGGCACAGCATGTTGCGCAATAGAAATGATGGCCGCTGCAGCACCAAGACACGACATAAAAAGAATTGGGTTTATTCCTCGATCTTCACCAAGGCAGGCTGATGTTATGATTGTTGCCGGAACTGTGACAATGAAAATGGCGATTCGTGTTAAAAAGCTATATGAGCAAATGGCAGACCCAAAATATGTAGTTGCCATGGGGTCGTGTGCAACTAGTGGTGGACCATACTGGCAACATGGTTACCACGTCCTAAAAGGAGTAGACATAGTGATTCCAGTCGATGTCTACGTACCAGGATGTCCACCCAGACCAGAATCCTTAATTGAAGGTCTGTTAAAGCTTGAAGAGCAAATACTTGAAGATCGACCATTAACAAGAAAAATGGCATGAATAGCAAAGACAGGCTTATAGCTGAATTGGTTAACAAGGGTCTAGATGGTGACATGGATGCGGTAAATGCATGTGAAGATAAGATGGTTCGCGCTAAGGCCAAGGCGATGATTTTGAAGGTAAATAAAGGTACTGTTGAACGTCCGCCGATGCCTGAAGTTGTCAGTCAACCTTCT
>PBFM01000011.1 GCA_002718655.1 Fidelibacterota bacterium
ATTGTAAAGTCTTCCATTGCTGAATACAAATACTCTTCTACAACACTATTAATTCTATGTATTTCATCAATAAAAAAAACATCTCTTTGATTTAAGTTTGTAATCATACCGGCCAAATCGCCTGCCCGCTCTACAACAGGACCAGAAACATGTTTTATATTTGACTCTAACTCTTTTGAGATAATGTTAGCGAGAGTAGTTTTTCCTAGACCCGGAGGTCCAAATAAGAGAACATGATCCAATGCATCGCCTCTATTATTTGCAGCTTCTATATATAATTTCAAATTGTCAACGAGTTTCTTTTGGCCAATAAATTCATCAAACTTAGAAGGGCGTAACGATTTTTCAACAGCAATTTCATCACCAATTAACGTTGGATCTGTTATATGAATTTCTGTCATCTACTTAATTATATCAAAATCATTGGAATTATAGCATAGAAAATACATCGTGAAAAAGGCTACGTAAAGATTTCAAGACAATTAAATAAACAAATTATTTGATTTTTCATACTAAATATAACTAATGCTTTCTAATCTTTGTTTTCGATCAGCTGCAAATGTATTAATCGACTTTAATAAGCTATTCGAATCTAGTTGAGACTCAGCAATAATCTGTTCAACACTCCCCCCAGTTCGCCATTTATTATCAAAATCAGGTGAAACAGAATATTTTTTCACCGTGGGGTTTGATATCCAATTGGTCATTAGCTTAATTGAGCTGTTTGTTATAATCATTGCATCGTGCCACTCTTTTGATGAAATCACAGATTCTCTATATTCTTGAGTCTGTCTTTTAAACAATTCCCAACTAATAGCAGCAATAATTTTAACATTTGGCCCTTTATTTCTTATTTTTTTTAATAATTTAATTATGGAATCTGTAGAGCTAGTACCCCTTACAATTACAACCCCCTGTTTCTTATATTTGGGACTATAGTTTTTTATTACATAAGCTCCTTTTCCAGCATCTAAATGTGAAGCGATTTTTAAATTTTTTCGATCAGGTATTTCAACAGGTGGTCTTGTTAGATGAATGGCCACAATTGGCACATCTGTTCTCAATGCTGAAGTAAGGCACGGCGCAACCTCATTGTGTTCCCATGGATGCAGGTTGATTATATGACCATCTGGAAAAAGTTGAGTTACTCCTGGTGCAAAAATACCAAAATGAGTCCTGCTATCCTCTGCTGTTTCTGGACCAGAATGGCCTACAACCCATATAAATTTACCAACCTTTAAATCAGAATCTTGAGCAATCTGACTAAATAATCTTAAGGGACCGTATTTAAGATAACTGAAAGAACCATATGTGCTTGCTGCTCCAAAAAACCCATTGAATTTTTCATAGGTATTATTAGAAAAGTTAACGGTTGCCGCACCGGCCATCATACCAGCATTTGTAAATTCAGTGATGCCCTGCGGAAATAATGGACTATTCAAATTGTTTTCCTTATCATAGAGTCCCTTATCTGTAGAGGAGCCATATTCTTTTGCAAAACCAGATATGTTTGTTGAATCCGCTAAGTCTGCGCTCATTGCAAGAACTAAAGGCCTACCATACCTCTTGTCAAAAATGGTATTTAAATAGCTAGCATATTTTGAAAAACCAACTCTATTAGGAACCTTTTCACCAGGGTTTACAAAAATATCGGGTGGTAATGATTCTACATCGAATAAAGATTGTGTATCAAATTCATTGGAAGTAGTGACGTTGCAAGAATTAATTTCATTAGGAACAGACTCGCCAAGTTCAATAAGACGATTTGACAAATAATCTACATATTTCGGATTATCTGACATTACCTTGAATACTGAATAAAACATTGATTTTGCTTGGTCAAGTTGTCCATTCCAGGTTTGAGCAGCTTTTTCTCCAAATTCCAAAAAATCTATGTTATACTTTTCTGCAAAATCCTTTTTTGTTTTCCAAAACAATTCTGAATTTCTTTTATGAGCAGCTCCGTGACTAAAATTATCGTAAACATGATATCCACGTCCTTTTCTTGTCTTGCTGTATATCACCTTAGGAATGTTTTCATCATTAGTATCAATAAGTAATCTTGTATATGCCTTAGATAACTCTTCCCAGTTTTCACCATCCTCAACACCTTCGACATGCCATCCGTGTGAACCAAACCAATCCTCTGGGCCGCCGTAGACTATAGAACTAAATGGTCGATTATCTATACCAAAATCATTCCAATCTAAGAAATAAACCAAATTACCCAAGCCCAAGCCCCATGCTGAATTAATCGTTTCATGACTAGCGCCGGTAGTAAAACCACCTTCTCCCTCAAATGCAAAAACCTTGACATTCGATGCTCCAGAAAACTTTAATGCAAGCGCAGCCCCCGCAGCAAAAGGAGAACCATGTCCACTTGGACCTGTATTAGCCTTAAAAAACAATGTTTTCCCTTCCATTTCAGCGTGCCCTGGCAGACCGCCATTCTGCCTTAAGGTGAGTAAATCTTCCCATACAAGTTGAAAGTCCGGACCTTTGAAATTTTGATATTTTTTTTCTCCTGTCTCCCTGTATTTAATCCTTAACGATTCATTTAGTACAGCTAAAGTTGCGTAAACTACAGGGTTACAATGACCTGCAACTAGAATGAACCTATCTGAAAATCTCTTACCAGCTTCGCGAATATCCCATCTCATAGCGCCAGATAGTAAAGTAGAAACCATGGCGTGAACCTTGGATCGAGATCCACCTGGATGCCCACTTTGTCTCAAATTAAGCATAATATCAATACACTGATCAATGAGATCTTTTGTTATTTCCCAATATTTATAATCATTTTTTAACAAATCAAGTGGCTTCATTTTTACCTCTATTGAAAACTTTTTTTAGGAATAATCCTGTATATGAGTTATTAAGGGATGCAACTTGCTCAGGGGTACCTACGCCAACAACCTTTCCTCCACCATCTCCTCCCTCTGGCCCTAAATCAATTACCCAATCCACGGTTTTAATTACATCTAAATTATGCTCAATGACAACAACAGTATTTTTTCGACTCACTAGGCGTTGTAACACCTTTAATAGCATCCAAATATCTTCAAAATGTAACCCTGTTGTAGGCTCATCTAAAATGTAAATAGTTTTTGAAG
This sequence comes from Fidelibacterota bacterium, assembly GCA_002718655.1. Lineage (GTDB taxonomy): Bacteria > Fidelibacterota > Marinisomatia > Marinisomatales > UBA1611 > NZWG01. The sequence goes on from PBFM01000011.1 coordinate 3,114, forward strand.
TAGACACCTTAGACAATTCAGTTGCCAACTTAATTCTTTGTGCCTCTCCACCAGAAAGCGTTGTCGCCTGCTGTCCAAGATGGATATAGCCAAGACCAACATCCACAAGGGTTTGTAATTTTTTTTTGATAGTTGGTATCGAGCTAAAAAAATTTAAAGCTTCTGATACAGGCATCTCTAATATTTCTGATATAGATTTTGTTTTGTATTTAATTTCAAGCGTTTCCCTGTTATACCTCTTACCTTCGCATACTTCACAAGTAACATAAACATCAGGAAGGAAGTTCATTTCTATTTTTATAATACCATCTCCTTGGCATGAATCACATCTTCCACCCTTTACATTAAAAGAAAACCTGCCGGGCTTATATCCTCTTATTTTTGACTCTTCTATCTTAGCGAATAAATCACGTATGTGAGTAAAGACTCCTGTGTAGGTTGCTGGATTTGACCTAGGGGTCCTTCCAATNGGTTTTTGATCGATTTCCACAACTTTATCAACATGCTCAACACCCTCGATTGAATCATAAGCCANAGGATAAGACCTAGAGCCATATAGTTTTTGTGATAATATTGGGTATAATGTTTCATTTATGAGCGTNCTTTTTCCACTTCCAGATACCCCTGTGATTGCTATAAAACTTCCTANGGGGATNGCGATGTCAATGGCTTTCAAATTGTTTCCTGTTGCTCCTTTCAGAAATATTTTATTTTTATTAACGCCTCTACGATTTTTAGGTATTTTAATTTTTTTCAATCCCGAAAGATATTTTCCAGTTATAGATCTTTTTGATTTTACAATATCTTTAGGAGCGCCAGAAAACACCACCTCACCTCCGTTTCTTCCCGCTCCTGGACCTATGTCTAATACATAATCTGCTGCTTCAATTGTTTCTTGGTCATGTTCTACAACTATTATTGTATTACCTATGTCTCTCAGAGATTTCAAAGTATTCAATAATCGATTATTATCCCTAGGGTGCAACCCAATGGAGGGTTCATCTAATACATAAAGCACCCCCATTAATTGAGAACCAATTTGAGTAGCCAGTCGTATTCGTTGAGCTTCTCCGCCTGAAAGCGTTATGGCAGAGCGATCTAGTGTTAGATAGCCAAGGCCAACATTGTTTAAAAAGCTCAACCTCTGTTTAATCTCTTTCAATATTTGATCAGAGATTTTGATTTCTATTTTTGACAATTCAAGATTATCAAAAAATTTTATTATTTCTTTAACCGACATAGAAGAAACCTGACCAATGTTCTTTTTATCTATAGTTATTGCAAGGGTTTGCTTTCTAAGCCTCATACCTTCACAACTTGAACATGGCCTCATACTCATAAATTGTTCAATCCATTGTCGAATCCCAGATGATTTTGTTTGGCTGTATCTCCTCATAAGATTGTTTACTGCGCCCTCCCATCCTCCAGAATATGTTCCTGTCCATCTATCTGATGAATATTCCATTTCTAATTTATCATCACCTGTGCCAAACAATAAAACATCACGAACATTAGTATTCAATTTTATCCAAGGTGTTGTGAAACTGAATTTATAATGCAAAGCAAGGCTTTTTAAAATGCTACCATACCAATTACCCCTGGGTTGCTCACCTAAAGGAAGGAGTGCGCCTTGAATAAGACTTTTAGATTTGTCAGGAACCACCAAATTAGGATCTACTTCCATGTGAGAGCCTATTCCATCACAAATTCTACAAGCTCCATAAGGTGAATTAAATGAAAACATCCTGGGAACAATTTCTTCTATTGAAATATCACAAGTAGGGCATGCAAAGTTTTCAGAAAATAATAGCTCATTATCTGGTAACTGGTTTATCAAGACCAAACCCTTTCCCACCCTCAATGCAAGTTCTACTGATTCGGTTATGCGATCTTTAATTTTATCTGTAATTATCATTCGGTCAACGACAATTTCAATTGAATTTTTCTTGTTTTTATTTATTTTAATATTTTCATTAATTGATTGTATTTGACCATTTATACGTAATCTTAAAAATCCATCTTGCCTAACCTGATTTATCAATTTTTTATGTTCGCCTTTTCTACCTCTAATTATTGGTGAAAGAACATGAATTTTAGAACCAGGTTTTAATTTTAGGATAGCGTCAACTATTTGTTGAACTGTTTGTTTTTTCACTATTTTGCCACATTTCCAACAATGAGGTTTGCCAATATGTGAAAAAAGTAAGCGAAGATAATCATGGATTTCTGTTACAGTTCCTACCGTGGATCTGGGATTCCGTGCAGTGGCTTTTTGTTCGATTGAAATTGCAGGTGACAAACCTTCTATTGAATCAAGGTCAGGTTTTTCCATTAACCCCAAAAACTGCCTCGCATATGAAGAAAGAGACTCTACATATCTTCTTTGCCCTTCTGCATAAATCGTATCAAATGCGAGAGATGACTTACCTGACCCTGACAATCCAGTAATGACAATCAATTGGTCTCTTGGAATAGAAACATTAATGTCTTTTAAATTGTGTTGTCTTGCACCTTTTACTATAATTTTATTATTCACTTTAGTTTATTTGATTAGTTTTTATAAAAACAAAAATTTAAAGCACCAAATTTACATCTAATCTTAACAAAGCAATAAAACGATTTATTTAATAAGGGCATTTGTAATACTACTCATATTGCTTGGGATAAAACCTTAACCATTTTAATTTGAGATATGGGGTCATTAAGAAATCAAATGCTAATATCAATGCCACATATGAGTGATTTAATATTTTCTAAATCTGTTATTTACATATGCGAACATGACAGAGATGGTGCAATGGGTATTATCATTAATAAACAATTACATTCATCTGACATCAAAGCAATTATTAAACAACCATACTCTTTTGGTAGCTCTTCTAAATCATCATTGAAAAGCATCTATTTTGGAGGCCCAGTATCACTAGAGAAAGAAATCATCATATATAGCACCAGCGCTTACTCACACCAAAAAATTTCCATACTAAAAGGAAAAAGTGAATTAAATGAATTAAAAGTAAAAAAGGATATCCAGTATAAAATTATGTTGGGACATTCTGGTTGGGGCGCAGGACAACTTGAAAAAGAGATAAAAAATGGAGATTGGTTAATTCAAAACACATCTTCTGACTTTGCATTTAACATACCATCAAATCAGATGTGGAAAAAAGCTGTGCAACAAACCGGAGTCGACCTTTCTTCTCCAATTGACCCAATTGGGTACACATAGTGCCTCCATTATATAAAATATTAAAAAACATTCCTTAAACCTTGAGGACAATTCTACCCTCATTAGCAATAGTTTGTGCAGCTTTGCTTTGGAGCCTTGATGGGCTCTTAAGACAGAAATTACATTTGACATCACCTATCATAATTGTAGGATTAGAACATATAATCGGCTCTTTATTGTTTTTACCAATTATATTCACATCTTTTTCGGAATTAAAAAAAATAAAAAAAGGAGGGTGGTTATCTATAATATGGATCTCAGTTTTTGGTGGAATACTAGGAACTTATTTTTACACAAAAGCCTTAGGCTATGTAGAATACATTGATTTATCAGTTGTTGTCTTAATTCAAAAATTGCAGCCCATTTTTGCTATTTTCTTGTCTTCTTTAATACTTAAAGAAAAATTATCTAATCGCTTCTTAATTCTAGCATCATTCGCAATTCTTGGTGGTTATATCGTAACATTTGGAAATAATTCAAACGTGTCATGGGACAACAAATCTCTCGCCGCCTCTTTATATGCGTTATTAGCGTCTTTATGTTGGGGTAGCTCAACAGTAATAGGAAAGACCGCATTAAATTACCTTTCTTTCAAAATAGTTACAGGATTGCGNTTNCTATCTACGGCATTAATNTGTCTTTTTATCATNATTANCACATCAAAAACAGGNGAATTATATTATCTAAGTATCAAAAACTATTATTTAATTATCTTGATAGTGTTTTCTTCTGGTGCACTTGCTCTATCCATTTANTATTANGGANTAGAAAGACTTCCNGCATCTCAAACGACAATATATGAATTAGCCTGGCCGTTGTCNGCCGTTTTCTTGGATTATGCTCTAAAAGGTAAAACCTTAAACATNATGCAATTGCTCGGTGCANNTGTTTTACTTTCATCAATGATACTTCTAACCAAAGAANGTAGNAATGATCAATTTTGGCATAAAAGAACATAATCACAACCTAAGGTATAACCTTATCCATGAATTTTTTTGGGGTTTTGGTGTTGCTTTTCACACTATTTACGCTGTCGTTCCATTATTTCTAAAAGAACTTAATGCTCCAGAATATATTGTCATGTCAAGCGCTGGGATATTTTCAATTGCTATCGCATTACCTACCTTTTTTAGTGCAGCATTAGGTAGAAATATTAAAAACATAAAAAAGTCTGTTATTTCAGTTCACTGCATCATCCTTGCGATTACATTTATGATGGGTTTTACTTTCACTATAATTGATTCAAAAATTGTTAATAATGCTTGGAGAACATATCTTACTTACTTCATTCTATATGGTTTTTCAATCGGTATAATTGTCCCGATATGGACTGATTTTTTAAATCAAAGTACCCTGAATGAATTCAGAGGAAGGTTTTTTGGTTTAGGTTTTGCATTTAACAGCATAGGAAGCCTTACCGGGGGAATTCTTCTTAAATATTTATTATCAATCTATATTGTTTTTCCAAAAAATTTTGGAATTGGTTTTTTTATTTTATTTTTTTCTTTAACTGTGGGAACAATCATGTTTCTCCCATTCAAGGTGAAAGAACAAAAAAAAGCAAAAAACCATCAATCTCTTAATAACTTTATCATTGAAACAAAAAACATTCTAATGCATCATGGCAATTTTAAGAAATATCTTTTATCAAGAATGTTTTACTCAGCATGCTTACCGGGCATGGGCCTATATGCGGTATATTGCCAAGAAAAATTTAATTTTGCTTTGAGTGAAGCTGGTACTTTTACAGTTATAACCGTTTTATGTTCAGCTTGCTCAAGTTATCTTGCAGGAAAAATTGGAGATATGTACGGTAACAAATACGGTATGTTGTTAGCATATTTTGGGCATTTGCTTGCTGGAACAATCGCCTTATTTATTTCAACTATGTATGATGTATATATGATATTTATTGCAATTGGAATAGGACAAGGAGCATTTATGCCATCTGCAATGAACCTTATTTATGATTTTTCTAATAAAAAAGATGTAAAAACTTATATGGCTCTTGTAGATACAATATTAGCACCATTTGTTTTGTTTTACATTCTATTAATTGGTTTTTTTATTCGGAATGGTTATTATCAAGTTTCATTAAACATTCTGGTTGTTAGTCTGATAATTAGTATTTTATTGATGGTTTTTATGGTTGAAGACCCCAAAAATGAAAAATCTATAATAACACGATTTTCTTCTTGATTTTCCTTTAACTCAAGCTAAAAATTACACAGTCAATATGGTTACTTTTATTTCTTATCTGAAACAATTGTTTATAATCAGTTTTTTAACTGTTATGTTTACGGCCTGCACGCAAGACAATCCTGCGCGGCATTTAAATCTTGGGAACTGGTATCTGCAAAGGGGATTAATAGATGAAGCAATTATGGAATATCGTGAAGTATCCAGGCTCTATAGCGGTGATCAAAGCATTTTAGATAGAGAAGAGTTCCAAGTATTAGGCACTGCACACCTTAAACTGGCAATAGCATACACCAAAAAAGGGTGGTGGGAGTATGCGTTAGCTGAGGCAAAACGAAGTTTTGAGATAACACCAAATAAAGACTGCCACGATTTAATTACTCTGATTCAAGATAAATTACTCCAAGATTCTAATTTCCATACGGAATAAGCATCTAAAGAATCCCTGACCTAGATTCTCCTCCATCACAATAAATAATTGAACAATTTATAAAATCTGCATCGGGTTTAAGAAGCATTGAAATAGTTCCTGCAATGTCTTCAGGGGTTGTTGTTCTTCTCATTGGATTTCTTTTTTTTGTGTTCTCAACCCACAATTCCCAATTATCTGTTATTTTTGTTAATGCTCTGGTTGGCGTAACACCTGCCTGTACGGCATTAGCTGTAATGCCAAATTGCCCTAATTCCCATCCGATTTGTCGTATGATTGCTTCCATTGCAACTTTAGCAACGCTAACTGGCCCATATCCCTCCATTGCAAGATAATTTCCTTCACTAGTCAAGCCCAATATCCTAGAACCGTTTCCTAGAAGTTCAGACTCGTGTAATTTTTGGGTCCAGTATAGTAATGCGTTACCCATCACATGTATAGTCATATCCATTTGTCTTTGTGTTACTGGTTTTTCTCCAAAAAAATTTGTAGTTGTACCAAAAGCAATCGAATGCAATAATAATTTGAGTGGCTTTTCTTTAGTTATTTTTTTGATCTCGGGAATATATTCATCAATAGCTTTTTCAGATGCTGCGTTAGTGTTAAAATAATGACATCTCCCTTTTGTAATCTCGTTTACTTCTGCTATTGTTTTTAAAGCAACTTTTTTTGCATCTCCTCTATCAAAATGAAATGCTATTATACCATAACCATCTTGGGCTAAACGTTTAGCGGTTGCAGCACCGTGGCCTGTGGAACCACCCAAGATTAAAACCCATTCAGACATAATTTACTCCAATTATCAACCAATCAACTTACCAGATATTTTTTATAATTTCTTCATCAAATCTCATTTTAATATCAGGTTATTTTTCGTACTCTCCGCAGTTAATAATCATAAAAAAATGAGCAAAAGAAATAGTTATAATCACGAGGACCTTCTAAAAAGCGGCCAAGGCCTACTTATGGGTCCAGATACTGGAAAGTTGCCTACTGAACCAATGTTGATGGTAGATAGAATCATTGATATTTATGATAATGGCGGTAAATACAATAAAGGGAAAATAAAAGCAGAATTAGACATAAATGAAGATTTATGGTTTTTCCATTGCCATTTCAAAAATGATCCAGTTATGCCTGGATGTCTAGGATTAGATGGTATGTGGCAACTCGTAGGTTTTTATTTAACCTGGATTGGTGGAAAAGGTAGAGGCAGGGCACTAGGTGTTGGAGACGTAAAGTTTAAAGGACAAATAAGACCCTACCATACCAAAATAACATATGATATAGATATTAAAAGAGTTTTAGATAGAAAAGAGACACTAATGGTTTGGGCAAATGGAACGGTTAGTACTAATGATAATAGAACAATATATTTTGCTAAAAATCTTCAGGTTGGATTATTTAAAAGCCTAACATATGATTTTGGTGGTGACCCATCGGAAGACACATTTTAAAATAGTCCTGCTTTGCCATGGCTCTTCAATGTGGAATAGTAGGCTTACCAAATGTAGGTAAATCAACAATATTCAATGCTCTTACAGAATCCGGAATTCCAGCAGAGAACTACCCTTTTTGCACTATTGAGCCTCATATTGGTATTGTTGAGCTTCCAGATGATAGATTAGCTCAATTATCAAATATTTATCAACCCAAACTAACAACACCGGCTACTGTAGAATTCATTGATATTGCAGGATTAGTGAGAGGTGCAAGCCGAGGAGAAGGTCTTGGTAATCAATTTTTAGGACAAATTCGTCAAACATCAGCAATACTACATGTTATTAGGTGTTTTGAAGATGAAAACACAGTACATGTTGATGGAGCCATTAACCCATTAAGAGATGTAGAAACCATTGAGACAGAATTGCTGTTAGCAGACCTTTCAGCTCTTGAAAAGAGGAAAATTAAATTAGAAAAAAATTCAAATGTTTCCGATAAAGATTCATATAAAAAGTTAGAAATAATTGATAATCTAATTAAAGAATGCTCTAGTGGAATATCCGCTAGAAGAATCGAACTGAGTGATGGGGATATGTCGTATAAAAAATCATTACAATTGTTGACAGATAAGCCTGTTCTGTATGTTGCAAATGTAGATGAAAAATCAATCACTAGTTTTCAAAAAAATGATTTTATAAAAGACTTAAAACATCATGCATCAAAAGAAAAGAATAAGATTATTTATTTATGTGGCTCAATAGAGGAGGAAATTTCGCATTTGACATTTGAAGAAAAGCCGACTTTTCTAGAATCTTATTCATTAAATGAACCAGGTTTGAATAAAGTAATTCGGTCTAGTTTTGAATTATTAAATCTGGAAATTTTTTTCACTTGTGGTGAAAAAGAGGTGCGCGCTTGGACAATTACAAAGGGAACAACTGCTCCAAGGGCCGCTGGGAATATTCATTCAGACTTCGAAAGAGGATTCATAAAAGCTGACGTATTTCACTACTCTCAAATTATTGAAAATAAATCTGAAAAAGCATTAAGAAATCTCGGGCTAATAAGACAAGAGGGTAAGGATTATATCGTAAAAGACGGAGATTGTATTTATTTTAAGTTTAATGTTTAAAATCTATTTTTGAAAAAGTTTTTGTAATATATGATTAATTTTCATCTTCCCATTCATCTTCCCATTCATATTCATCTTCATCTTCATATTCATCTTCATCATCTTCATCATAATAATAATCAGGGGGATAGGTGAAATATGGATTGTGCGGCATTGCATACGGATTGTTTTGTGATTCAGAAGAAGGCTCTATGTTTTTATCTTTTTCTTCTTGATTTTTAGTCTCTGATTCTTGCTTTACAATAATTACCCTAGGGTCCTCTTTATCGTTTGTTGTATTACTAGACTTGTCTATGGCGCTCATAACAAACTCACGGTCTTTATCAGTTAAGCCAATGTTTTCATTAGTAACTAATTTAGAATTGTGTTGATTTCGAAAGTTTAGACCTGTTAAAACTGCAAAGAAAAGTATGATTAGCGAAAAGATTGAACCTTCAGGTTCAAGTTCAAAGCCACCCCACATATTTTGGGTAATTCCAAACCCAAAGAAAATTCCCATTGAAAGCAATACGCCAAAAAGAATGATTATATTACCCAATTCTTGCGGCATGTTAGATTCCATTACCAACATATATATAAACCAAACCAATATTCCGCAGACAGCTATGATAATGCTGAATAGGAATTCTCTCATAACAAGAGAAATAAAAAATCCTACAATTCCCGCGGCTGGTATGACGAAACCAATGCCAGATTTCATATCATTAGCCATTTTAAAACTCCATTAATATCTCGAATTACAGTAAAAATTGGTACGCGTAACTAAAAAATGCAAGAGTTTCCTTAATCATAATTTTTTTTAATTTTTTAAGTGATCGCACAAAGTAAAAGTGTAACTTTTAATATTAAATGAAAAATAATCTCATAAAAATTGGTGTCCTAGGAGCAGGTCATTTGGGGCAACATCATATTAAACATCTAAAAGTATTAAAGGATAGTCACCTAGTTGGGTTCTATGATTCAGATATTAGTAGAGCAAAAGAAATATCTAAATCCCACAATGTTAAATGCTATAAAAACCCTGACGATCTAATTAGAAACGTTGATGCATTGTCAATTGTAGTGCCGACAAATAAACATTATGAAGTAGCTAAAAAGTGTATCAAAAATAAAAAGCATGTTTTTATTGAAAAACCAATAACATCAAGCCTAGAAGAAGCAGATGAGTTAATCTTACTTGGCAAAAAAAATAAAGTTTTAATTCAGGTTGGTCATATTGAAAGAATTAATCCTGCTTTGATTGCATTAAATAAATATAAAATAAAACCTGAATTTGTTGAAATACAAAGACTAGCACCATACACATCAAGAGGAACTGATGTCCCTGTTGTTCTGGATAAGATGATCCATGATATTGACATTTTATTATCTTTAGTTAAGGCGCCTGTGCACAAAACACATGCAACTGGTGTTTCAATCTTAACTAATTCAGTAGACATTGCACATGCTCGAATTACTTTTGAAAACAATACAGTAGCTAGTGTTATGTCAAGTAGGGTCTCTCAAGATGAGGTTCGTAAAATTAAAATCTTTCAAAAAAACTTATACGCAATTCTTGATTTATTGAATGGTTCAACGGAGATATATGAGATCACACCTGATAAAATTGATAAAAAGAGTTCTAGAGTATATGTTCCTTACAACCACAACAAGAAAAATAAATTTATCGCTTACCACAAGCCAATACTTCATAAAGTAGACCCTCTGGCTTTAGAGCTAAAAAATTTTGTAGAATCAATTAGGGGAAAAGAGAAACCAATTGTTCCTGGGATTGATGGGAGAAATGCATTGAACCTAGCCTTACAAATTCAAAAAACAATTATAAATGACATAAAATAATGGTTCTTAAGAATTTTCTTTTCAAATATCGAAGTTACACACCAATACCGCTAGCTTTAATAATCCTTTACAATTCACAGCTTAAATTTCCTGATGCTATTTATGGGCTAACTTTAATATTGTTTGGTGAATTATTTAGAATTAGCGCAGTTAGATATGCTGGAGGAATAACAAGAACCAGAGATGTAGGAGCAAAAAAATTATGTAGTTCTGGGCCTTATGCAAGAACCCGTAATCCACTTTATATTGGGAATATCATAATATATTGTGGTTTTGCCTTGTTTGCTGGTGGTGATAATGTTTTGATAATCCTTATTGCCGTGATACTATTTTTTTCTTTTCAATATTGGATGATTATTGAACTTGAAGAAAAAACACTTTTTACTATTTTTAAAGATGAATATGTGCATTATACTCAGAATGTACCAAGGTTTATTCCACAATTAAGATATTGGGATGGGTTAGGTCACAGGAGCCCAATGGGAATATTTAAAACTATTAGTACAGAAAAGAGAACTCTTCAGAATATTTTTTTATTTTCATCTCTAATCATAATAAAAAGTTTTTGGAAATTTTAGGCATATAGGTATTAAAAATAAGGGGGTATAATCAATAAATTTTTTTTGATTGCAGGCGAACCATCGGGCGATCTTCATGGTAGCAAATTAATCCAAGCCATTAAATCGATAGACAGAAATTCTTCATTTATGGGATATGGTGGTGATTTAATGAAAAAGGAGGGAATGCGCATAGTTAAACATGTCGACTCCCTTGCAATTATGGGATTCGTTGAAATAATAAAGCATTTACCTAGAATGTTAAAAACAATAAGAAGAACAACAGACTTAATATCTAAAACTAAACCTGATAGGGTGATTTTAATAGATTATCCAGGTTTCAATCTCCGAATAGCTAAAAAAATTTCATATTTAAAGATACCTATCACCTATTTTATCTTACCTCAAATTTGGGCTTGGAAGGAGAACAGACTCGAAACATTAAATAATTATACAGATCAGCGGATATCGATTTTCCCTTTTGAAAAGGATTGGTACTTAAATAAAAATGTAGACGTAAAATATTTTGGTCATCCGTTTGCGGAAAACGAACATTTAAACGAAAATACTAAATCATTTTTTTTAAGACATAAGCTCGCCATCAGCGAACCCATTTTGACTCTTTTACCAGGAAGCAGACAACAAGAGGTGAATATCCATTGGCCTATTTTTATAAAGACAGTGCTTTTACTAAGAAAAACTTACCCTGGATTACAAATTATAGTAGGAAAGGCTGCTGGAGTTAACCTGAAAAACATACCCAGAGATTTTAAGATTGAAAGTAATTCAGAAAAAGCAATGCTGGTAGGGTCCTGCGCGCTAGTCTCTTCAGGGACAGCAACACTAGAGTGCGTATTTGCAGAAACACCTTTAGTTGCATGCTACAAATTTCCTTTACTGACTTGGGTTCTGGTTAAATCAATGGTCAAAGTAAAATATTCATCGATTGTTAACCTAATAGCAAATCGAAAAATAATACCAGAACTACTACAAGAGAAAATGACCCCAAATAACCTCGCTGAAGAAATTATTCCCCTCTTAGATTTAAACTCCCAAAAAAGAAAGATGATGATGACAGAATTAAAAATAGTAAAAGAAGGTCTTGGTTCGCCAGGTGTCTACCATAGGATAGGGAAATACATACTTAACAATTAATACAACTAAATCCAAAAACAATTTTCTTGATAAACATTTGTATTATGCAAATAAATAAAATTTTTAAAACATATTTACCATACCTTCTGTTTCCCCTATCAATTCTTTATAAGATAGTTGTTGTTTTCCGAAACACGTTATATGATTGGAGATTAATAAAAATTAACGAGTTGCCTTGTCTAGTAATAAGCATTGGTAACATAACCACTGGTGGCACCGGGAAAACACCCACTGTTTTAAACCTTTGTTCAATATTGACCAAAAAAAATTATAAAGTTTCAATTTTAAGTCGAGGTTATAAAAGGAATACAAAAAACACATTACTGGTTAGCCAAGGACAAGGCCCTATGTGCAATTGGGAAGAATCTGGAGATGAGCCGTATATGCTTTCTAAAATGACTAAAAACATACCTATCGTTGTAGATGAAAACCGCTATAGAGGCGGCCTTTATATCCTTAAACATTTCAAATCTGATGTCGTCATACTTGATGATGGTTTTCAACATCGAGCTCTTAAACGAGACTTGGATATCCTTTTGATAGATGGAAGTAATCCCTTGTCTTACCGCAACATTATTCCAGTAGGTAAATTAAGAGAGCCCTGGAAACAGATAGAAAGATCTAACTTAATAATTTTTACAAAAAAGAAACCCTCAATTCATCTTTTGAAAAAAGTAAAAAAGACAAATATTCCCATATTTCAATCAATTACCACCTCGGAAATATCAAATCACAGCCCCAACAAATCTGAACTTGATTTAAAAAATAAAAATGTATTTTTAGTTTCAGGCATTGGGAATCCTGTGTTTTTCAGAGAAACTGTAAAAGATATGGGTGGAGTAATTAAGGGAGAAAAAGTTTTTCCAGACCATTATAAATATAAACAAAGAGATCTTTTAAGTTTGGAAAAAATAGCTGCTTCAATTAACACAGATTTTATAGTAACAACAGAAAAAGATTGGGTAAAACTCGATTCTTTAAATGCAACATTCCGATTTATAGTAATAAATATTAAGATTCTGATAGAAGATAACGAAAATGAATTCTCTAAACTAATAGATATTAAATTTGGGCAACACCCCATGCAAAAACCACACCAACGAACGTAAGCATCAATGGCCAACCTGTATTAATTAGCTGCTTAGAACTAGGGTCATTAAAAACATGTACTTGAAATTCATGAGTGGAGGTTGCTCCATGTTCGTCGACCGCCATTAAAATAAAATCATTCATACCCAATTGGTTTTTTCTTGGTGTCCATTCAACTATTGCTTTTTTCTTGTCAAACCTAGCGTATTTAGGCAGCCTAACAGCTCGATAGGCTACTTTGTCACCATTTAAATCCTCGGTAGAAATCTTATATCTCCACGAGTGTCCTGTAAGACCAACAGGCTTAGGATTAGACATAACGGTAGGTGCATTATTCACAAAAATTTTTCCTTTTTGTACATCTGTACCGTACCCATCGCTTACTGCAACTTCAAATGTATTGTTGTTTATTTGAGCAGCTTTTGGAACCCATAATATTTTGCCATATCTGTCCATTTGCATACCATGGGGACCTTTCATTAATGTGTACTCAAGTTTTGCACTTTCGTTTTTATCATCAACCCTAACTTGATATTTGAACAATTCACCAACAAGCCCCATATGCGGAGGATTAGATACAATTGTTGGTAGGTGATTTGTGTAGACTTCATATGTTTGTTCATCTTTTGTATAACCATCAGATGCTACAACTGTTATGCGATGTACATCTGCCTGTTCTACGGTGGGGGTCCAGCGCAATGTACCTGATGACCCTTCTACAACCATACCCTCTGGAAAATCTAATAAGCTAAATTTAAATGGGTTGATTTTTTCAACAACTACCCTTGGAGGTTTTCCTTTTTCGCCGTGAAAGAATTCCCAAAGAAAATCTTTAATTTTTATGGTTCTCCCATCTCGTGTAGTTAGAATAACCCATAGCCTATCATCTTCAAAAAACACAGAATGAGTGTATCTTTTTAAGTTTAGTCTAGAAACCAATGAATCTGAAGGATATTTTGGATCAACATAAAATATAGCTTCTGAATTATGCCAATCACCTAAAAACCTATCGATATTAGATATTGCAACATCATCTGTAATATTTACAGAATATAATCTAATTGAAGAAACGTCTTCAACCTTAACCACGCGTTTAAATGGAAGCAGAGAACCTTTATTCTTATCATTAATCATTACTTTGTATGCATATTCATCACCAACTGTTGCGGACATGGTTGGCACTGAAACAATGTTTATTGGGGCGTTAACAAAAAATTCAGATTCAATCATCCTAGACTCATGCCCATCTGAAATTTCTATTTTTAATTTATGAAAATCCAAATCGTTCATTGTTGGTTCCCAACGTAGATATCCGCTATAAGGATCCATCCTCATACCTCTAGGTAGCTCATGAGCAGTAAAAACAAGTCTGTCATTCTTATTTGGCTCTTCAATTTTTAACTCAAACTCCCATGTTTCACCTACTTGTACAGTAGACATCATCATAGGGGCAGACCTAATGATAGGTGGGTGATTAACAAACAGATTAACAAACTGTGTATCTGTTGCAACACCGTGACTTGCTATTACAGCATACTTTATGCTATCAACTTGGATTGGGTTAGGGGTCCAACTAATTGTTCCATCTGGCAATAACTTCATCCCATCTGGACCATAAAACAATTTATAATTAATTTTTTGATCAGGTTTCTGTTTCCATACTTTAATTGGATATGAATAGGGTGTGCCAACGCTTGAATTAGTAGGTGCCTTAGATAGAATTTTCACACCAGCACGTGAAAACAACTGAAAATCTTGTGCGGTCCTTTCAAACCCGTCGGTTGCAATAATTCTTACATCGTATACTTCAACATGTGCACTATCTGTCTTCCATATTACGATATCATTTTCAATAGCCATACCATCAGGAGCAATTTCCAATTCCAAACTAATTGATGCATCTTTATTTTTATCTTGAACAATAGGTTCATATCTAAACGTAGAACCAGCTATGAATTCTGTTATTGTTGGCTGAGTTAAAAATCTAGGTGGGTCATTGACGTATATCCACATCCCCTCATCTCTACTTTCTAAAACAGGTGTAGCTTTAAAAACTTGTTCTTCTTCATTCATCCCTGTTGTTGCTTCCATTAACTCATCCACTTTCATTCTCACCAAATAAGAAATTGGAAATGCGTCTAGTTGCTTATCAGTGGGAACCCAGTTAATTGATTTACTTTCATATAAAAAGTACATTCCCTTTGGAGGCTGGTTATCCCATCTGAAACTATAAAATTCATCAGTGCTGTCTTTTGGGATTTCATATAAAAAAGGCTGCCCTGGCCGAAGAACATATCTTGGAAGAATATGTTTGGGTAATCGCTGTCCGACAGACTCTTTTGGACGAGGGATTTTTGGAGCCTCTAGCGTGCGAACAACCTTTTTTGGGATTGCTACTCTTGGTTGTTCTTTTAAAACCTTTCCTTCTTTTTGTTCAATGCTTAGTGTACTCGGTATATAGCTAGATGGCGATTGTCCAAGGTCTGTTATTATTCTTTCTTCCTGCTGGGGTTCAAGAGGCTTTCTATCTTCTGGAGGGACTTCGATATATAATTCAGAAACCTCTGGTTCTAGGTCTTCAACATTTGATAGAAGGTCAGGTAATCTTTTTTCTATGAAATCTGATGTGATAAGATAGCCTTGTTCCAACCTATCAGACTTGTTCCCAAGCTGAACGACAAAGGTTCTGTTTTCAATTCCATTCCATCCTGATAATAAAACACTTCCAGTGTAATATCCTGCTTTTTTCAGGGGAATCACTGAAAAGACTTGCATTTCTGGTGGAACGTTTCTCATTGCGTTTTGAACACCCTCTATTCCACCATCAACCCCAGAAAGAAGAGTAAGGGAATTAATATCAGAAGAAAGGAGTAAAATATCTTCATATTGATCTTGATTGAAATCCTCAACAACCACTTGAGTAAGCGGTCCTGTTGTAATTGGCAATTCCTCAACTACTAGTGTCGCTGGTGTGAGAGTCAATGCAAGAACATCACCCGAACTAAAAGAAACTAAAACATCAAAAAAACCGTCTGCATCCCAATCAGTTAGAGAAATTGAATAGGGCAAAATTCCGCTTAAACCATCAATTTTTTTTCGTATCAAGTGGCCAGAATCAAAAACCCCGCCAATATTATAAAATGGTTGTACCTTAATTGTATTGCCATCTGGACTCAGCGCAATAATATCACCATACCCGTCACTATCATAATCGACCACCCCAACATAGAGCAACCCCGAACCAACAAGTAATTGGTCAGGTCTAACTTTTTTTGTTAGCGATAGCCCTTCAGGGGTCGAGTCAATGATTGCAAAACCACGAAATGGGCTACCAAGAGACATAACTATTTCTTGATCTCCATCCGCATCTTGATCAAATAGCTGAAAATTATTACACCTTAGGGAACGATTCTCTTTTCCTACATCTAATGTTAAAGAGGGAATTTCAGAAAAATGTGTTCCGTCCCAACTATATGTAGCAATGAAAACATGTGGAGTAGATTGATTACCAAACCTGGAAAGATTCATTACCAAAATCAAATCAGGTGAGCCATCACCATCAATGTCTCCTATTTGAGCATCAACAAATGAACCCTCTAATGCAACAGGCGGTGTAAACTCCCAAATTAAGGTCTGATAGCCTTCAGAGTCAATTTCATAATATCTAACTGCGTTTGGGAACACTTCGAAATCCGGATTAAGCTCGAGAGATAAAAACTCTAACATATTATCACCGTCTAAATCATATGTCCCGTTCATATGAACTATTTTCTGTGCAAACACAAAAGAAACAGTAAGCATCAAGGCAATTATTTTAATAACTTTCTTTGGAGTGATCTTATTCATCTAATAACAATAATTATCAATTATTCTTTTTTCGGCTTGTTAGTATTGTTTGGTTCTTCCTCTGGCTGAGACTCTTCTGGTGCGGAAGGAATGTTTTCTTCTTTTACTGATTTTTCAGGTTTTAATATTTCTAATTTTAACGTATCTAAAGAAGAATCGTTTGGTTTTCTTTTTTCAACTTCTAGAACTGTTGGGGAGGCTTCATTTTCTTGCGCTCCTGGCAGTTCAAAAGAAGAATCAACATTCGTTTTTAATAAATCTAATTTGTCTATTGGAACATTGCTCTGTTTTGGTTCGATAGGCACTGCAGTTTCAATTTGGTCTGGCTGTACATTAGGGAGCCTAGGTTCACGTGTAATTTTGGGCAATTTACCAGTAGGGCCAAAAAGCGGCTCTTCCAATGATGCGCCCTGCAATAATTTTGCTTTCAATTCTTCTGGAAACATTTCTTGAATTAACATGGAAAATAATACTGATGGCCTTACTAAGCCTACTAAATCATATTCTGTGGTTACCTTTTTTGTACCATTGTCACGCACTATGACTTCTCCACGGACAGTTTGCAAAGTTCCTTCATCCAAAAACACCGCTAACGACTGCGAAGGAGAAGAGGGCGTTGTTGAGGAAAGGTAAATTCCTTGATAAGTTGAGTCTTTTTTATCTTTAAAACTAAACCTAATTAGTTTATCGGTAAAATCCATATCCAAGGAGGTTGGAAACCCTTCAAAGAAATAATTAGGAAATTCAAAAAGCTTTGGGTCAAATGATTCAGGTTGATAGGATTGTGATAAGGAGTCATCTGTTGGAGATATTGACATAAACACAACATTTGTTTGCATGTCGTGTACCATTGTAAGAGTGGTAATGCTATCTAGCCTCGCATCTCGTAATGAATATGCAAAATCATAAGCCTCACCTTTTTTTAGTGTCGCAAGATCTGCAGATATTCCGTGTTGCAAATGGGTGGGTTCTCCCAATGCAGGAACTTGGTTCACAGCAACTCCGAAAGGTGCTTCTCCATCAAAAACATATCTGTCTTTAGTTTCAGAAACTGGTGTAAGTGCCATGACATAATATAAATCTATTTTCCCGCTGTGCTGATCTATTGTAACTAGCGTGTCTTTAGTTTCGTTTTTTTTATTTAATGCTGTAATAGCATTCTCTGTAAAAGTCGCAATCTCAACATCTTTCCCTGGTATTTTTGGAACACTTGATGTATCAGAAGTGTCGGGTACATACTCTCCTAAATCCAGCTGCGTGAATCCTGCCTCATCTGCCCAATTTATACTCTTCATATCATCATTAAATAATGGTATCGATGTTTTTTCTTCCAGAACATTTTTCTTATTTGAATTACTATCTTCTATTGAAGACAGAAAATCTCCAAGTGTAGGTGCCAACATGCTGTAGTCTTTTTTGACCTTCATTCTTTCAGTTTTATTGATATTTGGTTCCTCCTGCCCAAGAGGCAAGCTTGTAACATCTTTTTCATAGACTATATCAACTGGTTTTAGGGTTGCAATTTTATCATTTGAGTTGTCAATTGGCGGCTCAAGGGCTTTAGCCTCATTTCGATATGAAATGTTTTGAGAATTGATAACTTTTGAAAGTGTTTTGCTTTGACTATCTTTGTTACCCAATGTTTTTTCAAATTCATCTTGTTGTGCAAATGGTAAAGAACCCTTAATTGTTAAGTCAAACTCCTCAAAAATCAATTCATCGCTTACTACACTAAGTAAAAAATTCTCACCAGACCCAAAAGGAAGAAGTAAGCCAGATGGTTTTTTTTCATTTGATTCAAAAGGTTGAATGTTTGCACCTAGAAGCAGTCGCGCTGATTGTAATGAAAAAGCTCTTGAGTAAAGTAGTTCGTTGTCATTTGTTACATCAAAAATAGCAGTTTTAAGCTCGCTTCCCTGTGGGGAAACTAGAGCCATATAATACTTACTCTCATTTCTAAACCCACCAACATACACTGGCCCATTACCATTTCTAATTATAGGTGCGGATAGTATTTCATTGTTTTTTAAAACAATGGTTTTATTAATTATGGCTAAATCAAAAAGGATGGCTTTCCTAGATGGGCTACCAAAGGATACGGCCAAATTAGGATTCCCAACGAAATTTAGAGCAAGATTAGAAGGCCTTATTGTATTAATACCAGTAACTGAGTTTTTATAAGTAAGTGGCTCATTGGAAAAAGCGCCATCATTGTAAAGAAAAACATATAACCAAATCTGGTTTTCGATAGCAACTTGGAGCCTTGGAATAAGCACTAAATCATCAAATCCATCGTTGTTTATATCAATCAATTCACCATCAGAAAAATAACCATCCTCTAGCTGATAGGTCCAAAGAGTGTCATAGGCACCGTTTAATGTTGGTTCTATCCATAATGCAGAAAAGCTTTCGGTATTTAATATTAGTCCTTCTTCAAGACCATCTGAGTTAAAATCATACGGCTTATAGACATAAAATGTCCCCTGAGCCATCAAAACAGATAAAAAAACTCCTATAAATACTGCCTTAAGAAAGCGCATTTTTGCTCCTCTGAACGTACTTAACCTTACGGCTAACCTTAATTTGATACATCTTTTTAGGGAGGAAAATACTGTTTTAAACTCCCTTACCTCGTAAACTCTTTTAATAATATAGGATAATGTCAGTATTTAAACAAGAAAAAGCCCAAAAATGCCTTTTGAAAAAATTAATTAATTTTTACCCTATATTTTCTTTCTAAATTGAAATATGGATTTTAATTTGATACAGACCAGTAAGCAAAGAAACACTTTATAATGAAACATATCATTTCAATTTTATTTTTCAAATTTTCGATTTTATTTGCGCAATTCAGTTATCCTGCAGAAGATTTCTTAGGAGGTGGTATCGGTTATAGCCCGATGTACATTAAGCTTCGAGAAATCCCTGGTTCACAGGCTTTGACAAATGTGGGTTTAGACCCAACCCAGTTCAACGACCCTTTCGTAATTCATGGTGGCGAAGGCTTTGCTCATATTACCGGAAGGTGGAGAATCGGTTCTTACGCTGGCCTAGGGGGTTCTTCCATAAGCACAAAACCCATAATAAAAACCTATGTTGATGATGACCCTTTGAATACTTCTGGTACCAAAGGTTGGAATGGAGAAACCCTAGATGAATATACTGGGGTTTACGACCCTTCAATTGTTGCAAAACTATCGTTTCTTCTTGGTGCTGCTACAGTAGAATATGTTATGCCAATATTACAAGACCTAGAGCTCTCTTCTGGTGCGCTTTTAGGACTCGGGCATGTTGGTTTAAGTCTTGAACAACAAAGTGGTGAAAATATTGGTTGGGGCGACGCATTCAGCAATGTTTATGGTGAATTTATCGAAGGTTCTGTATACTATGCCGTTGACACCGGGTTTGAACCTAACGATCCCATAACACCGCTTCCTGTCCCTGGCTTGTTAAGAGAAGTAGGTGCAACTTTTTTTAACTTTCAACCCTATATTGCTGTCAAGTTTCAATTTTTAGAACGCTTAGGACTAAGAATCAGTGTTGGATATAACAAAGGAACTGTCCGTCAAGGTGCGTGGAAACTGAATGGTCGGACACAAATTACTGACTCACCTCAAGCAGCTTTAGAAGGTGTTTCTTTCCGTATGATGGGTTACATAGGTCTTTAACTTTTAAAATATACACTATGCTTAAAAAACTACGAGGGATATGGCCCTCCGCCATATCCGGCATCATAGGCTTTGCAATTGCCACATTAATTTTTATACCTACCTTGTATCCAAATAGTCAAAATATCTATAGAATAATTAGAGAAAGAATAAATGTCCTAAATCAAATCATTGGTTATGTTAACCATTTTTATTTTGACAAGGTTGATATGGAAAAAATTATGGATGGTGCTTTTCATGGGCTAATGGAAGAGTTAGACCCTCACTCCACCTATATACCTGCAAAAGAGCAAGAAAACATAAGCGAGCTCTTCAAGGGAAATTTCCAGGGTATTGGAATCGAATTTGATATATTAGATGGCTTCATAACAGTTATTGCACCAGTCCCAGATAGCCCCTCAGATATTGTAGGGCTGATGCCTGGAGATAAAATAATTGCCATAAATGGAAAGGATGCTTATAAAATAACCAAGACAGAGGTTTTTGAGCAACTAAGAGGCCGAAAAGGAACAAGTGTTACCGTAACCATCAGTCGATTTGGAGAGCCAAAACCATTTGATGTTTCCATCGTAAGAGACAACATACCAATTTATAGTGTTGGAGCAGCAACAATGCTTGATGAAGAAACTGGATATATATCCCTAAGGCGTTTTTCTGCAACAACAGAAAAAGAAGTAGTAGAATCCATTAATGCTCTGACAGCAGAAGGAATGAAAAGATTATTATTTGATTTAAGAGGAAATAGCGGTGGATATTTAGAACAGGCAGCTGCAATATCAGATCAATTCATAAACACGATAGACACCTTAGTATTTACTAAAGGAAAAATTAAAGAATCAAATCAGGTTTTTAAAAGTAATCCAAACAAAGGAAACTCTGATTTCTCTCTAATTATTTTAATCAATCGAGGTTCTGCGAGCGCATCTGAGATAGTTTCTGGTGCAATACAAGATCTAGACCGAGGATTGGTTGTTGGTGAGACTAGCTTTGGAAAAGGTCTTGTGCAGCGACAACTTCCCCTTGATAGCGGCGGAGCAATACGTGTTACCATCGCGCGTTATTATACTCCAACAGGAAGATTGATTCAAAGACCATATGAAGATGGTAATGACCTTGCATATTACAGAGAGCTCTATGATTTGGACAGAGAAAATAAAATTGATAGCTTAAAAGAACTTAGGCCTAAATACAAAACAAAATCTGGGAGAACTGTTTATGGGGGTGGTGGAATAACACCTGATAAATACATCCCATTTAAATCAACAATTAATTCAGAGACCATTAAGGTGTTAAGGAGTCCAAAAAGACCATTTTTTAACTTCGCCTCACAGTACGTATCTAGAAATCAATTTGATTTCACAAACTTTAATCAATTTAAAAACAACTGGGAGACACCAGACGAATTATTTAAAGACTTTCTTTTACACCTTGAAAAAGATTCCTTAAAAGTCAATAAAGACTCACTACTTACTGATTTTCCGTATATTGAAAACAGAATAAAAAGTGAAATAGCTGGGTCAGTTTGGGGTAAAAATGAAAGTGCTAACATAAGATTGTTGTTAGATAATCAAGTAATTGAGGCATTAAAACATTTTAACGAAGCTGATGCATTCATTAAATCAATAAATTAAATTCCAAAACTTTAAAACACATATTTTAATTACTTTATTATAAATCATAATAGAAACGGAGTTATGAAATGGTACATTATTTTTTAGAAGGTGGAGCCTTTATGTGGCCAATTCTCATGGTGCTTATCTTCGGATTGGCTTTTGTGATTGAGCGTGCATATTCTTTAATGATGTCGGGTGTCGATTCTCAATTATTTTTTGATAAGATCACTGAAGCAATCAATGATAATGGAACAGAAGAAGCTGCAAAAATTTGTGGTGAAACAGAAGGCCCTGTCGCTGCAATATTCCACGCTGGATTGTCAAAAATGAACCGTGGTTTGGCTGAAGTAGAAAAAGCCATTCAAAATGCTGGAGCAATCGAAATGGCTTTCTTGGAAAAAAACATGATCTGGTTAAATGCTGTTATAACCATAGCTCCCATGCTTGGTTTTACTGGAACAGTTGTAGGAATGATTGCTGCATTTGACGCTATTAAAGCAGCAAATGACATATCCCCCGCTGTTGTTGCAGGAGGAATCTCCCAAGCACTATTAACAACTGCATTTGGTTTGATAGTCGCAATGATCATTCAAACTTTTCAAAATGTTTTTGTAGCTAGAATTGATAAATTGGTATTAGACATGGAAGAACAGTCAATAAAAATGGTAGACCATCTTCAAGACGCTGACTCAAATAAATAATTTTATTTAGATAATACATTATGGCAAAGAAACGACGATTCAAAGGCGGGGAAATTCCAACATCATCTATGGCAGACATTGCCTTTTTATTACTTATATTTTTTCTTGTAACAACTACCATAGACACTGATAAGGGACTTGGGATTGTATTGCCACCTCCAGGCGACATGGAAATTGAGATACGTAAAGAGAACATTCTTAACTGCTTAATTAATTCTCAGGGGAAAGTACTGCTTGATGAAGAACCTACTAATGTAGAACAAATCCATCGAATTGTTGGCGAGCGATTAAGGTCTAATGATAAATTAGTTGTTTCAGTCAAGGCGCACCCCAAAACGGCATATAGTGATTATGTAAAAGTCATCGATCAATTAAAAATGGCAGATGCAAAGAGAATATCAATCGCAAATAGTAATTAATGAAATTTTCAAAGAAAACTAAAATATCAAGTGAGATTCCCACAGCATCTATGCCTGATATTATTTTTATGCTATTGGTGTTTTTTATGGTAACAACAGTTTTAAAAGAATATTCTGGATTACCAGTTAATCTTCCAAAAGCTAAGCGAATTGAAAAACTTAAATCAAAAAGGCATACAGTTCAAGTATGGGTGTCAAAAGAGGGACTCATTTCAATAGATGATCGTCTGATGGGTGTTGATGATGTATCCATTGTAATGTATGATAAGAGAGTTGCAAATCCGAGAATAGTGGTTTCATTAAAAGGTGATGAAGAAGCGGAAATGGGGTTAGTTTCAGACATACATGAAAACCTAAGGGAAGTGGAAGCATTAAAGTTAAACTACTCATCAAAAACTTTAGTTGATTAATGAAGTTAGTTAATCCGTTAAAAACTCGGTACCCCATTGTAATTCGCATTACAACATTAGCAGGAATCTTCCTAATAATATTAAACTTTCTAGTTTTTCCAAGATTCGGTAATAACATGGAATTTGAAGAAGTTGATCAAATTATAATTGAAAATATTGATATTCCACAAACCCAACAAATAGATAACACGCCCCCGCCTGCGAGACCTTCAATTCCTGTCCCATCTGATGATGAAGACATCGCTGACGACCTAACCCTTGACGAGCTGGATTTTGATGATTTTTCTAATTTAGACGCACCACCACCCCCTCC
>PBFM01000012.1 GCA_002718655.1 Fidelibacterota bacterium
ATAGCATATTTAAGGTGCGTACAAGATTTAATTGTTACTTCTCCAAAAAATGGAAATGAACTGAGGCATTTATTATATACTGCTCTCAACATCTCAGATAAACCATTTTCAATACGTTACCCAAAAGCTAGTTCTATTCTTTTTGAAGAACAGGGGCAAATGGAGTTGCTGCCAATTGGCTCTTGGGAAATTTGCAAACAAGGAAAAGATATCGCTATTTTGGCTGTAGGGCCTATGGTTTATCATGCTTTAGAAGCATCAAATAAATTAATTGAATTGGGATTAGACTGCGAAGTCGTAAATTGCAGATTTATCAAACCGATGGATGAAGCATACCTAAAATCATTAATTAACAAATTTAAATGCATAGTTACAATTGAAGAAGGTACAATAGTTGGCGGCTTTGGAGACGGTGTTGCATCATGGCTTTTAGAAAATGGATTCACAGGTCAATTTAAGAAATTAGGATTGCCTGATAACTTTGTAGAACATGGCACTCGAAATCAAATATTATCTTTACTCAAGTTAGATTCATTGGGTATCATTAATACAATTAAAAGTTTAGTAAAACATAAGAAAACCTTAATTAATGAATAAGCAAATTGAATTATTTGAACAAGAGTTTGGTCAATGGAAAAAGCAAGCTGATTCAAGCCCAACAAGGGATACAAATTTTGAGACACTTTCTGGACAGGAATTAGACTTATGTTATTTTCCAGAATCACCTGGAAAAGAATATCTTGATAAATTAGGTTTTCCTGGTAGGTATCCATACACTAGAGGTGTCCATTCTAATCTCTACAGAGGAAAACTTTGGACTATGAGGCAGTTTGCAGGGTTTGGAACACCTGAGGAGACAAATCAAAGGTTTAAAAATTTATTGAAAAAAGGTCAAACTGGCCTTTCAGTTGCCTATGATATGCCAACGCTAATGGGCTACGATCCCGACCACCCTTTTTCTAAAGGTGAAGTAGGAAAATGTGGAGTCAGCATTTCTTCATTAAAAGACATGGAGATTTTGTTTTCTGGAATAGATTTAGGAAAATATTCTGTTTCACAAACTATTAATGGGCCTGCAATAATTTTACTCGCATTTTACATTGCTACTGCAGAAAAGCAAGGTGTTAAACTAAAACAACTTCGTGGCACATTACAAAATGATATTCTCAAGGAGTTCATTGCACAAAAAGAATGGATATTCCCTCCAATCCAATCAATGCGAATAATTACTGATATGCTGATATATTGCACAAAAAATATGCCACATTTTAATTCAATATCAATTAGCGGATATCATATACGCGAAGCTGGTTCTACGGCTTCTCAAGAACTAGCCTTTACTTTAGCAAATGGTTTTTCATATGTTGAATATGGAATTAATGCTGGATTAGATGTAGATGATTTTGCCCCTAGATTATCATTCTTTTTCAATTCACACTTAGATTTCTTTGAAGAGATTGCAAAATTTCGTGCTGCAAGACGAATTTGGGCTAAGAGAATGAAAAATAGGTATAAAGCAAAAAATGAGAGTTCAATGAAATTAAGGTTTCATACTCAAACAGCAGGCTGTAGTTTGACAGCACAACAACCTGAAATTAATATAGCTAGGACTGGGTTTCAGGCTCTTGCAGGCGTACTTGGAGGCACCCAGAGTTTACATACAAATTCATTAGATGAAACACTTGCTCTCCCAACTGAAAAAGCAGCTGAAATTGCATTAAGGACGCAACAGTTAATTGCGTATGAAACTGGTATTCCAAATGTTGTTGATCCATTAGGTGGATCTTGGTTTATTGAAAACTTAACTGACAAAATCGAAAAAGATGCAGAAAATTATTTCACTGAAATAGATAATATTGGTGGTGTCATTCCAGCAATAGAGCAGGGATACTTTCAAAGAGAAATAGCAATTTCCGCATCGGAATACCAAAATAAAATTGATTCGAAAAGTAGAATTGTTGTAGGTGTGAATGATTTTATTAATCAAAATGAAAAAATTGATATACCAACTTTGGAAATTGGTAAAGATACAGAAAAATCCCAATTAGCAAAACTTCGAGAATTAAAAAGTATGAGAAATGGTTCTAAGGTTAGACAAGCTCTATTAGAAATTGGTAATGCTTGCTCTAACAAAAGTAGTTTAATGGAGCCCATTATAAAAGCTGCAAAGGAATATGCGACTGTAGGTGAAATTGTAGATGCAATGAAGTCTGAATTTGGAGAATGGCAGGAAAACGCAGTATTTTAAATAAATTTGGAGATACGTTATGGAAAGAAAAATTATTCATGTAGTTGGAACTGGCACAATAGGGGAACCTTTAATTGGATTGTTGTG
This sequence comes from Fidelibacterota bacterium, assembly GCA_002718655.1. Lineage (GTDB taxonomy): Bacteria > Fidelibacterota > Marinisomatia > Marinisomatales > UBA1611 > NZWG01. The sequence continues at coordinate 2,336 of PBFM01000012.1, forward strand.
TGACTATAAAGAACAACTTGGAATTGATGAAGTTACTTTTCACAAAAATTCAGCATTAAAAAATGATAGATCAAAAGTTTTTGATTTACAAAATCGTGGTGCACGCTTAGCAGTAGATGATGGAAAAGAAAATGACTTTAAAAAATTAGGAATGGATCCAGAATTTGAAACTCAAGAATCAATAAAACGTTCCACAGTAGTTATTGATTGTACTCCCAAAGGAATTGGAAAAAAAAATAAATTGAACTATTATGATAAGTTCAAAAATGACGTTCGAGGTTTTTTAGCGCAGGGTAGCGAAAATGGTTTTGGAAAGAAATACGCTCGAGGAATAAATGATATTGCTCTTGATTCCAAGGATCAATTTATTCAGGTTGTATCTTGCAATACTCATAATTTGGCTTGCATAACAAAAACTATTGGTCTAGCAGATGTGCCGAATAATCTAATTGATGGAAAATATGTTTGTATTCGAAGAGCAAATGATTTAAGTCAATCAGAAAAGTTTATCCCATCTCCACAAGTTGGAATACACGGGGATGCTAAGTATGGTTCACATCATGCAGCAGATGCTGCAGGTTTATTTTCAACATTAGGGATGAATCTCAATCTTTTTTCATCTGCCATGAAAGTAAATAGTCAGTATATGCATGTTTTATGGTTTAATCTAAAATTAAAAGAACCCATTACGCTTAATGATGTAAAGGAGAAATTATACAATAATGACCGTGTTGCAATGACAACTAAGGATATGACAAGCACAGTTTTTTCATTTGGACGAGATCATGGCCATTATGGAAGAATTATGAATCAAACAGTAGTAGTTGAACAATCTTTGCATGTAAGAGATGAACATGAAGTGTCTGGTTTTTGTTTTACCCCTCAAGATGGAAATTCTATTCTCAGTTCTATTTCTGCCGCAGAATGGGTTCTCTACCCAAGATCATATGAAGATAAGATTCAATGTTTGTCACATTTATTTTTCAATATTATTTAGAGATTTTGAAGACAAAATTCAATAATACTAAATAATCTAGATTGAATAATTGGGAGATGAACATCAATTCTTTTCAAAAACAGTTTAACAAACAAATTAAAGAGTTTAGAAATCTATTACCTAATGATAAGCTGATCTTATCAATTTCTGGAGGACTTGACTCTATAACTATGTTGCATTTAATTAATGATATTTCATTATTTGAATTAATCATTGTTCATATCAACCATAAACTGAGAAAAGAAAGTGACATAGAAGAGAACTTTGTTAAAAACCTTTCGAAGAAAATGAGCATTCCTTTTTATTCCAAATCAATTTATCCTAAAAATAGAAAAAAGAAACAAAGTGTTGAAGAATGGGCACGGATTGAACGGTATAAATTTCTAGATAATGTATGTCAAGAAACAAAAGCTAGATGGATCATGACCGCCCACCATGCTAATGATCAGGCAGAAACTATTTTAATGAATATTTCAAGAAAAACTGGTTTAAAAGGATTGGAAGGTATTTCAAAACAGCGTGGAAATATCTTACGACCATTACTTCATTTCACAAGAAAAGATATAGAAGATTATGCCATAAGTATGAAATACAAGTATTATCAGGATTCATCTAATTTTGACCTAAGAATACCAAGGAATTATGTTCGTAATAGAATAATTCAAAACTGGGAAATTCAAAATCCTAGTATTATAAATAGTATTACAAAATCAGCTAATTACTTTCGTGAATGGAGAGAGGGGTTAGATCACCTTTTACAATATTTAATAATTGAAAATTTAAATAAGTCAGAAAATTATTTTGAAATTCCAATTTCTAGTTTTGAATCGTACCCGAAAATAGTGAGACTTCGATTGATACAATTATTGATTAATTTACCAAATAATCAATGGTCCAAGCACCAAATTAAGATGCTTATTCAATTCACTGATAAAAAGAAAACTGGTTATTTCCATCAAATGCAAAATGGATGGAGATTGCTTTATGATAGAAATTTCATAATAGGGCAAAAAAATAATACAAATCTTATTAAAGATAAAGTATCCCTTAGATTAAATACTCCCGTTTTTTTTGATAATTATAAATATGAATTAAGGATTACTAATCAAAAAAAAATTATGTCAAAAAATTATGATAGTGAAACTATTGATTGGTCAAAATTAAAAAATAGAGAACTATCAGTTAGAATGTGGAGAGATGGCGATGTTTTTCAACCATTAGGTATGATTGGTCACCAAAAACTAAGTGATTTTTTAATAAATAGTAAACTAAGTCGGATTGAAAAAGAACATCAAAGTGTAATAACAGCAGATAATAAAATTGTTTGGGTGTGTGGTAGAAGACTATCAAATGCTGTAAGGGTAACCAATCAAACAAAACAATTTGCAACTTTATTTAGGGAGCTGGTTTACTAACTGATGTATGAACTAGATAAAAATCTTATACCCCTTTTCTCTTCAAATGAAATTCATGCTCGAGTAAAAGAGTTAGGTTCTGAAATATCGGAAAAGTATAGACATACACATCCTTTAATAATTGGAGTTTTGAATGGTAGTTTTATCTTTTTAGCAGATTTAATTAGATCAATTTCTATAGATTGTGATTTGGATTTTATTAAGGTTAAAAGCTATAAAAAGACTAAATCTACTGGTAAGGTTCAGCTTGTTATGGAAAATTCATTACCAATCAAAGGAAAAGATGTGATACTTGTTGAAGATATAATTGACACTGGTCTTACTATTAAATTTATTAGGCAAAAATTATTAAAGTCGTCACCAAAATCATTTTCAATTGCGAGCTTTCTATCAAAAAAAGGAACTCATAATTTAGATTTTCCAATTGATTTTATAGGGTTTGAAATTCCACATAAATTTGTTGTAGGATATGGACTTGATTTTGAAGGTAAAATGAGAAATTTAAATGGTTTATATTATATGAAAAATGATTAAGGATATTTATGGGTAATAATAATCATCAAAAAAATAGCAACAAAAAGAATTTAGACAACCAACAAGAAAATTTTGATTGGAAGAAAGCAGGAAAAACAAGTCTAATCTGGTTAATCATAATTTTCGGTGCGGTCTATATCTCAGGATCGTTAACTGAAACTAGTAAGAAAGAAATAGAAATTGAATACACTGAATATAAAAAATACTTAATAAATGGCGATATCCAAAAAGCAGTTATTATGGGTGAAATATTATATGGTGAATTTAAATTACCTCAAACATTAAACTCTTCAAGCGGCACGCAATTAAAAAATATCTCCCAATTTAAACTAACTCTGCCATTTATCGATCGACAAATAATTGAAGAATGGGATGCAGCAGGGCTAGATTATACATTTAAAGAAAAAACGATTGATTGGACAGGCTATTTGCTTAATATGCTTCCTTGGATATTGTTAATTGGATTCTGGTTTTTTATGATAAGAAGAATGCAGGGTGGCGCTGGTGGTGTGGGAGGTATTTTTAAATTTGGTAAAAGCAAAGCTTCACTCTGGACTTCAGATCAACCTAGGGTAACTTTCAAAAATGTTGCCGGTTGTGAAGAAGCAAAAGAAGAATTAAAAGAGGTTATTGATTTTTTAAAAAACCCCAAACGGTTTCAAAGATTAGGAGCAAAAGTGCCCAAGGGTGCTCTTTTAGTTGGGCCACCTGGAACTGGAAAAACATTACTTGCTAGAGCAGTAGCTGGTGAGGCTGCAGTACCATTTTATAGCTTGAGTGGTGCAGATTTTGTTGAAATGTTTGTCGGGGTGGGAGCATCGAGAGTAAGAGATTTATTTGATCAAGCTAAAAAAAGCTCCCCTTGTATTGTTTTTATAGATGAAATGGATGCAGTTGGTAGACAAAGGGGTGCTGGAATAGGAGGAGGCCATGATGAAAGGGAACAAACCCTTAATGCATTATTAGTTGAAATGGATGGTTTTGATAATTCTCAAAATGTAATTGTAATTGCTGCTACAAATCGTCCAGATGTTTTAGATCCTGCATTACTTAGACCGGGTAGGTTTGATAGACAAATTGTCGTTGATGTACCAGACATAAAAGGACGACTTGGCATCTTAAAGGTGCACACAAAAAATGTTGTAGTAAATCATCGGAAAGTGCAACTTGAGGCAATAGCAAAAGGAACGCCAGGAATGGTGGGGGCAGATATTGCAAATATTGTGAATGAGGCAGCTCTGCTTGCAGCAAGAAAGCGGAAAAAATCTATTGATATGGATGACTTTGAGGAAGCAAAAGATAAAGTTATGATGGGAGTTCAAAGGAAAAGTATGATTTTATCTGAAGATGAAAAGCAAGTAACTGCATATCATGAAGCAGGTCATGCTCTGGTTGCAATCAAAACCAAGGGCGCTGATCCTGTCCACAAGGTTACAATTATTCCAAGAGGACGTGCTCTTGGTGTTACAATGCAACTTCCGATGGATGAAAAGCATGGATATACTAGAGATTATGTTGAAGGTAGGTTAGCAATTTTAATGGGCGGTAGAAGTGCCGAAATGTTAATTTTTAATGAGATGACTACTGGTGCAGGGAATGATATTGAGCAAGCTACTCAAATTGCTAGGAAGATGGTTACTGAGTGGGGGATGAGTGATTTATTGGGTCCTATGACTTTTGGTAAAAAAAATGAAGAAGTTTTTTTAGGTAGAGAAATACAATCGCATAGAGATTATAGTGAAGTAACTGCTAGGATGATTGATGAAGAAATATCTAGAATCGTAAGAGATTCTCAAAGACTTGCAGATGAAATTCTAAGAAAAAATATGGAAACACTCCATAATATTGCTAAAGAGTTACTGAAATATGAAACAATAGATTCGAAGGATATAGAAAAAATTATTAAAGGAGAAAAATTAACAAGACCTCTTAATGGAGTATCTAGAAAAGTAAGGCAAAAGAGATACAAACGGCGTTATACAAAAAAGCAAGTCCAAAACGATACATCGAAAAATTCAAGCAGAAAAAATGTCCAAAATGGCCGAACTCAGGCAAAACCGCCGAACAAAAGAAAAGTAGTTGATATAAAATCATAAATTGAACCGGTCTTTAAAGCTAAAATCTTTCCGAAACTGGTGCAGAAAACCTAACAGAACATTAGTAATGGGCATTTTGAACGTCACTCCTGATTCGTTTAGTGATGGAGGGAAATATCTGAACGTTGACAAAGCACTCTCACATTGTAGAAATTTAATTAAAGATGGGGCAGATATAATTGATATTGGTGGTGAATCAACTAAACCAGGTTCAGAATTAATTTCCCCAGAAGAGGAAATTGAAAGAGTTATCCCAGTATTAAAAAAAATTCAATCATTTTCAAAAGATACAATAATATCAATAGATACTACAAAATCAAAAGTAGCAAAAAAAGCAATCGAATTTGGTGCTGATATAATTAATGATGTAAGTGGACTTTCATTTGATGCTAAAATGTCTGAAGTTGTTTCGGATTATGATGTCCATATAATTATTATGCATATGAAAGGCACTCCTAAGAATATGCAAATAAATCCTAAATATGATTTTCTTATAAACGAAATATCCTCCTTTTTTAATGAGAAGATAAAAATGGCAATTAATTCTGGAATCAAAAAAGATAGAATTATTATTGATCCAGGAATTGGATTTGGTAAAACCATAAACCATAATTTTCAAATATTAAATAAGCTTAATGATTTCTCTGCATTTGGATTGCCAATTATGATTGGTCCAAGTAGAAAATCATTTATTGGTCTCACTCTTGATTTACCCATAGACGAAAGAATTGAAGGAACATCTGCATCTGTAACCGCTGGAATAATGAATGGTGCAAGAATTGTTAGAGTTCATGATGTTAAAGAGATAAAAAGGGTTGTTAAAATAGCGGATAGAATAAGGAAAGCTATATAAATGACGCTTTTTAAAATAGGATTTTTATCAATAACATTAATTGACTTAATTGATATCGTTCTTGTTACTTGGATTTTCTTTAAAGTTTACCAGTATTTTAAAGATACTCGCGCAGGTCAAATGCTAGTTGGGTTAGTAATTTTATTAATTTCATCATTCATCTTCAATTCATTTGGTTTGAGTGCAATGTCATGGTTGGTGAACCAGTTTCAAACGGTTTGGGTAGTGGCATTTGTTATTCTTTTTCAGCCTGAAATTCGAAGATTATTGATTTATATTGGACAAACAAGATTTTTTCAGCAGATTTTTAGAATGGGTACTTCAAGATCTCTTGAAGCCATAGTGGATGCATCATTAAAATTATCAAAGAATAAATGGGGTGCTTTAATCGTAATTCAAAGAGAGACAGGTTTAAGATCATATAAAGAAACAAGTATCCAACTAAAAGCGGAAGTATCTACACCACTTCTTCTTTCAATTTTTAATCCAACATCGCCTATGCATGATGGTGCTGTAATATTGCAAAATACTTTAGTTGAGGCTGCAGGATGTATTTTACCATTAACTGAAAGCCAAATGATTTTACCTGAAATGGGAACAAGGCATCGTGCAGCTCTAGGTATAACGGAAGAGTCTGATGCAATAGTTGTAGTGATTTCAGAAGAGAGAGGTACAATTTCAACAGCTGAAAATGGACGTTTCACTAATTTAGAAATGGATGAGATGAAGTTAAGACGTTATCTTAATGAAAGATTGTTTATTTCTTCTGGTGATTAAAGAATATTTACTAATATAATTAATATTTCAATTAGGTATAATTATGCAACTAACGGAGTTAAAAGAACAATTTATCCTCGCAAAAGAAAAGCATCGAGATATAAGGAGGTATCTTTGACTTAGAAGGTCAATTAGAAAAATTAAAAAAGTTAAGAAAAATATCTTTAAATCCAAATTTTTGGAATAATAGTAACAATGCAAGTACTACTTTAAAAAAAATTTCAATAATGGAAAAAGAAATTCAGTTGTGGGATGACCTCTCTTCTCGATACGAAGATATGAAAATATTATTTGAATTTGCGTATGATGGTGATATTGAATTAATAGAAATACAAAAGGAATTGGCAGCCTACAAAAACATTATTGATGAAATAGAGATGAAACTAACTTTAGGAAAACGTGAAGATTTAAATAATGCGATTCTTTCAATTCACCCTGGTGCGGGTGGAACTGAAAGTCAAGATTGGGCGCAGATGTTATATAGAATGTATACGCGTTGGACAGAAAAAAAAGGTTTTAAGATAAATGTTATTGATTTTCAACATGGAGATGAAGCTGGAATAAAAGATGTTACATTTGAAATTAAAGGAGATTACGCTTTTGGAATGTTAAAAAGTGAGGCAGGAGTACATCGTATGGTTAGAATTTCACCATTTGATGCAAATAGTCGTAGACATACTTCATTTGCATCAGTTTTTGTTTATCCAGCTTTAGAGGATGATATAGAGATTGAGATTAATAATGCAGATTTACGAATTGATACCTATAGAGCAAGTGGTGCCGGTGGCCAGCACGTGAATAAAACTGACTCCGCCGTTAGAATTACTCATATACCCAGTGGGATTGTTGCTCAATGTCAAAATGAACGCTCTCAACATAAAAATAAAAACCAAGCTTTGAAGATTTTAAAAGCACGTTTGTTTCAAGTTGAATTAGAAAAAGAGAAAGAGAAAAATAAAGAACTAGAAGATCAAAAGTTGGATATTAGTTGGGGTAGTCAAATCAGGTCATATGTTTTTCATCCTTACCAACTAGTAAAAGATCATAGAACAAAGATTGAAAGTAGTAATACGCAATCAGTTATGGATGGCGATTTAGATAATTTCATAAAAGCTTTTCTATTAAGTACAATTAAAAAAGATTAGGATATTGCAAAGGAATAAAATATGGTAAGCAAGAAAAAAAGTTTAAAACAAGTTATGGACTTTCGATTGGAAAAGTTAGAATCTTTATTGAAAAATAGAATAAATCCATATCCTCCAAAATTTCAACCTAAGCATAAAAGTATGAATATATTATCTGATTATGATAATTATGAAGGATTAAACGTAATTGTGGCTGGGCGTATTATGGCATTGAGAAAAATGGGTAAAGCATCATTTGTTCAATTAATGGATGATGAAGGTAAAATACAGATTTTTGTTCGTAATAACGATATTGGGGATGAAAATTATTCTAATTTTAAATTATTAGATATTGGTGACTTTATTGGTGTAGAAGGAGAAGTTTTTAAAACAAAAACTGGTGAAATAACAATTAAAACCCATAAACTTACTATTCTTGCAAAAAGTATTAGACCACTGCCTATTGTAAAAGAAAAGGATGGTCAATTATTTGATTCATTTACAGACAAAGAACAAAGGTATAGGAAACGTCATTTAGATCTTATCCTAAATCCTGAAGTTAGAGAAACATTCCAAAAACGTTCAAAGATTATAAGTTCCATTAGAAACTTCTTTGATAATCAAGGTTTTCTAGAAGTTGAAACACCAATATTGCAACCAATATATGGTGGTGCCAATGCGAGACCATTTACGACACACCACAATACATTAAATCAAAAACTATATCTTCGTATCGCTGATGAATTATATCTTAAAAGATTAATAATTGGAGGATTTGATCGTGTATACGAAATTGCGAAAAATTTCAGAAATGAAGGAATGGATAGAAATCATAATCCTGAATTTACCATGCTTGAATTTTACTGGGCATATTCAGATTATGAAGATTGTATGAATCTTGTTGAGCAACTATTTGCCCATATAGCAAAAAAATTAGATTCATTTTATTTAGATTGGGGCGATTCAAAAATTGATTTAACGAAAAAATTTCATCGGAAATCTTTTTTTGAATTATTGAGCCAGGCAACAGGACACAATCTAGATGATTTTGATGAAAAGAAAATTAAGTTGGTATGTAAAGAAAACAAAATTGATATGAAGGATAATGCTAATATTGGTCAAATGTTAGATGAGTTAATGAGTAGTTTAGTGGAACCAAATCTAATTGAGCCTACATTTGTGATTGATTATCCCAAATTAATTTCTCCGCTTGCTAAATTACACCGTAATGGTAATCCAAATATTGTAGAACGTTTTGAATTATTTATTGGCGGTTCTGAAGTCGCAAATTCATTTTCTGAACTTAATGATCCTCTCGATCAAAGAACTCGTTTGGAGGAACAATCTAAATTGAAAGAACTTGGAGATGAGGAAGCTCAACCTATTGATGAAGATTTTATACAGGCAGTTGAGTGCGGAATGCCTCCGACAGGTGGTGTTGGAATTGGCATTGATCGGCTCATAATGTTACTAACAGGTAATCGATGGATAAAGGATGTCATTTTATTTCCCCCATTAAGAACTTAAATCTTAATGCTTTTAAACCTTAAACTTTCCTTACGGTTTTTAGTAAATAAGAGCTCTGGTAGTTTTTCCTCTTTTGCAAGTTGGCTGGCAATCGGTGGGCTAGCAATAGGTATTGCAGCACTTATGCTTACAGCAAGTATAGTGCAAGGTTTTGAGGAGGTAATATCACAAAAATTAGAGAATCTTGACGGACAAGGAAGAGTACAACACGTTCTCAGCTACCCCATAAACATAAAAGATAATTCAATTGATTCAATTATTCATGAATATCCCAAAAATATTTCTGGATTTATTAGAGGCGCTTGTATGTTAAGATATGGGTCTATGGCTGAAGGAGTTTTAATTGAAGGTATTGAAAATTCCACTAATTTAAATAATGGAGAAATAATTATTGGCAAAGGACTCATATCATTATTAAAAATTGATATTGGTGATATGGTTTATTTACAAAGTTTCTCATCAAATGATTCAACAACAAGATTTCCAATAATCAAATCATTCAAAGTTATTGATACATTTTATTCTGGATTAAAAGAGTATGATAATACCATAGCTTATGTCACAATTCAGGATTCAAGAAAGTTATTCAACATTAAAGAAAATTTTGTTTCAGGTTTTATCATAAATAATATGAACGATACAAGTGTTTTACGGAAATTAAAATACCCATATTATTTTGAGACTTGGAAAGAAAAACATTCATTATTGTTTGAATGGATATCATTTCAAAGGTGGCCTGCTTATATAATGTTTGGTTTAATTGCTTTAGTTGGTCTTGTTAATCTTGTTGCAGCTTTAACGATGATAATTGTTGAAAAAACTTATCAAATAGGAATTTTACTTTCACAAGGTATGACAAAAAATAATTTAGTAATTGTTTTTTTAATGCAGGGAGGGTTTATTGGTCTTATAGGTGGTGTAGTGGGCGGATTTATCTCGATATTAGTGTTAATTATTCAATTAGAGTATGGTCTTTTCAAAATTCCCTCAGATATATATTTTATGGATAAAATACCATTTTCCTTTGACTTTATTATATTTGGATTGTTGCTTTTGTTATCCTTTTTTCTTTCAGTTTTAGCTTCATATATACCTGTAAGAAGTATTTTAAAATTTCAACCATCAACCGCTTTGAGATATGAATGAATTTTGAATCAAAGATTTCAAATAGATTTTACTATGGCTCATTGAAAAATAGTAAATACTTAGGGTGGTTATCAATGATTGGAATGGGTATTGGTTGTTTTGCAATGGTAATTGCAATATCAGTTATATATGGTTTTGAAAAACACATTCATAATAAACTTAAAGGTTTTGAAGGCGATTTACGCGTATATGACTTTAATCAATTTGATGAAATAGAGAAAATAAATGCTATAAAAACTGCTATGCCATTTATGGAAAGAAGAGCGTTGATAGAAACAAAAAGTTCAAAAAGAGTTGTAACAATTAAGGCAGTTAAACAATTGGATGAATCTTTTTATGATTTTAATCTTGAAGGTCTAATGCCAACTAATCGTCATATTGTGATAGGTAAGGATTTAGCTATGAGGTTAGGAATAGACATTGGTGATATAATAACTTTGTCGAGTCCAATTGATCAAACTTTTGGGCTCTCCATTCCAGAAAAGAAGAAATTCAAAATTAGTGGTATTTTTAGTACAAACATTCTTGATTATGATGATAGATTTGTATTTATAACGCTTAATGATGGGGAAAAGTTATTTAAGCGTAAACGATATATTGATGGATATGACATTCGAATTAATAATGGACATTCAGTATACGAAGTAAAAAAGAGTTTGAATGAAATTTTTGGTTACCAAGTAGAAATAAAAACTTGGGATGAGCAAAACAAATCCTTAGTAGATGCAATGAAGATGGAACGTTATGGTACAATGATTATATTATCTTTGATTTTTCTTATAGCTGCATTTAACCTTGGATCTAATTTAATATTAATATCTATCCAAAAAATGAAAGACGTGGGTATTTTAAGAATAATGGGTGCGAAAAAATATTCGATAATGAGAATTATAATATATTTAGGTGTAAAAAGAGCGAGCTATGGTGCAATTTTCGGTTTGTTATTTGGTTTATTAATTGTTTTGGTACAGAATAAATTTTCAATAATTCCCTTACCATATGAGGTTTATTTTATAGATACGCTCCCGATGGCAGTTAGATTCATAGATATAATTATTATATTTTTTCTGTCTTTCTGTTTTATCTTGTTAGCCTCTTTTATATCAAGTAGAAAATTGGCATACATGAATCTTAAAAGGTCTATTCAATGGATGAAATAGTAATTGAAGCAAAAAATATATCCAAATCATATTATAATGGTGATAGTGATTTAACTGTATTAAATAACTTTTCAATTAAACTCAATAAGAATGAGATAATTACAATAACAGGACAATCTGGATGCGGTAAGTCAACAGCTCTAAATATTTTGGGTACGCTTGATAAACCAGATTCAGGTGATGTTATTATTAATGGGAACTATTTAAATGATTATGATGATAACCAACTATCATCTCTCAGAAATGAATTAATTGGTTTTGTTTTTCAATTTCACCACTTACTACCTGATTTTACAGCTTTAGAAAATGTTTTGATACCCATTTGGATAAAAAATGTTAACCAAAATGATAACTATGCAATGAATTTATTTGATAAACTTGGTATAGGTTCTAAAATAAATCATTATCCTAGCCAATTATCAGGCGGGGAAAAATCTAGAGTTTCGCTTATACGTGCAATTATCAATAAACCGATTGTATTACTAGCAGATGAACCAACTGGTAATCTGGATAAAAAAAATTCGAAAAAACTAATTGACCTTTTAAGTAAAATTAATCAAGATTATAATCAGTCAATTATCTTAACTACCCACGATCAAGATGTCGCTTCTTTGGGGAATAGACAGTTTTTACTTGAGAATGGATCGTTGATAGAAATGAGAGAAAATAAATGAAAGATAAATTTTCAAAAAGAGTTCAAAATATCATAAAGCAATCAAAGGAAGAGGCAATACGATTAGGTCACAGTTACATTGGATCTGAGCATTTACTCATTGGTTTGCTCAAGGAATCTGTAGGGATATCAAAAAAGGTATTAGATTTGTTTGATATTGACATAAATGAGATGATTATAATGATTGAAAAACTCATAAAATCATCTGGTGGTACTGTAACATTAGGACATTTACCACTTACTAGAAGAGCTGAGAGGATATTAAGAAATGCATATGGTGAAGCCTCTAAAAGTGGTTTTAAAGTCGCAGATGATGAACATTTATTATTAGCTCTACTTAATGAAAATGAAGGAATCGCAAACGATATTCTAGATTCATTTTCTTTAGATTATGAAACGGTAAAGGATCTTGTTGAAACTGGAAATGAAAAAGAAAAGATTATTCAAATTGAACATTCTAAGGAATTTAGAGATAAGGGAAATACACCCACACTCGATCATTTTTCGAGAGACATAACTAACCTTGCTCAAAAAGGTGCATTAGATCCCGTAATTGGAAGAATAAATGAAATTGAAAGGGTTACGCAAATTTTAACAAGAAGAAAAAAAAATAATCCAGTTTTAATTGGAGAGCCTGGAGTTGGGAAAACTGCAATTATTGAAGGTTTGGCTCAACGAATTATTACAAAAACTGTTCCTAGAGTACTGTTTGATCAAAGAATATTATCTTTAGATCTTGCGTCAATTGTTGCTGGTACCAAATATAGAGGCCAATTTGAAGAACGTGTAAAAAGCATAATGGATGAATTAGAGTCTAGTGAAAACATTATCATTTTTATTGATGAGATACATACTCTTGTTGGTGCTGGAGGCGCATCTGGATCACTAGATGCCTCCAATTTATTTAAACCTTCTCTTGCAAGAGGTAACATACATTGCATTGGAGCTACTACATTAGATGAATACCGAAAATACATTGAAAAAGATGGTGCATTAGATCGTCGTTTGCAAAAAATTAATGTTAACCCACCTTCAATTAACGAATCAATTGAAATTCTTAATGGCTTAAAAAAACAATATGAATCATATCATAAAGTGAAATACACAGATAATGCAATATCTGAATGTGTTAAGCTATCTGAGAGATATATGACTGATAAATATTTACCAGATAAAGCAATTGATATATTAGATGAGTCTGGAGCTCGTGCATATATGCATAATTTAGAAGCCCCGAAAAATATTTTAAAAATTGAAAGAGATATTCAAATAGTTAGACAAAATAAAGAAAAGAAAGTATTGGAACAACGTTTTGAAGATGCTGCAGTTTTGAGAGACAATGAAAAAAAATTACTAAAAAAATTAAATTCAGCACAAAAGAGATGGGAAAATTCATCATACAAAAAGATTATTGAAATTAATTCTGAGAATATTGCAGATGTTGTATCAATTATTACTGGCATTCCTTTATCAAAAGTTGCAGAAACAGAGAGCCAAAGGTTACTCAATTTGAATCAAGAATTAAGTAATTATATAATAGGCCAAGATAATGCAATTAACAGTGTTGTAAATGCAATAAAACGCTCTAGAGCAGGGCTCAAAAACCCTAATCGTCCTATTGGAGTATTTTTATTTCTTGGACCTACAGGGGTTGGAAAAACTGAATTAGCAAAATGTTTAGCGAAATGTTTATTCCCACTCAAAGACTCTTTAATTAAGGTTGACATGTCAGAATATAGAGAACGTTTTTCTTTATCTCGTTTAATTGGTGCTCCACCAGGATATGTTGGTTATGAAGAAGGTGGTGAACTCACTGAGAAAATTAGAAGAAATCCATATTCCATAATTTTGTTCGATGAAATTGAAAAAGGTCACAAAGATATATACAATATTTTACTTCAATTATTTGATGAAGGAATTCTAACTGATGGTTTAGGCAGAAAAGTAGACTTTAAAAATTCGATAATTATAATGACTTCAAATATTGGAACTAAAGACATAAAAAATAATGGTTTTGGATTTGGTAGTAAGCAAGATATTGAAGGCTACATAAAAATGAAAGAGAGAGTAATGGACTCTGTTGAGAAAACTTTTTTACCGGAGCTACTCAATAGGATTGATGAATCTATAGTTTTTAATCAATTAAATGAGTCAGATGTATTTGAAATAATTGAACTACAGCTTGCAGACCTTATAGAAAATTTATCCAAAATAGGTATTCGATTAAGATTAACTAAAACAGCAAAAAGATATCTTGCTAAAAAAGGGTATAATCCCAAATATGGAGTTAGGTTATTAAGTAGAGAAATACAAAAGTCACTTGAAAATCCGTTATCAGAGATGTTGTTAAAAAATATTTATCCAAATGATACAGTTATCACTGTAAAAGCACAACAGAACAATAAATTGATTTTTAATAAAATAACAAAGAAAAAATCAAGTCATTCAAAAAAAGGAATAAAATCTAAATAAATATCTGCCATTTAGGCTAAAAATAAAATATAATCTGTCAATAATGTTTATTATGTATTTTGGTATACTACTTGTAACCTATCTGTGAGTCTATATAAATATATCTTTTGGAGTAAATAATGAGCAAAATTATCGGTATTGACCTTGGAACAACGAATTCTTGTGTCGCAGTACTTGAGGGTGGTGAACCAACAGTTATAACAAATCCTGAAGGTGGGCGAACAACACCTTCTGTAGTCGGTTTCGCAAAGGATGATGAACGACTTATTGGACAGACAGCCAAACGTCAAGCTGTCACCAATCCCGAGAATACGATATTTTCCATAAAACGTTTCATGGGTAGAATTTTTAGCGAGGTAGACACTGAAATATCAGAAGTCCCTTATAAAGTAGACAAGAACTCTAGTGGAGCCTGCGTTGTGAAAGCTGGTGGTAAAGAATACACACCGCCTGAAATATCAGCCATGATTCTTCAAAAATTAAAACAGCAAGCCGAAGAATATTTAGGTACTCAGGTTACAGATGCTGTGATAACAGTTCCAGCATATTTTAATGATTCACAGAGACAAGCTACAAAAGATGCTGGTAAAATTTCTGGATTAAATGTTCGCAGAATAATTAATGAACCAACTGCAGCTTCGCTAGCATATGGTCTTGATAAGAAAAAAGATGAAAAAATTGTTGTTTTTGATTTAGGTGGAGGAACTTTTGATGTCTCAATACTTGAATTGGGAGATGGTGTTTTTGAGGTGAAATCATCAAACGGTGATGGGCATTTGGGAGGTGATGATTTTGATCAAAAAGTGATAGATTGGATTGCAGATGAATTTAATAAATCAGATGGAATTGATTTACGAAAAGATCCAATGGCTCTCCAAAGGTTAAAAGAGTCTGCTGAAACTGCAAAAAAAGAATTATCTTCTTCAAAACAAACTGATATAAATCTTCCATTTATTACAGCAGATGGTTCTGGTCCGAAACATTTAAATTTAACCTTATCTCAAGCAAAGTTCGAGGAACTAGTTGATGAATTAATTGAAAGAACAGTAAATCCTTGTATTCAAGCTATAAAAGATGCAGGACTATCAAAATCTGAAATAGACGAGGTGATATTGGTGGGTGGATCAACAAGAATCCCTAAAATTCAGGCAAAGGTTAAAGAAATTTTTGGAAAAGAACCGAACAAAAGTGTTAACCCTGATGAAGTCGTAGCGCTAGGTGCAGCAATCCAGGGTGGTGTTCTTTCAGGCGATGTGGATGATATACTTCTATTAGATGTTACACCTTTATCACTCGGTATAGAGACTCTTGGCGGGGTATCTACTAAACTAATTGAAAGAAACACTACAATACCTACAAAGAAATCTCAAGTATTTAGTACTGCAGCAGATAATCAGACTACTGTTGAAATTCACGTTCTCCAAGGTGAAAGAGAGATGTCATCAGATAATAAGACAATAGGTAGGTTTCATTTATCAGATGTACCACCATCTCCCAGAGGTGTTCCTCAGATAGAAGTTACCTTTGATATCGATGCTAATGGGATATTAAATGTAAATGCAAAAGACAAAGCAACAGGAAAAGAACAAAGTATTAGAATCGAAGCCTCAAGCGGCTTATCAGATTCAGAAATTGATAAAATGGTGAATGATGCAAAAAAACATGAATCAGAAGATAAAGAAAAAAGAGAAAAAATTGATTTGGTAAACCAAGCAGAACACTTGATTTATGAAACAGAGAAAAATATAAAAGAAAATGCTGATAAATTTGAAAAAGGCGAAACTGATGAACTAAGTCAAAAATTAGAGGCTTTAAAAAATGCTAAAAAGACTGAAAATACAGTAGATATAAAATCTTCTATGGAGGAACTCAATGTGCTATGGAGTAATTTAGCATCAAAAATGTATGATTCATCTAATTCTAATGCAGAACCTAGTAAAACAGAAAGTTCAAAAAACAAAAAGAAAGAAAAGAACAAAAAGAATGAAGGTGAGATTGAAGATGCTGATTTTGAGGTAGTTGATTAAAGAAACAATTATAAAAAAAAGCGCTCAATGGAGCGCTTTTTTTTTATATGAATGTGATTTTTTAAATTCTGTATAATATTGTAACATTATTATAATGCACAAAATCAAAAATTATCTTTTAGCAGTACTAATTTTTATAATTTGTTTTGGGATGTTCTTTTCACGTTCTGAAATGTGGGATGTATATCTAATTAATAAGGTAAATGATGATTTATCAGATTATGGATGGTATTTAGAAACTGGGAAAGTAACTGGAAATGTTTTTGGTACAACAGTAATTAATGACATAATAATAACCCATAAATCTGGATCCAAAATTGAAGCTTCAAAAGTTTCAATGAATATAGGATTTATATCATCAGCTATTAAAAATACATCTTTTGACCTTTTAAATGTCGAGGGAATGGAAATATTATTGGAAAATAAAAAATTATTTTCCAATAATGATATAAATAATTTTGAAATACCATTTAATATAAAAACTTTATTTATTGAAGCTGGTTTAGAAGCTTATATAGAAAAAAATAAAATTGAATTAGATATGATGATTGGGGGTGAGTTTAATGGTTTTGATCACCCTGAATTAAAATGCGATTTATTCAAAGCTGTTCTGAATAAAAATGAAAAATTTCATTGTAATTTTAATAGTTTATATGTTGGTTTTAAAAATAATCAATATTTCTTAAATAATTTAAAAGGAAACATTGCTGGTCTGCCAATAACTGGCAGTATTTCAATGGAAACTAAAAAATCCGAATTAATAAAAGGTTCAATAAATTTTTCTGAGTTCAGTTTTCCTATGGAGTTATTCAGTAAAATTCCTTTTAAAACAAAATTTTCTAATTTTTCTGGTAACTTTGATTTTGAATCCAATTTCAAATTCTTTAATGGTACATTATTTTTAGAAAATGCAATTGGTCTTGACATGAAAGGTGATTTTAAACTAATAAGAGAAGATTACGCTTGGATTATTAAGGAATTAAAATTACAGGGTGAAAATTCGAATTTGATGCTCACCGGTATTTTTCAAGAAAAGAGTAGATTGAATTTGTATATGAATCTAGATAATCTGGATTTGAGTAGATGGATAAATAATCAAAATCCCACAAATATGTCTGGTTTATTTATAATGGATGCAGGTTTAAATCGTGAGGGAGCACTTGACCAAATAGATATGACTATGGAGATTTTAGAATCCAGATTGTTTAACCAGGGAGAATTTTCAATACATGGACAATTAAATTATAAAGACAGCATTCTTTCTACTATTGATCCAGTTATGTTATTAGTTGGTGATAGTTATTTAACAATTGATGGAAAAAGTAATATCCATAGAAAAAACATTGAATTGCTTACCGATATGGAAAGAGCAGATATTGATTTAATTAATAGCTTTTTGCCTGGTGATTTTGTATCAGGGAAAGCTACAGGAAGTTTAAAAATATATGGTGATATGCTTTCACCATCTGCAACAGCTGAATTGATTTGTGATAATGTAAAAGTTAATGATTTCGATTTGAAGTCAATTGAACTAAACTCGCAGATTACTGGAAAGGATAGTATCATATCAGGATTTATAGATATAAAAGCTGGAAAAGGTATTTGGAGGAAATATAGTTTTGATAGTGGAACAGTAAGCGGTATAATAAATAACAAGCAAATAAAAATAAAAAATTGCCACTTTCAAGCAGGTAAAGATTTTCTTCAACTATCTGGAATTTTTGATGGTGATAATAAATATGAATTAGAAAGAATCCAATTAGCCTACAAGGATAATTATCTAATTAATTCAACTCCAATAAATCTGTATATAGAAGATTCAATTTTCCATATCAATCCTTTTGAGCTTCATATAAATGATGGGATGATGGAGGGTGTTATTAATGGAGGTGTGAATCCTGAAGGTAGATTTAAAATGTCAAATTTTGATGCTGAAATTCTTACTCAGTTTTTTGATGATGAAAGATTAAAAATTTCTGGTTTGATTTTTGGTGAAATCTGGATTGAACCTAATGGACAAAGTTTTGACTTAGATGCTGACCTGTCTTTAAAAAAAGGGTCTTATATGAAAGAGGATTTTGATGAATTAATATTCTCTTCATTTTACAAAGATGGTATGTTGCATATCGATGATTTGACTATGACCCGCAAAGGCGAGATGGGTATACAGGGGAATGGTATCATACCAATCGTAAATAATAATTTTAAAAAAACTAATATTTCTTTAAGATCAAATTTTTCAAATTTATCCTTGAAATTTATTCATAGGTTTATACCAAAATTTTTTAATATAGATGGAACTGCAACAGGGAATATTGATTTAAATGGTACATTGGATTTAACAAAATTTTCTTATAATGTAATAATAGAAAATTCTATTTTTGATATTAATGATTTGGGTTTAATCGAAAGTAATGGTAAATATGATGGAAAACTTTTAAATGTAGATTTCGCAAAATCTACAAACAGCGAAGGTCAAATAACTGCATCTGGCTATTTACCCTTCGATCTTAATATAAATTCTGACAGATTTGGGGATTTTTTTAAAAATGAAGAAATGAATTTCAACGTTAATGCTAACCTAAATAGTTTACCATATCTCTCTAACTATATTGCAGATTTAGATTCTGCAGTTGGTGATATTGAAATAGAACTTTTGTTACACGGAATTTCGGATTCAATTCAAAGAAGCGGCTCTTTAAAAGTAAAGAATGGAAGTATACATACACTCTTACTCAGTGATCGTGTTGCAAATATAAATGGGTATGCAATTATGAGAAATAACAGTATGAATATAAATTATTTTGATGCTTTGGTATATAATTCTAATATCAGCGAACTATCTCAAAAAACAAAGAATACTATTTTGAATGGGAGTATTGATTTTACAAAATTTTTTCTACCAAACTATGACCTATCAATTAAAGCAAAAAATGCTAGCTATCAATTATTATTATATGATATAAGTTGTGAAAGTGATTTAGACTTAACTATAATTGGTAGAGATACAGTACATATTGATGGCATAATTGAAACACAAAATGCAAGTGTCTATTATGAGTTTACCACTGAGGATATTGGTACAGCGATAAAGGATAACCAAGACTTTATTTTATCATATAATCTTAATATTCCAATTAGGGGATTAGGATATTTTAAAAATTCTCAAATAGATGCTGAAGTAACTGGTGAAATAAACTTATCTCAAACAGGAAATCAAGAAGTAGATTTTGGTGGTCAAATTATCGTTGAAGACGGTAGTATTTTTGCTTACAAAGATTATTTTGATGATTTAGACGGAATGGTAAGTTTTGATAATAAAGGATTTAACCCAATAATAAATGTTAGTGCATATACTATGATTGATGATGAAAGAATAGATTTAAATATGCGTGGGGGGATTGATGATTTGGATATTATTTTGGAATCAGTAAGCGGGTTTTCAGAAAGTGATATTTTAGAATTGCTTACTTGGGGAAAGCGCTTTGAAGACTCAGCAGATATGTCTTCCACTGGATTTGGCAATCAAACTGTCTCTATCTTAGGTACCTTTTTTGAAAATGAACTTGAGAAAAATTTAAAAGAGTCAAATGTTGGTATGATGACGTTAGTTGATGANATTGACATATCTGGTGCTGCAGGTCTCATTCAAGANNCAAATCAAGACTTNATAGTTACAACAAAAACACAAATCAGTGATAAAACATTTCTTAATCTTTCATACAAAAGATCATTTTCACTTAATCAAGANCAGTCTCAAGTTGGTGTTGAATATAAATTAAATCGCCACTTTTCAGTAGTTGGCAATGTTGATGATGATGGTAATCTAAACCTAAAGTATAGATATAGATATGCTTATTGAAAATGACTTTATTTTTTAAGTTATTTGTTGGTACCCTTACATTCTTTTGTTTTTTAGATGCTCAGGATAATCAAATATTCATAGGCTCATTAAACCTTGAAGGAAATAAGAATGTATCATTAAATGAGGTATTATTAATTGTACGGCAACGACCTCCAAGTTTATTTTCTCGTAAAACTGAATTTGATTCTCGTTTGATGAGATTAGATGCTTTAACAATTAAAAATTATTATTTTTCAAAAGGATTTCTTGATGTCAATATTGATGAAGATTATACAATACAAGATCAACAATCAAAAAATAAATATGTTGATTTGCTTTATAAGATTGAAGAAGGAAAACAGTATTTTTTATCTAGTATTGAATTGTCTGGGAACAATTTATTACCAGACAGTCAAATTAAAGATTTGTTAGGATTGGAAATTAATGCACCATACAACCCAGTTGGTTTGAATGATAAATTATATTTGTTAGAAAACGAATATCAAAAAAAAGGTAAGGTATTTTCATCAATTTCTGTTTCAGATAAAATAAATGAGACTGCAAAAGTAAAAATTGATATTGAAGAGGGAAGGTCTTACTACATAAATAATACAATTATTAAAGGCATCGGTAACATAGATAGTTCTATTGTTTATAGGGAACTTGACTATAAACCAGGACAGTTATATTCTAAAACAAAAATTGATAATTCTTTAAAGAAAATCAGAGAAATAGGAATTTTTTCAACAGCGAATATTACGCCTATTAAAACCATTGATTCAGATTCTTTAGTAAATCTTATAATTCAATTAAGAAGATATAAGCAAAGAGAGTGGATTTCTTCTGGTGGGTATGAACCATTTAGTTTTGCAGAAGGAGCACCTGAATTGCCAGCAATTAGCGGTACGATAGAATGGAGAAACAGAGCTTTTTTAAATTCATCAAAACAATTTGCTGTTAAATTGTTGTTTGGTATTCCTGTTGAGGTTGATTTTGTGACTCCACGCTTGCGCTATGATGCAAGTTTGTCAAGCAATTGGTTTTTTGGTTATCGATTCCCTACTACTTTTACGGGATATTTTGAGAAATTTATTATCTATGAAGAAAAAGATTATAAAGAATCAATTGACCGTTATGGTGCTAATATGGTACAACATATTCAATTAAAAGGTCGATCATATTTTGAATCAAAATCATTATGGGAAAATTTTGGTGATGCATCGGAAGAAAACATACAAGAGCGCTCAATCTCATTAAAGTTAGTATATGACATAAGAGACGACCCCTTGTTTACCAAAAGGGGGTTTTTGATAAATTTTCTTTATAAGTTTGCAGGGTTTGGTGGTTCTAGAGAGTATACCAAAGCTGATTTAACAATTCAATCATATCAAGCTATTTTTAAAGAGACAGTTTTAGCAGCAAGGCTTCAATTCGGTAACCTATGGAAATGGGATTCTAATTATAATGATTATTCATTCGAGAAATTCTATCTTGGAGGTAGTACTTCAATGCGGGGATGGGAAGTTTTAAGATTCAGCGAAAATGACCAAAATGAACCCAATGGTGAAACTTTGCGAATTATGACTAATATGGAAATACGGCAGAAAGTCTATAAATCATTTGGGATGACTCTTTTTGCTGATGGTGGATTATTATCAACCTCATTACCCAATAATATTATTAATGAGCTAAAATGGGATTTAGGTGTAGGGGTTACCTTTGACACTCCATTAGGCCCTTTAAGGCTTGATTATGCTGCACAAGTGAATGATTTGAATACAAGATTAATAAACATCGGGATTCAAAATTTATTTTAATAATTATTGATGAACTCATTAATTTTTTTCTGTATAAGTTAAACCAAATACTTTTTACATAGTAGTAAGAGTGATTAATTTTTACTGCATTTTAAACAAAGGAATAAAATGGACATAAAAAAAATACTAAGTATATTGATTCTTCTTTCAATAATTAGTTGTACAAAATCATCAACTCAATTATTGGAATCAGCTGAGGAAAATGTTAAAAACAATCAAATTGACATGGCTATTAATGATTTAAAAAACCTATTAATAAAGCACCCAAATGACACTTTAGCATCAAAAGCACAGTATAAACTCGCTACGATTTATTTGAATTGGAAAAATAATCCAGAAATGGGATATCAAGAATTAAAAAACACAGCTAATAATTATGAAAATACTGTACAAGGTAAAGAAGCTGAAGAAAGATTAGTTAACTTTCCAGAATATATTTTGAATAAAACAGAATCTTTGAGAAAACAAAAATTATTAAAAGAAGCAGTTAATCATCTTATGTTTTTGATGAAAGCATTTAACACTCATGAACTGGCCTCGAAAGCCCAATATATGTTAGGGGATATATATATGAATGATTTTAGGGATTTTTCAACAGCAATACAGGAGTATAGGAAAGTTATTGAAGATTTTTCTGGATCTAACCAAGAGCCCCATGCATTATTTATGATAGGATATATTTTCGCAAATATTCTAAATGATGAAAATAGTGCAAAGATTGAGTATAGAGATTTTCTAAAACGCTTTCCAAAGCATGAATTATCCCCCTCTGTAAAATTTGAATTAGAGTATTTAGGAAAAAGTATAGAAGAAATACCCTCACTTAAACACATAACCTCATAATAATTAGATAATGAATAATTTCAGTTTAACAGAAATAAATGAGAGAATAACCCAATCATCTGGTTTTGTTGATTCCTTAAAAAAAGGGATTAATGAAATAATTTTAGGGCAAGAGACTCTGGTTGATAAAATTTTGATATCTATTTTATCAAATGGTCATATACTTTTAGAGGGAGTACCTGGTCTAGCAAAGACATTAATGGTTAAAACCTTAGCCAAATTAATAAATACAGATTTTCAAAGAATTCAATTCACTCCTGATATGTTGCCGGCAGATTTATTAGGAACACTTATTTTTAATCAAAAAACAGGGAGTTTTGATACTCGAAAGGGTCCAATATTTTCAAATATAATTTTAGCTGATGAAATTAATCGGTCCCCAGCTAAAGTTCAAAGTGCATTACTAGAATCAATGCAGGAAAGACAGGTAACAATAGGAGAGAATACATATCAATTAGAACAACCTTTTCTTGTAATGGCTACTCAAAATCCAATAGAGCAAGAAGGAACTTATCCTCTTCCTGAAGCTCAATTAGATCGTTTTATTTTTAAATTAATCGTGGACTATCCTAATAAAGATGCTGAAAGATTGGTTCTCAGACAAAATACAAAATCCATAGATGTGTCATTAATAAAAGATATAACCAATCCTACTGAGATTATTAATGCACAATCAGTCATTGAGGATATTTATGTTGATGAAAAAATTGAGGATTATGTACTTAATTTAATATTCGCTACTAGGAATCCGCAGGATTATGGACTTGAAGACTTAGAAGGAATTATTGACTTTGGTGCATCTCCTAGAGCAACAATAAATCTAGTAAGAGCAGCAAAGGCTCGTGCATTTACAGAGAGTAGAGGTTATATAACACCTGAAGATATTAGGTATATTGGCAATGATGTTTTACGTCACAGGATTATATTGACATACGAAGCTGAGGCTGAAGAATTATCAGCAGACGATGTTATTCATCGTCTATTCGAAGTCGTAGAAGTGCCATAACAACAATGATTCCAAAGGAAATTCTCCGTAAAGTGAAGCAAATTGAGATTCGGACACGGGGAGTGGTAAATAATCTTTTTGGAGGTGAGTATCATACTGTGTTTAAAGGAAGAGGTATGACATTTTCTGAAGTTAGACAGTACCAGCCAGGAGATGATATTAGATTAATTGATTGGAATGTTACAGCTAGGAATTCCTCTCCTTTTTTAAAAATTTATGAAGAAGAGCGTGAGCTCACAGTTTATTTATTAGTAGATATCTCAAACTCAGGTCAATTTGGATCAATTAATAAACTAAAAAAAGAATTTGCTGCTGAAATTGCTTCAGTATTGGGATTTTCTGCAATTAATAACAATGATAAAGTGGGATTGATTCTTTTTTCTAGTGCAATAGAAAAATATTTATCTCCTAAAAAAGGGAAATCTCATATTCTTCGCATTATAAGAGAATTACTATATACTGTACCAAGAAAAAATGATACATCAATCCAGATTGCACTGGAATATTTTTTAAAAGTTTCAAGTAGGAGATGTGTTGTGTTTTTAATTTCCGATTTTCTTGATGATAGTTATTGGTCTTCATTAAAAGTAGCAAATAGAAAGCATGATCTAATTGGCATAAAAATATCCGATCCATTTGAAAAAAGTTTTCCTAATTCAGGCGTATTGAAAGTAAAAGATGCTGAAACAGGTTCTTCATTTTGGATAGATACTTCTTCAAAAAAGCAGATGAAAGAGCTGAAAAATGAAATGAAAGAAAGAGAAATCAATTTAAAAAGGAAAGTAAAAAAAATCGGTTTTGATTTGATTTCATTATCAACTGACAAAGATTTTGTTGAACCTTTGATAAAATTTTTTAGAAGTAGAGAAAGAAGATTGTGAAATTAGTTTTTCTTTTTTTTCCACTAATTGTTTATGGTAAATCTTTTTATGTTACTTCTGAGCTTGATACAATAAATGGTTACATTGGAGATATAATTAAATGGACAATAAAAATAGAAAATTCCCAAGGTAAATCAATAAGATTTCCTAATCTAAAGACAAATAACCCAAATATCATTATAAAAAGTCAAAAATTTCTATATGATAATTCAACGGATATTTTAAACGGGGTTGAATTTGAAATAATGGTATGGGACACCGGAAAATATGTTACTCCTGATTATTCACTTGAAATTTTAAGTGACAATGGGAACAGTGAAAGATTTTTTGATTTAGAACCAATAAATTTCCAAATAGCCTCTATTCTACTAGATCAAAAAGAAACAAATTATAAAAATATGAAAGGACCAGTTAGAGTCAGATCTGTTTTTCCAATATTAGAAATATTAAGTTGGATATCTATTGGTTTAATTTTTTTAACTATTGTTTGGATATGGGGAAAAAGAGAAAAACCATACTTTAAAAAGATAAATTATAGAATTTCAGAAACGCCATTTGAGCAGGCGTCCAGAAGATTAGATAAATTAGATACGACTTTATTAAAAAAGGAATACTATACTAAACTTTCTCATATTATAAGAGAGTATGTAGAACGAAAATATTTTATACGAACCCTTGAAATGACAACAAAAGAAATTGAAGAAAACGTCGATATATTCCAAATCAATCAAAACAGTTTCTTGGAAATGGTTAAATTTCTTTATGATGCTGATTATGTTAAATATGCGCGCGAAATACCTGATGAGAATAAAATGATTGAAGACAAGAATAAAATCGAGTTATTGATTAATGATATATGATTTTATAAAAATTGATATTCATCTAATTTGAACAGATAATACAATATTGTAACTTCTATAAATCAACTTTCACAAATATTAGGTTATTTAATGGCAACAACTGCAGACATACGTAATGGCGCAGTCATACTGCACAAATCAAAAAGAATGAAAATAGTAGAGTTTCAACATGTGAAACCGGGTAAGGGAGGCGCTTTTGTAAGAACAAAGCTTAAAGACATACAATCAGGTAAAATAATTGATGAAACATTTAATGCAGGGCATAAACTCCAATTCATAAAAGTTGAAGCCAAGGAAATGCAATTCCTTTACAATGATAACGATGCATTTGTCTTCATGGATAAAGAAACATTTGATCAATTAAATGTGGAACCACAATATGTCGGTAGTGGGAAAGATTTTTTAACACCAGGTATGAATGTTGATTTACTTTTCGATGATTTAGAAGTACTAGATGTTAGATTACCAACTCATGTTATACTTCAAGTATCAGAAACTGAGCCTGGATTTAAAGGGAATACAGCAACAGGTGCATCAAAACCAGCGAAATTAGAGACTGGATACTTACTAAATGTTCCTCTTTTTATAAATGAGGGAGACAAGTTAAGAATAGATACTCGAACTGGCGAGTATGTAGAGCGTTCAAAGGATTAACTCTTTAGGGAATATTTTTATGTGGCAAGATAAATTAAAAGAAATTATATACATATTAGAAAATTCTAATGTAAATGAAATAGAAGTTAGTTTTTGGGGAAGGAAATTCCGTGTTTCTAAACAAGCGGGGGTTGTTTTTCAAGACCCTGCAAAAACCAGTCAAATTGTTAACATGGATAATGAAAACCAATCTAAAGGACAAAAATCAAAAGTAATTGATGATAAACAACCAAATGTGCAAGAGGCTAACAAATACGAAAACCTTCTCTCACCAATGCCTGGAACATTTTATTCCTCACCAACCCCAGATGATGATCCTTTTGTAAAAAAAGGTGATATGGTTAAAAAAGGCCAAACCTTATGTATAATTGAAGCGATGAAAATAATGAATGAAATTGAATCAGAATTTGATGGAAAAATTATTGACATTGGTGTTAATAATGGAGAATCAGTAGAGTATAATCAACAATTATTTCAAATAGAACCCTCATAATATAAAAAATATGTTCAAAAAGGTTTTAATTGCCAATAGGGGAGAAATTGCTTTAAGAGTTATACGAGCCTGTCACGAATTAAATATTAAGACTGTAGCTGTATATTCAACAGTTGATGAATACTCTTTACATGTCAAATTTGCTGATGAAGCAGTTTGTATTGGACCACCTCCTAGTGCTGAAAGTTATTTGAACATACCAAGAATTATTGCTGCAGCGGAGATTACAGGTGCTGATTCAATTCATCCCGGTTATGGATTCTTATCTGAATCTGCTCAATTCTCGAAAATATGTGAGGAAAATGGTTTCATATTTATAGGTCCCACGCCAGACATTATAGATTCTATGGGTAATAAAGCTAAAGCAAAGATTACGATGAAGAATGCAGGTGTCCCTGTAGTACCAGGAGGTGAAGGAGTGTTAGAAAATGCTGAAGATGCACTTATTAAAGCTAATGAAATGGGTTACCCAATTATGTTAAAGGCATCCGCTGGTGGTGGAGGAAGAGGTATGAGATTAGTAAAAGATGAATCAAATGTCATTTCTGCTTATAAATCAGCAAACCAAGAATCCTTAACAGCATTTGGTAATGGGGATATCTATATTGAAAAATTTATTGAAAACCCTAGACATATAGAAGTACAAATATTAGCTGATAGTTTTGGTAAAACAATTCATTTGGGTGAAAGGGAGTGTTCTATTCAGCGTCGACACCAGAAATTAATTGAAGAATCTCCTTCCCCACTTGTTGATGATGAAACAAGGAAAAAAATAGGTGCAGCGGCAGTATCAGGCGCCAAAGCAGTCAATTATATTGGTGTTGGAACTGTAGAATTTCTTATGGATAGTCAAAAAAACTTTTATTTCATGGAAATGAATACTCGTATACAAGTTGAACATCCAGTAACTGAGATGGTTACTGGTATCGATCTAATAAAGCAGCAGATAAAAATGCATGCAGGTGAAGTTTGTCCTGAGATGGATAATTTCCAACTTAGAGGTCATTCAATAGAATGTAGGATTAATGCTGAAGACCCAGCGAATAACTTTATGCCCTTTCCAGGAGAAATCACAAGTTTTCATATGCCAGGAGGAAAAGGTGTAAGAGTTGATTCACATGCTTACGCAGGATATGTTATACCAACACAATATGACTCTATGATTGGCAAATTAATTGTTCATGCAAAAAATCGAGATCGTGCTATTGTAAGGATGCAGAGAGCACTTGAAGAGACTATAATTGATGGACCAAAAACAACAATACCATATCAAATGGCAATTATGAAAGATGAGATTTTCAAAAAAGGAAAATTTGATACTAGTTTTTTAGAAAAATTTAAATATAAAAATGATGAGGAAGTTTGATGCAAAATCCAAAACACCTATTATACACTAAAGAGCATGAATGGGCTGATTATAATGATGATTACGTTTCAATTGGAATTACCGATTATGCTCAAAGCCAGCTTGGCGATGTAATTTTCATTGAATTTCCAAATATAGGCCAAAAAATAGTTGCAGGTAGTATATTTGGAGAAGTTGAAGCTGTGAAAACTGTTTCTGACCTTTTTTCACCTATATCAGGAACTATTGTTGAAATAAATGAAAACATTGAAGAAAATCCAAATCTAATTAACGATGATCCATATGGAGATGGATGGATTGTAAGAATTAAACCAAGTAACCTAAAAGAAAAAGAAGGGTTAATGGATTATCTAAAATATAAAGAATTTGTAGGTCAGTAATTGATTTTTGACACTTTAATAACTACTATTGAAAAGAAAGGAGCAGTTTACATTGTACTAATTGATCCCGATAAAGAAGATGATAATTCAATAATAAATCGTGTGAAAAACGCCAACAATTCAGGCGTTGATGCTCTTTTTGTAGGAGGAAGTATAATGATGGATATTAATTATAATAGTATAGTAAAGAAAATTAAATCATTATCCAATATACCAGTAATATTATTTCCTGGGGGTGTTGGTCAATTAAACAAGCATTTTGATGCTATGTTATTTATGTCGCTTATCTCTGGAAGGAATCCCCGATTTCTTATTGAAGAACAAGTTTTAGCTGCTCCTATTGTTGATAATATGAATATTGAAACAATTTCAACTGGTTATATTTTAGTTAATGGTGGTTCAAATAGTAGTGTTGAATTTATGAGTAGTACAAAACCTATACCTATGGAAAGAGTTGAGATTACTGTAGCTCATGCTCTGGCTGGTCAATATTTAGGTATGAAATTAATTTATCTTGAAGCGGGTAGTGGCGCTATTCACCCTGTGACTACTGAAGTAATCAAGGCTGTACGTGACGCTATTGATTTACCTATAATTGTAGGTGGAGGTATAAAAACCCCAGAAAAAGCACGCGATGCGGTAGAAGCAGGTGCATCAATTATTGTAACTGGTAATATTCTAGAAGAAGATGATAATTGTGTTCAGGAATTTGCAGATGCTATTCATATTCAGAAATGAAAGAAAAAATTAAATCCCAAATAAAAGATAGTATTATTATTAAAAATAAAATGCTAGAAAGTTGCATTGAAGACATAAAAGTTGCAGCAGAAATAATGATAAAATCATTAAAAAATAATGGAAAAATTCTTTGGTGTGGGAATGGAGGTAGTGCGGCAGATGCGCAGCATTTATCTACTGAATTAATGGGTAGTATGAGTAATTATGATCGTAAACCCATACCTTCTATTGCTTTAACTACCGATAGTTCATTCATCACTGCTTGGTCTAACGATACTGGTTTTGAGTCAGTATTTTCAAGGCAAATTCAAGGTTTAGGAAATAAAAATGATACATTAATTGGAATTTCTACTAGTGGTAATTCAGAAAACGTCATTGCAGCTATAAAACAGGCAAAGTATAAAAATTTATTTACTGTTACTCTTACTGGTAAAACAGGTGGTATCCTTAAAGATTTATCTGATATAACAATTAATATTCCAAGTGAAAATACACAGCGCGTACAGGAAGCACACATAATGGTAGGTCAAATTTTATGTGATCTTGTAGAAGATGAATTTTTGGATTAATGAATGGAAATTCATCCAGATTACAAGTCTATGCTTCGGACGGAGCTCAACGTTACACCCAATACCTATGATGCATATCATAGAGATTTAAATGATTATCTATTTTTTCTTAAAAATAAAAATATAAATGAACTGAATAATATCACATCAAAACATATTCGTGATTATATAAAAAAAATGAATTCCTGCGGTATGGCGGCAACCAGTATTTCTCGTGCTATTTCATCTATCCGATCTTATCATAAATTTCTTTCTAAAGAAAAAATAGTTAAAGAAAACCCCGCACTTTTAATTGAGAAACCAAAAGTTTCTAAAAAGCTTCCTAATGTTCTTACTAATGAGGAAGTAACATTTATTATTGAATCAATTGATGAATCACTGCGGTTCTCTTTAAGAGATAAATCTATTATTCAATTATTATACTCTTGTGGTTTACGAGTAACTGAACTTTGTAATCTAGATATTCAGAATATTTCCTTAGATGATGAAATAATAAAGGTTATGGGCAAGGGGTCCAAAGAAAGAATCTTACCATTAATGGGAAGAGCAAAAATATTTCTTAATGATTACTTAAATAATTTNAGAAGTAACTATATAAAGATAACAAAATCTAGCTCAGTCTTTATTAGNAGCAATGGGNGAAAATTAACTAGAATGATGATAAATAATATACTCGATACCCATTATGTTNAAGCTCAANTAAAAATTGAAAAAAGNTTAANTCAATTNATGAGAACTGCTAAAGAAAATAATTNCATTAGNGATACTGCAATTTTTGAATTAATAAAAAAGAATCATATTAATTTAAGGCAAATCTATAAGCTAAACTTAGACGATTTGNATTTCGATTTAACTATNNTTCCTAATTTAAATNATTATTTAACTAATATCAGACCAAANTTATTAATTAATNAAAACGTAANAAGAGTNTTTNTNAATACAACCCCAAAATTTAAAGGAAAACCACTAAAATATCTTCAACTAATAAAATCACTTAAAATGTATTTTAAACAAATAAGTCCACATATTCTTAGACATTCGTTTGCAACAGAATTATTGAAAAATGATACTGATATTCGATTTGTACAACACTTACTGGGACACAGTAATATCTCTACTACACAGATATACACACATATAAATAAAATGCAATTACAAAAAATTTATAACAAGTTTCATCCAAGGAGTTAATTATTCTTTTTAGACTTTCTCCAGATACACTGATTCTGTTGATACCTACTCTGATGTTTGCGCTTTCATTCCATGAATTTGCACATGCATGGATGGCTTTACGATGCGGTGATAATACTGCAGCTAAAATGGGAAGGCTAACATTAAATCCAATTGCTCATTTAGATATCATAGGTTCAATGATGATTTTATTTGTTGGCTTTGGATGGGCTAAACCAGTTCCTGTAGATTCTAGAAATTTAATAGACCAGAGAAAGGATATGATGAAAATTGCGGCAGCAGGTCCTCTGTCTAACCTATTGCTTGCAATGATGGCAGGATTACTATGGAGATTTTTAGGTAATTCAGAATTAGTAGCAAATTCGATTTTCCCGGCAGTTATCTTTTATTTTGCCCAAATTAATATATCATTGGCTATTTTTAATCTTTTGCCAGTTGCTCCTTTAGACGGGTCTCAGATTTTTTCTGGTTATCTTATGAGAACAAACCCTGAGCTAGCATGGAAAATACAATCTTATGGACCACAAGTGCTTTTTGGTTTGATTCTCTTTGGTTATATAACTGGATTATCAATTTTGTGGATGATAATGAAACCATTTGTAAATTTTTTTATGTTACTGTTTCTTGGTATTTAAAAAAAATTAATGAATTATTTCAAAAGACTTCTCTTCACAAGAAAACAAACTCCAAAATCAATATGGTGGAATTTTACTATTTTTGTCATAGTAATATTTTTCATCCTTTATTTAAATACAATAGCTTATAGATAAGAAATGAAAAAATTAATTGAATGTGTTCCTAATTTTTCTGAAGGCAGGAATTATGAAAAAATAAATGAAATAGTTGATGCAATGCGTAACGTGGGAAAAATAACCATACTTGATGTTGACTCCGGCTCTGATACAAATCGTACAGTAGTAACAATGGTTGGGTCTCCAAATTCTATTATGGAAGCAGCTTTCACAGGAATAAAAACAGCATCAGAAATCTTGGATATGACTAATCATAAAGGTTCACATCCAAGAATAGGAGCTACTGATGTATGTCCATTTATTCCAATTAGTGGAGTCACTGATGAAGAATGTATAGATTTATCAAGGAAAGTTGGCAAACGTGTTGGTGAAGAATTAAATATTCCAGTATATCTCTATGAAAAATCTGCAACGGATTCTATGCGTAGAAAACTTCCAAATATTCGAAAAGGTGAATATGAAGGACTTACTAAAAAATTATCTGACCCTGATTGGAACCCAGACTTTGGCCCAACCAAAGTACATATTAAAGCAGGTGCAATTGTAATAGGATGCAGGGATTTTCTGATAGCTTATAACATTAATTTGAATACTAGAGATACTAGATTAGCAACTGATATCGCATTTGAATTGAGAGAAGTAGGACGAAGTAAAAGATTACCTAATCCGAATTCCAAAAATTTATTAGACGGAGAAATTGTTAGAGACAAGGAGGGTAAGCCTGTAAAAGTACCGGGAATGTTCAAGCAAGTTAAAGGAATCGGTTGGTACGTTGCAGATTATGATAGAGCGCAAATATCAATTAATTTTAATAATTATAAAAAATCCAAGATTCATGATGTTTTTGATCAAGCCTGTAAATTAGCCACTAAAAGAGGAATTCGCGTAACTGGAAGTGAATTGATAGGTTTAATTCCTCTTGATGCGATGATAATGGCAGGAGAACATTATTTAAAAAAGCAAAATAGGTCTTTAGGTGTACCTAAAGCAGATGTCATTGAATGTGCGGTACAATCTTTAGGTTTAAATGATGTAACTAAATTTGACCCCTACGAGAAAATAATTGATTATGCAGTAATACAAAATGGAAAGAGAAGTAATCTATTTGATTCTAAATTTATCGAAGAACTTTCAAAAAATAGTCCTGCCCCAGGAGGCGGAAGTGTTGCAGCATTAGGAGGTGCACTGGGTGCAGCACTGTCTTCAATGGTTGCTGCTTTAACCCATGAAAAAAAAGAAATGCTTGATAGTAAACCATTGATGGATGAAATAGGTGTGGAGGCTCAAAAGCTCAAAGACAGACTTACACTTTTAATCGATGAGGATACAAAGGCTTTTAATAATATGATAGAAGCAAGTAGACTATCGGAAAATACAATTGAGGAAAAAACAACAAAAAATAAAGCAATTATGAATGCAAATATATATGCAATTGAAATCCCTTTGGAAACAGCAAAAAAATGCTACAGTGTTATGACACTTGCTTCTAAGTTAGTTGAAAATGGAAACCCTAATTCAGTTTCTGATGCAGGTGTTGCAGCTGAAATATCATTGGCTGGACTCCGTGGTGCATGTATGAATGTTTTGATAAATCTTAAAGGATTGAATGACGATTCTTATTGTGAGTTGATTAAAAACGAAATAAATGAATTAGTTCGAGATGGGGAAATGCTTCATAAAAAAATCTATAAAAATACTCTATCAGTTATCGGGAGAAAAAAATGATAAAAGCACTCCCTGAAGATTTGAAAAATAAGATATCTGCAGGTGAAGTAGTAGAAAGGCCTGCATCTGTTGTAAAAGAATTGATAGAAAATAGTATAGATGCTGGCGCTTCTCAAGTTACAGTAAGTATCGAAAAAGGAGGCCATAATACCATACAGGTTAGGGATAATGGTCACGGTATAACTCCAAATGAATTGCCTGTCGCAGTAAAAAGATTTCACACTAGCAAGATTTATACCATTGATGACCTTTTCTCTATTAGTACTTTAGGATTTCGAGGCGAGGCCCTTGCAAGCATTGCATCAATTTCTGAAATGTCAATTATTTCAAGTAGTAAAAAAGGTGAGGGTGCAGAATTATCAATTGTTAATGGCACCCTAAGCAAAGTGCAACCTGCTCCAAAAATAGGAGGAACAGAAATCTCAATTCGTAATTTATTCTATAACACACCAGCTAGGAAAAAATTTTTAAAAACACCTCGTACTGAGCTACGCAAAATAGTAAATGTTGTTCGATGCTATGGGTTAGCATTTCCTGACATAGAGTTTAAGCTAATTGCTGATAATAGAAATATATTTAATGTTAAATCCGAATCACTCGAGGAAAGAATTGATAATCTACTTGATCCAACTTATTCAAGAAATCTTATTGCTATAAATACAACAAAAGGTGATTATGCATTTACCGGATTTGTTGGAAATCTTAATCTTGTTCGTTCAAGACCAGGTGAACAGTATCTATTTCTTAATAGGCGATTCATAAAAGATAGGTTGATTAACCGGTCTATATACAACGCATATGAATCACTTATAAAAAGAGGGGAGTATCCATTTTTTGTTATTAATCTAATATTACCAATAGATCAGGTTGATGTAAATGTACATCCTATGAAAACGCAAGTTCGTTTCAAAGATGAGTGGCGCCTTTTTCATTTACTTAAATCTGAAGTAGGTCATTCTTTGAATTCAATTCTTGAAACTGTACCATTTTTTGATAAATCATTTCAAAAAACCAATTCTAATCAGAAATATGATTATACGAAATTTAACCCAGCAAATCATAATATAAGTGAAACAGTACCTACTAACCCTAATCAGAATGAAATAGATTTCAATACTTTTGAAGAAGGATTAAACTCTTCAAATATTAACATACGGCGTGCAAAAGATTATGTATCCAAATTAGCTCAAACAAAGATTCAAGATAGAGAAACGATTGCCACC
Organism: Fidelibacterota bacterium; assembly: GCA_002718655.1. Lineage (GTDB taxonomy): Bacteria > Fidelibacterota > Marinisomatia > Marinisomatales > UBA1611 > NZWG01. The sequence goes on from PBFM01000012.1 coordinate 37,479, forward strand.
GAAAACATATGGCAAATACACAAAAAATATATTGTTTCCGAAGTTAATAGTGGTCTCGTTATTATCGATCAACATGTTGCACATGAACGAATACTATATGAGGATGCATTGAAAGCATTCGAATCAACTTCAATGGCGTCTCAAACATTGCTATTCCCTGAAATAATTGAATTTTCGCCCGATGATTTTGATGTATTATTCGATATCTTACCTTATTTGGAAAAAATAGGATTTAAAATAATTAAACAAGATGAATTATCAATAAGGATTGATGCAATTCCCTCAGAAATGGCACTTGGTAATGAAAGAGAAGTGATAAGAGAAATTTTGGATAATTTTCTTAATGAACGGAAGCAATACAGTTCATTCCAAGAAGGCCTTGCAGCGATGTTCGCTTGTAAAGCAGCAATAAAAGCTGGTGACACATTGGTACGTGAAGAAATGCAAGAATTAGTAAATAGATTATTTTCAACTGATCACCCATATTATTGTCCACACGGTAGGCCAATTATTGTTCAAATGTCCTTAGATGAATTAGATGGAAGGTTTGAACGCCATTAGTCTATTTCTTTTGGTTTTAACAACCAGACTAAATTTCCAAATTTAAAATTAATATGATTCCAATTATTTATTTCGAAATCTATTCGCGCCATAGAAGCGGTTGGAAATTTAAGTGGGGGAGAGTTATTACATTTCGCTATAAATGATGATAAAATGGGTTCATGGCCTACAACACATATGTTGTTGTATTTACTGTTTTGTTGACTAATAACTTGCAATATTACTTCTGCTGATCCACCATAAATTTTCCTTTCATAAATTATATTATTATTCCATTTACCATATTCCATTGCCAATTTAGCAGTATCTCTTGCTCTCAGTGCAGTAGATGAGATTGTAAGGTCAGGGTCTTGCTCAATCCTATTTAGGTATTTTCCCATCTTTTTTGCATCTTTTTTACCTCTTTTTGAAACTGGGCGATTATGATCACAGTCAAAAGCTGCATCCCAATCTGATTTTCCGTGTCTAAAGATAATTACCGATTTTGACATAGCTAATTTTTAATACCTTTTAAAAGAATTTACTTTTATTGGATTAATTAATCTTTGCTTAATTGATGGTGAAGATTGTATGTCCTTTATAATTATTCGAACAGTGTCATTTTTACAACTGTTAATAATTAAAACATATGAAATTATAAATTTTTTAATTAGCATAGTTTTGTAATATAGATTTAATTGATTATGCATTGAGTAATCCTAAATTTAACTATGATAAAATTATTGCAAATAAAAGAAGCTAGTAAAAGGATAGAAAAATACATTCACTTTACTCCAATACTAACAAGCTCTGTATTGAATGATAGAACAGGAGCAGACTTGTTTTTTAAATGTGAAAATTTCCAAAAATCTGGTTCATTTAAAATACGAGGTGTAACAAACACAGTATTACAATTAACAGAACAAGAATTAGAAAAAGGAGTTGTAACAGTTTCATCTGGAAATCACGGAGCGGCGCTTGCAAAAGCAGTTGCAAAATTAGGTATTAGCCCAAAGGTAATAATGCCAAAGAACACACCAAAGGTTAAAGTTGATAATGTTATTAGGAATGGAGGTGAAATCATTTGGTGTGAGCCAAATCAAGTTTCACGAAATAATACTTTGAATAATATATTACAAAAAACCTCATCAACATTAGTACATCCATATGATGATAGCCGAATTATTGAAGGGCAGGGTACCGCTGCTTTAGAATTATTAAATCAGATTTCAAATCTTGATATGGTAGTTACTCCTGTGAGTGGAGGTGGCTTACTAACTGGGACCTTATGCTCAATAATTGGCGTAAATAAAGATATTAAGGTATATGGAGCAGAGCCCATTGAAGCTGATGATGCATATCGCTCATTGATTAGTGGTTATATAGAAAAGAATGAAACAACAAATACCATTTGTGATGGTCTTCGTGCTCAAATAGGTAAAATTACTTTTCCTATTATCAAAGATAATGTGAATGGAATTTTCACACTAACTGAAGAAGAAATTATAATTTCAATGCGATTAATTTGGGAAACGATGAAAATAATTGTAGAACCATCTTGCTCTATTGCTCTTGCAGCTGTGATAAAAAACAGAAATATTTTTGAAGGTAAGAGGATTGGATTAATTCTTTCTGGGGGGAATGTGGATTTGAAAAACTTACCATGGTGAGTTGTAAAAAAAAAAGCGATTATTTATAATTGGAAAAAATTATTACAATCATAGGCCCTACTGCTAGTGGTAAAACATCCTTTGCAGTCAAACTATCAAAAAAAATAAATGGTGAGATTATTAGTCTTGATTCAAGACAAATCTATCAATTAATGCCAATTGGGACAGCCCAACCAAGTATAGAAGAAATGGACGGTATAAACCATCATTTGATAGGTATTACTAGTCCATATGAAACAGTTTCAGCTGGAAATTATGCACAGCTTGTTAAGGATAAAGTAATCGCTATTAGAAAGAATAAAAAAACCCCAATTATATGTGGTGGAGCAGGACTTTATTATAGAGCTATAAAAGATGGAATCTTTGAAAAAAGTTCCACTGACATCGGCTTAAGGGAAGAATTAGAAAAAATATACGATGCAAATCCATTTAGTTTGATGGAAAGATTAATAAAAGTTGATTCTCAATATGCTAAAATTGTTCATATCAACAATAAAAAACGTTTAGTAAGAGCATTAGAAATATTTGATTCAACTGGTATAGCTCCAAGTGAGCATTTCAATAATCAAATCAATGATTATTCAAAAAATCTTGATTTATATACAATAAGACTTAATTGGAGACGTAATAATTTAATTAATAGGATAAATTCGAGACTTGAACAAATGCTAGCCGCGGGTTGGGTTGATGAAGTGAAATTTCTCTTGGAAATGCAAAAACAATCATCAAAACCTTTTCTCTCATTGAATTCTATAGGATATCAGCAGATACAAAACTACCTATACGGTGAAATTACATTTGATGAAATGAAAGAAAATATTAAGATAAAAACACGTCAATTTGCAAAACGACAAAATCAGTGGTTTAATAATGAAGATATCGAACTTGTCGTTCAAATGGAAGAATTGATAATTGATGACATTATTGAAATATTATATGGCATATTTAGAGTAATGCCATAATTTAGGATAGATAATAACCCTTTTAATTAGTCCGGTGAGTCTAAAAAGGCAAAATTCAATCCTCCGATTTGGAATATGTTTTTGTCGGGGGTTTTTTTTTAAAAAAGAGAGGCAATTTTTTGAAAAAAATCACACTTTTGAATGAAGAGTCAGTTAGTAGATCAATAACAAGATTATGTCATGAAATTATTGAACAAAATAATAATTTAGAGAATACAGTTCTAATTGGCATCCATAATCGTGGAG